>DKEY01000008.1:0-3506 GCA_002469305.1 Sulfurospirillum sp. UBA6810
ATACTCACTTCAAAAAAACCTAGGATTGGAGCAAGAAGTTTGAGCCCTTTTGCCACAAAGATGATACGCAGAGTCCCGATACTTACATCAGTGACACGGGCTAGACAGATAAGAAGGGGAATCCCATAAAGGATAAACCATTGCGATTGTAGTATTTCTTCAAACATAGTTTCACTTTTTATTATCGTTTTTTTGCATTATAGCATTGTAATTGAATTGTAGCTATATTTGGTGTATAATCTTGCTTATTTTATTGAAAAGAAAAGCTATGAAGAACAAACGAATTATCGCCTACCTTACATGTGAAAAATTTCAAAGTGATTTTTATGCAACTATCGAGCAACGCTACAAAGCAACCCTAAACAAGGGAGTTGTGATAGTAGAGATAGATGATGATGAAGTAGCTATCGTCTTTTCTTTTGGAGCTTGTATCTTTTGGAATGTAAGCTATGATAATACAAAATTCTTTTTAGATTTTCTCAAAGAGAGTGAGATAAACAGTTTTGAAGAGAGTATGGTAGAAGAGTTTGATTATGCAAAAACAGACTCTTTTAGCATAAAGCTTGATACAATCTTTTTGGATGATGAAGATAGTTTGCTTAAGATAGCGCTCTCTTATGCTATGGCACAAAGTATAAAAGTAGAAGAGTTTGAAAAACAGATAGAAAATAGTATAGATGAAAATGCCTATATACCCCTACAACTTTCAAAGTATGGCAAGATAAATTTAAATAAAAAAGAAGTTTCCAAAAAAATAGGAGAGCTTTTTTTAGTAAAAAGTAAGATAAATCTGCACTATGACCTTTTAGATACGCCTGATTTTTTTTGGGAGTATCCAGAGTGTGAGAGATACTATGAAGCGATGATACGCTACCTTGATGTAAACTCCAGATTGGAAGTTTTAAACAAAAAAGTAGAGATTATCCAAGAGTTACTCAATGTCTTGAGTAACGAACAAAATCACAAATACTCCTCTTTTTTGGAGTGGATTATCATCATCTTGATTGCATTTGAGATAGTATTTAATCTTGCTGAACATTTTTTAAAATAGGACGTGCATTGGAAGAAGTTTTAGTTAAAATTGACTCTTTAAACAAATCATATGATGAGAGTCAAGTTTTATTTGATATTAACCTGGATATTTTTGATGGAGAGTTTTTGACTCTCTTGGGCCCTAGTGGTTGTGGAAAAACAACTCTTTTGAGAATCCTTGGAGGATTTGAAAATATAGACACTGGAGCGATAACACTCAAAGGTAACTCTATCGCAGATGTTCCCCCACACAAAAGAGGAACCAATACAGTCTTTCAAAGCTATGCCCTTTTTCCACATCTAAGTGTTTATGAAAATGTTGCTTTTGGGTTGAAAATGAAGAAGTATCCAAAGCAAAAGATAAAAGATGAGGTAGAGAAGATTTTGGCTATCGTAAAGCTGGAAAATTTTGCCAAAAAAATGCCACGAGAACTGAGTGGTGGACAACAACAACGTGTGGCGATAGCACGCGCTGTTATCAACAAGCCCTCACTTCTTTTGCTCGATGAGAGTTTAAGTGCACTTGATTTTAAGCTTCGAAAACAGATGCAGTTTGAGCTCAAAGAGTTGCAAAGACAGCTTGGTATCACCTTTGTTTTTGTAACACATGACCAAGAAGAGGCTCTGAGTATGAGTGATAGAATCGTAGTGATGAACCATGGCAAGATAGAGCAAGTGGGCACTCCAAAAGAGATATATGAAAATCCCAAAAATCTTTTTGTGGCAGATTTTATAGGACAGATAAACAAACTCAAAGCGCATGTCAAAGAGCAAACTGCACAAAGTGTTGTTTTGGAAGTTTTAGATAAAGAGCTTCGTTTGAAAAAACAGGCAGAAAAAATATACAAAGATAATGTAACTATTGTACTAAGGCCTGAGGATTTTAGAGTCGAGAGAAAACTTGAAGATGTCACTACGAGTTACTATATAGAAGGAACACTGCACCAGATGATATATAAAGGTGTGACGATTGATCTTATCATCGAGATGACCAGTGGAGATTTCTTACATGTAAGTGAATTTTACAATGAAGACTCAGATGCACTCTCTTATAGTGAGGGAGAAAAACTCTATCTGTATTGGCTAGAGGGTTGGGAAGTGATACTTGAAGCATAGTTTTATAGGGAGTTTTGGCAAATTTTCTATCTTTGCTATGTTTCTTTGGCTAAGTGTTTTTGCTTTTATCCCCTTTTTTTTAGTATTTGTTGCCAGTTTTTTAACAAAAGGCAGTAGTGAGTTTTTAGAATTTAGCTTTTCTTTACAGAGTTATGTGCGGATTTTTGATCCTTTGTATTTTGGAGTATTTTTAAACTCTCTATGGCTCTCACTTCTTACAAGTGTTATCACGCTCATTCTTGCACTCCCTTTTGCCTACGCTCTTTCAAAACTTCCAAGCTCACTTAAAGCTTGGGCATTGTTGCTTACTATCATCCCATTTTGGACGAGTTCTCTTGTACGTACTTACGCACTTGTTGCGATACTCAAAACCAAAGGAGTGCTCAATGGCTTACTTTTATGGATTGGGATTATTGAGGTGCCATTTGAGATTTTATATACAAAAACAGCTGTTATCATCGGGATGGTTTATACACTACTGCCTTTTATGATACTCCCTTTGTATGCCTCTTTTGAAAAGCTTGATTATCGCTATATCGAAGCAGCGCGTGATTTGGGGGCAAATGGTTTTCAGCTTTTTATCAAAGTCATCCTTCCTCTTGTAAGTCCTGGGATAGTAGCTGGGATTATTTTGGTGTTTTTACCCTCTTTGGGGATGTTTTTTGTTCCTGATTTACTTGGTGGAGCAAAAGATTTGATTATCGGAAGTTTCATCAGAAACCAGTTTTTAACATTTCGTGATTGGCCTTTTGGAAGTGTTGCTAGTGTGATACTTACCATCCTTATGATGCTTCTCATTTTCATCTATACAAAAGTTCAAGCAAAAGGAGGAGTGAAAAATGAAGACGAAATTCTTTGATAGAATTTATCTGATTTTTATCTATCTTTTTTTGTATGTGCCTATCTTTGTGCTTATCCTCTACTCTTTCAATGAGTCAAAATACTCAGTTGCATGGAAAGGATTTAGCCTCAAGTGGTATGAAAAACTCTTTCAAAACAGCTCTTTAGTAGATGCTGCCATCAACTCTGTGAGTATCGCTTTTTTTAGTGCTAGTATCGCTACATTGCTTGGAACTATCGGAGCAGTTGCGATATATCGTTATCATTTTAGAGGTAAAAAGTTTTTAAAATCTATGGTCTATATCCTCATCCTCTCTCCTGAGATAGTGATGGGTATAGCACTTTTGATACTTTTTGTGCTCATCGGACTTAAACTTGGATTTTTCTCGCTACTCATCGCACATGTAACGTTTTGTTTGCCTTTTGTTATCGTGACTGTTCTAAGTCGTTTGAGTGGTTTTGACAGAAGTATCATAGAGGCTGCAAAAGATTTGGGTGCGAGTGGATTTTATACTTTT
>DKEY01000008.1:3594-3773 GCA_002469305.1 Sulfurospirillum sp. UBA6810
GACTGGGAGTCAAACCAGAGATTAATGCTCTGTGTGCTATCATGTTTATCGTTACAATCGTAATCGTTTGGATTTCTCAACTTTTGATGAAGGAAAAATCATGAAAAAACTGTTAGTGTTTTTTATGTTTAGTGTGCTTGCATTTGCAGGCGAGAAGGTGTTGTATGTGTACAACTGGA
>DKEY01000008.1:3817-8440 GCA_002469305.1 Sulfurospirillum sp. UBA6810
ATGATAGCAATGAAGCGATGTATGCAAAAATCAAAACAGACAAATCAAGCAGCTATGATATCATCGTACCTTCAACTTACTTTGTAAATAAGATGTCCAAAGAGGGCTTACTTGCAAAGATAGATACCAAAAAATTGAAAAACTTTAAAAACTTGGATGAAAAACTTTTGTATAAACCTTTTGATCCAAAAAATGAGTACTCAGTACCATATCTTTGGGGAAGTACAGGCATAAGCTTCAATGCAAAAGTACTTGGTGAAAAAGCTATCACAAAGTGGGATGATTTGTGGAAGAGCGAGTATAAAAACTCTCTACTTTTAACAGATGATTTACGTGAAGTTTTTGGCATGACACTCAAAACTTTAGGATACAGCGCAAATGACCAAAACAAAGCGCATATAAAACAAGCGTATGAAAAACTAAAGCTTTTGATGCCAAATGTCAAAGTATATAACTCAGAATCTCCAAAAGAGATTTATCTAAGCCAAGAAGTAGTTGCTGGCATGAACTTTAATGGCGAAAATTATATGGCAAATGAAGAGTCTCCTGATATCCATTATGTTTATCCAAAAGAGGGGATTNNCTAAAAATGCAAAAAATATCGAAAACGCACATCTTTTTATAGATTTTCTTCTGCGTCCTGAGATTGCAAAGGCTATCAGTGAAGATGTAGGTTATCCCTCTCCTAACGCAAAAGCTATCGAGCTTTTAGATGAAGAAGTACGAAGCAACCGTATCATCTACCCTACAAAAGAGGACTTGGTAAACTCTGAGTTTCAAGTGGATTTAGGTGACGCACTTCCTGTGTATGAGATGTACTGGGAAAAACTAAAAGCAGGAGAGTGATTTTCACTCTCTCTTTTTATAAATTTAAGCAATTTTTATCATAAGTAGGCATATAATGTGTTAGATGTCTTAAAAAAGTAGTATCTGTATCCCCAAAGGGAGAAGGAGAAAAAATGATTTACTTGAGATTTTTTTTACTACTGTGTCTTTTTCCTCTTTTTTTATCGACTCCTTTGCTTGCCAATGAAAATCAGCAAAAAAAACTAGCTTATATTGTTTCTGATTTAAGCATTCCTTATTGGCAAATTACGCAAAGGGGTATTCTTTCACAAGGCATGAAATTAGCTTATGCAATCCAAACTTATAACTCTTCTAATAGTGCAAAAAAAGAGTTAGAGGCAGTCGTGCAAGCAATCAATGATAAGGTAGATGGTATCATCATCTCTCCTACTAGCTCTTCAGCTTGTGCTACTGTTTTAAAGTTAGCAAAAGAGGCAAATATCCCTGTTGTTATCTGTGACATAGGAACACAAGAGGGAGAGTATGTCTCCTATATCTCTTCTGATAACAAAAGTGGAGCATATCAGATAGGGAAAGTTTTGGCAGATTTTTTAAAAAATAAAGTTTGGCAAGAGGGCAGAGTGGGGATTATCGCTATTCCTCAAAAAAGGATAAATGGCAAAGAGAGAACAGCTGGGTTTATGCAAGCACTAGAAGAAGCGGGGATAAAAGGTGGAGGGATAAAGCAACAGATAACTTTTTCGTATGAAGAGACATACGAGTATGCAAAAGAGCTGATAGCAAACACCCCTGATTTAAGAGCCATTTGGTTACAAGGCTCAGACAAGTACAAAGGGGCACTTCAAGCTATAAAAGAGTCAAAAAAACAAGATGAGATAGCCCTTTTGTGTTTTGATGCAGAGCCAGAGTTTTTAGAGATGATACCAAGAGGAGAGATTGTAGTTGTAGGTATGCAGCAACCTTTTTTGATGGGAGAAAAATCTGTACAAGTGATGTATGAGCATCTTTTGGGAAATAAAGTTGAAAAAAACATACAACTTCCCATCTTGAGTGTAGATGCAAAAGTGATAGAGAAGTTACTTCCAACTATAAAACGTAATGTACTTGGAATGGATAAGTAAAGATAGGATTATGAAGCTCATGAGTGAAAAAAAGTTTTCATTTTACACTGTATTGGTAGCACTCGTTTTTATAACAGTAAGTGCCATCATGTCTTTACATCTGCTTTATATATATAATGCAAAAAAGGAAAACCTGATAGAGAGAATGCAAAAAAATTCTACTCTTAGTATGAGCACTCTACAAAAAAATTTGGCTAGTGCTATGGAGGCGTATGCTATCCATGAGTATGAAAAAATGCTTTTGACAGAGATAGAGTTAAGACACCACTATGCCATAGTTCTTGAAGACTACAATATGGGAAAAATTGTAGGTAAAAATGCCTTTGTAACAGGATTTATCACAAAAAGTGATGGGAGTATCGCCTCTTTTAATTCTTACGATACTATCTACTCAAACAAACTTGACGAATGCTACTTTAAACAGAGCGAGACTATCTTTTCACTCTCGGAAAAAGAAAAAATACTTGGGAAGATAGACATATTTATAAGTAACAAAGATATGAAAAATGAACTTCAAGCGCTTATAAAAAAAACACTTATAGATACACTTTTCATCTCTTTGTTACTTATTATATCTTTGATTTTGGTGATAAAACATTTTATGCTAAAACCTATATCAGAAGTGATAACACTTTTGGATGATGGGGATAAAGATGGGTTGCCAAAAAACTATCTTGAGATAAATGGATATAAAGAAGTAAGTACGCTTAGTGAAAAACTTAACAATATGATAAAGCTTGTTCGAGATTCCAAAAAAGAGTTGGAAAAAGAGCATCAAAAACTTCTCAAAACAGTAGCTATAAATAGAAGTATCATGGAGGCTATACCTGATTTGATTTGGCTCAAAGATGAGAAGGGCTGTTATATCATGTGTAATAAAAACTTTGAAAAACTATATGGTGTATCTACGCAAGAACTTATAGGTCGTGATGATTATGCTTTTGTCGCCCAAGAGACTGCTGATTTTTTTAGAGAAAACGACAATAAAGCCATAAAAGAGGGGAAAGCTGTTGTCAATGAGGAGTGGGTAACATTTGCAACAGATGGAAAAAAAGTTCTCCTCGAAACTACAAAAACACCACTGATAGGGAACGATGAAAAAGTCATAGGCGTAGTTGGAATGGCCCATGATATAACACATTATAGGGAGCTTATAAACGAACTTGAATACATAGCAAAATACGACAATCTCACAGCCATACCAAATAGATATCTCTTCTTGGAGTTGATGAAGCAAGCGATGAATAGCTGTCTGAGAAAAAATACAAAAATAGCTCTTTTGTACATTGACTTAGATGGGTTTAAAGAGATAAATGACACGTATGGACATGAATTTGGTGATGCCGTTTTACAGCAAATGGCCTCTCGTATCAAAGCCTCTTTTCGTATTGATGATATAGTGGCTCGCTTAGGTGGAGATGAATTTGTAGTTGGTATATCAGAGTTTATGTTTGAAAAAGATATAAGTATTTTGATAGAAAAATTGCTTTTGAAACTGCAAGAACCAGTGTTTTATCATGATAAAATCTTACATGTAACGGCAAGTATAGGGGTGAGTATCTATCCTCAAAGTAATCCCATAGATATCCTTGAACTTTTACGTCAAGCCGATGAAGCGATGTATAGCTCAAAACGAGAGGGTAAAAACAGATATACCTTTTCAAAGATACGCTAAGAAAGTAAAAAAACTGCATCTTTTCTGTAACCATTTTTAAACTAAATATTGATACAATACTCCTTTACATGTAAAGCTTAGGAGTTTGAGTGAAAATAGTTTTAGCTTCATCAAATAAAGGTAAATTAAAAGAGCTGAAAGCTTGGATGAGTGACTTTGAAGTCTATGCATATAGTGAAGTCATGACGCCTTTTGAGATAATCGAAGATGGAAATAGCTTCAAAGAAAATGCTTTGATAAAAGCAAGAGCAGTCTATGAAAAACTTGAAGACAAAAGCATTATAGTACTCAGTGATGATAGCGGTATAAGTGTCAATATACTTGATGGAGAACCAGGCATTTATAGTGCACGTTATGCTGGAGAGGGTGCTACGAGTGAAGAGAATCTTAAAAAGCTTATCACTACGCTACAAAAGCAAGGGATAGAAAAAACACCTGCGTACTATACGGCTGCTATTGGTATCGTATGTGAGAGTGGTGAGTTTTGTGTTCATGGCTGGATGTACGGAGATACGATAGCACAAGCGCGAGGAGACAATGGCTTTGGGTATGACCCTATGTTTATCCCAAAAGGATTTGATAAAACCTTGGGTGAGTTAGATGAGAGTGTTAAAAAAGAGCTTTCACACCGTTCTCGTGCACTTGAACATGCACGGTTGATTTTAAAAACATTGAAAAGGTAATTGAATGAATACAGAAGTAATACTTCGTGCTTTAGTCGCGAGGAATTTTGGCTGGACTTGTTCAGCAAAAAGGGGACAGTAAAATGGGAAAAGTTTTAATCATTGGCGCGGGTGGCGTTAGTAGAGTTGTTACAAAAAAATGTGCGATGAATACAGATGTATTTAGTGAAATAACCCTCGCAAGTAGAACAAAATCAAAATGTGACCAGATAGCAAGTGAAATAAAAAAAGACTTAGGCGTAGATATAGCAACTGCGAGTATTGATGCGGATGATGTGGAGGCTTTAGTCGCACTTATCAATGAAGTAAAGCCTGATTTGGTTATGAATATAGCACT
>DKEY01000148.1:0-4715 GCA_002469305.1 Sulfurospirillum sp. UBA6810
AAAAACTTAAAGACCAAGGCAAAATTTAGTTTTATATTTACAAGGGGTCTTTTAAAAAGACCTCTTGTACTATTTAAAATTATAATATCAACTAACAAAAAAAAGCTACAAACAAACCTTTTTATCATGTAAAATAACACAAAAAGGAGGAAGTCATGCAAATATATGAAAAAACTTCCCTTATACGTTGTGATTTGGAAGCGCTGTTTGATTTTCATCTACAAAGCAAAAATATCAAGCTTATAACCCCAAGTGATACAAAAGTAATCTTGGAGAATGAAAACTTTCAAGCAAAAGAGGGCGAAGTGCTCAAGATAACAAGCATCAAGTACTTTATCCCAACTAAATGGGAAGTAAAGATAGCAAAACTTGAGCGTCCAAATCTCTTAGTAGATGTGGCTTTAAAATCTCCGTTTGCGCTGTGGGAACATACCCATAGTTTTAAGCAAGTGGGTGATTTTTGTGAGCTCACAGATATAGTAAAGTTTAAGATGCCTTTTGGTTTTTTTGGGACTCTTTTGAACTCATTTATGATGCGTGAGTTAAAAACTATGTTTGAATATCGCCATATCAAAACAAGAGAGATACTTGAAACAAAGGAGAAAAGATGAGATATGTACTTTTACTTTTTGCGTTTTGGTTTGCAGGGTGTTCGATGAAATCCCCACCTCTTGATACTGTTTCAAAAGTAGATATAAACAGATATCTTGGAACTTGGTATGAGATAGCAAGATATGAACACTCTTTTGAGGTTGGCTGTGAAGAGGTGAGTGCTACATATACTTTGCGTGATGATGGAGATATCAAAGTACTGAACCAGTGTACACTTGAAGATGGAACAAAAAAAGAGGCACAAGGCGTTGCGTATGCCACAGATGAGAGTAACTCAAAACTCAAAGTGAGTTTTTTTAGACCATTTTATGGAAATTATTGGATACTCATGTTGGCTGAGGATTACTCTTATGCAGTCATAGGAGAGCCTAAAAGAGAGTACTTTTGGATACTATCAAGAGAGCAAAAGATGGATGAGGGAAGTTTAAAATGAAGTAAAAGGGGTCCGGTCTAAACTCTAAACTTTTTACTCAAACATTCTTACATGTAAACGACTTTTGCTATAATGTCGCATGATTTTAAGCTCACTCAACAACACAGAATTTGAAGATGTAGAAAATTCAAATGGACTTTTTAGCAAACACTTTCATGATACTTACACCATAGGTATAACGCATGGTGGAGTTTTCAAATCCATAAGTGCAAACCAATCAAGTCTCTCTTATCAGTACTCAACACGCATCATAAACCCAGGCGATGTTCATGGTGGTGATTCGCATACGTGGAGTTATACAAACGTCTATCCAAAGATAGAGTTTATGGTCAATATCTATGAGCAAATGTACCATGAAGTAAAGATGCCTATCTTTAGCAAACACATCATAGATGATTTGGATTTGTACCGTTTGCTTTATCGTTTTTTTCTCAGTGCATACAGAAAAGAAGAGAAGATGTTTATCGAGATAAATGCCATCGAAGCCTTCTCATATCTGATAAAAAACTATGCGAGTTCGAAGCGTGATTTTACGCCGCTTTTTGATGATAAAAAAGTCGTAAAAGGCTCTATCGAATATATCAATGATAACATCTCTGAAAACATTTTACTTGATGATTTGGCACAAAATTTTAACCTAAGCAAATATCACTTTTTGCGAGTTTTTAAATCAGATATCGGATTAACCCCTCACAACTATATCCTCACTCAAAGAGTAGATAAGGCAAAAGAGTCCATCCTTAGGGGCAAAAGTCTTTTAGAAGCAAGTGCGGAGATGGGATTTAGTGACCAGTCTCATTTTATACGTAACTTTAAAAAGATATATGGCTACTCTCCAAAAGAACTTCTCAAAAAGAGCAATTTTATTCTATACATGTAAAGTTTTTTGATGTAAACTTCCAATAAAAAAAGATGTGACATGGAACAACAAACAAACAAAAATCTATTTTACTTTTTACTCTTTCTAGCGATGGCTGGATGGGGAGGCTCTTGGGTCAATGCAAAGGTACTTTCAAACTATATAAACGAGTATGAGCTTATATTTTTTCGCAATATCTTTACCCTAGTGACACTCGCACCTGTTTTAGTCTATATGAAAAAATACTTCGTTATCAGTAAAAAAAGCTTGGGACTTGTTATCTTAGCTTCTGTTGTCATGATAGTGTATATGAAGTGCTACTTTTTGGGTACAAAGTATGGAACAGCAAGTCTTGGTGGCTCACTGGTAACTTCACTCATCCCTATCAATACCTTTATCATCATGGCTCTGTTTTTTGGCAAGAAGATAGAGAGAAAACATATCTTTGCGTTGTTTTTAGGAGCTCTTGGAGTTATGACTATCTTAGATGTTTGGTCATTTAGTATAGAGCAGATTTTTAGCATAGACAATCTCTACTTTTTGTCAGCTTCTGTTCTTTGGGCACTTTTGACGATAATCAGTTCAAGAAGTACAAACACTTCTCCTATGGTATTTACTTTTTACATGTACGTCATCACAACTATCATAGTGATGATCTTTTTCTTGGATGTAACTACGATAGCTTATGAAAAGTTTGATAGTATCTTTTGGCTCAATATCCTTAGCCTCGCGATAGTTTCAACAACGTTTGCAACCTCTATCTACTTTGTGGGGATAGAAAAACTTGGTGCAAACGAGGTAAGCTCATTTATCTTTTTAGTACCATTTTTTGCCATCATCTTGAGTGTGATTTTCCTAGGAGAGCACATAAGCTACTCCATCATCATAGGAACTATCCTCACTTTGAGTGCTGTGAAGATACTCAACAACATCAAAATCATACGCAAAGCAAAAACGAAGATAGTCTAATCTTCTACATGTAAGGGGGAATTTTATTTTTTGGTATAATTGTTTCACTTAGCTTTAGGATATTTGATGGAAAACTGTGACGTTTTAGATATATTGTCTGATAAAAAAGTACTTTATGCAGAAGATGAAGATGGTATTCGCAAAAATGTTACTGAAATACTAGAACTTTTTTTTCAAAATGTAGTAGCGGTAAGTAATGGCGTAAGTGCGATGGAAGAGATGACTCTTAGCAGTTACGATGTTCTTATCTTTGACATCTGTATGCCACATATGGATGGACTTGAAGCCATAAAACGCATAAGACAGACTAACAAAAAAATTCCTATTATTATACTCTCAGCCCATACCGAACAGAGCTATCTTTGGAGAGCGGTTGAGCTTAAAATAACGAAATATCTGACT
This sequence comes from Sulfurospirillum sp. UBA6810, assembly GCA_002469305.1. Taxonomy (GTDB): domain Bacteria; phylum Campylobacterota; class Campylobacteria; order Campylobacterales; family Sulfurospirillaceae; genus UBA6810. The sequence goes on from DKEY01000148.1 coordinate 3,276, forward strand.
AAGCCTTATAACAAAGATACGCTCATAGAAGCTTTTAAACTTGTAGCTTTAGAGTTAGTGGATAGCAACCTAGAGATAAAGTTAAGTCCAGAGAGTATTTACAATCCATGTACCAAAAGTGTATTGCATAACAATAAACCCATCGTGCTTTCAAAAACAGAGAGCAGACTACTAGAGTATCTGATAAAAAGAGCTAATCAAAGTGTAAGTTTTGATGATATTTATGATTATATTTGGGAGTTTGAAACTCCAACCAAAGAAGCTCTCAAAGCTCTCATAAAAGAAATTCGTAAAAAGATAGGAAAAGAGTGTATCAAAAATATATACGGTATAGGATATATGCTTGAGATATGATAGTAAATTAAAATTTTTACCAGTTAAAACAAAGACGATAATACTTGTTTTGGCTATATTTATCGTTCTCTCTGCGATATTCTTTTTTATCAGATACCAAGATATCAAAGATTTTGCAATACTCAATCAAAATGCAGAACTTCAAAGAGTAGAACAAGTTTACAAAGAAACGCTTAGTAGAACAAAAAAGTTTTATATCAACAGAGGTTATGCCAACATAAACTCTTATGGTATCAAAGAGGCGTTTGCAAATACTGATGCAAAGGCTCTTGCTAAGTTAAGTAAACCAAGATGGAATGTCATCACAAAAGAAAATCCCCATCTTAAATCTTTTTGTTTTTATGACAAAAAGGGTAATCTATTGACATATTTTGGGCAGATGCCAGAACAAACCTTGCCTTATGTAGATAAAACAACAGCATATGATGGCTTTTGGTTTAATGAAGGCGCATTTAACTATCATACTGTCTCAGAAGCGAGAGATAAAAACTCCAATATCATAGGATATGTCGTCTTTATCATAGATCCAAATTATTTTTTATCTGAGATTAGAAAGCTTATCAATATCTATGCTTTTTTAACTTACACCAAATCTGGCAGTAAAGATATGATTTTTATGTTAGAGCGTGATGATACGATATCAAATATCATAAAAAACAACAAAGTAAAAATAGCATCACAGATAGAAACCCAAGAGGGAATCTACTTACCGTTTACCATCAAAGGAGAGGGGATAGATAAAGAGAATGATTTTGAAATTGTATTTTTACAAGATATTTTACACTCAAAAAAGACTCTTCAAAAAGCAATACTCCAAAGTTTGATAGTGATGATTATCTTAGTGCTTATTACAATCATGGTTATAAATTATGGATTTGACAAGATTTTAAAAGAGTTGGATGAGTCAAATGACAAACTAAAAAAAAGCCAAAATGAACTCGAAGAGTTAAACAAAAACCTTCAAATCAAGATAGAACAAGAGATACAGCTCAGACTCATCAAAGAGAGAGAAGCCAATGAGCGAGAGAGGATTTTAGCACATCAAAGTAAACTTGCTAGCATGGGTGAGATGATAGGAAATATCGC
>DKEY01000148.1:4823-6258 GCA_002469305.1 Sulfurospirillum sp. UBA6810
TATTGATGATTTTAGAAACTTTTTTTCATCAGGTAAGCAAAAAGAGAAAACATACATAAAAGATATAATTTCAAGTGTCAGTAAACTGATGAGTGCTTCTTTAAAAAACAATAATATAGAGTGCAAGATAGATATACAAGATAATTTTGAAATTTTTTGCTATCCCAATGAAATCTCTCAAGCGCTTTTAAATATCATCAGTAATGCAAAAGATATCTTAATAGAACGAAATATCAAAGATGCTTGTATTTGTATTTTATCCCATAAAAAAGAAGATAAATCCATCATAAGCATACAAGACAATGCAGGAGGGATTAAAGTAAGTCCAATAGATAAAATTTTTGAGCCATATTTTAGTACTAAAGAGGCTAAAAGTGGCACAGGCATAGGTCTTTACATGACAAAAACTATTATAGAAAAAAACAATAATGGAAAAATAGAGATAGAAAATTCACAAAAAGGAGCGATTTTTACTATCACCTTCTCATAACTCTCTTCTCTCCCTAGTTTCTCCCTTTGTATTGTTAGACTTCTTTTTAGATTTAAAAATTTAAAAAGGAGTAGATATGTCTAAAGACAACTCAAGAAGGGGTTTCTTGAAAAAAGGACTTGCAACAACAGCGTTTGCGATGATTGCAGATACTGATGCCAGTGCATTTTCGATGAAAATACCTGGTCGTGATATGCAAGATGTTAGACACATAGGTCAAGAGGGCAAACACTTTGTCATGGTACTTGATCTTAGAAAGTGTATAGGATGTCAAGCATGTACTTCTGTGTGTAAAGTAGAAAATGAAGTACCACACGAACAATACAGAACCTTTGTAACAGAGACTGAGATGGGCTCATTCCCTGATGTAAGAAAAGGCTTTCTTCCACAACTTTGTAATCACTGTGATGAACCTGCTTGTGTTCCAGTTTGTCCAACAGGAGCCACTTTTAAAAGAGAAGATGGCATCGTTGTCGTAGATAACGAAGTATGTTGGGGTTGTGGTTACTGTATCAGTGCTTGCCCTTATGATAAGAGATATTTCAATAAAAAAACAAAAACAGCAGATAAATGCAACTTCTGTGCACAACGAGTGGACAATGGACTCTTACCCGCTTGTGTTGAAACTTGTATCGGTGGTGCGAGAGTTTTTGGAGACAGTAATGATAAAAACTCTGAAGTTTATAAACTCATGAGTAATTTTTCAACATCTGTACTCAAAGAAGCACAAGGTACAAAGCCCCAAACTTTTTATATCTCTCTTGATTCAAGACTTGAAGAGTTGTTTTCTACAACACAAAGTTTAGATGATATGGTAAGAGCAGAGGATGGCTTTAAACAAGAGTGGCAAAAAGCTAGAGGGGAGGCTCGTCATGGATAATTTATTAACACTTATTTCTTCTATTACGATAGAAAAACCGTGGGGAATTGATATACCAAACTATT
>DKEY01000183.1 GCA_002469305.1 Sulfurospirillum sp. UBA6810
GTCTATATTATGGGGATGGTTACACCATTATTCATAGTAAAAATTATTTTTTCTTTAATGTCTTTAATATGTTCTAAATAATCCAAATAATTAAAATATGATTTTTTATACATCTTTCTATCTAAACAATGCACTATTAGCTTATTATTATCAATATCTATTACAACTTCTTTTAATGTTAAATTATTTATTTCTAAATCTTTTAAACTTTCCATTTTTAGCCCCTTTGAATGTATTTAATTTAATTATAGAAACTTTTTTGATAAAAAATGTAAAAATTGAAAATTATTTTAAAATTGATGCAAGAATGACTTACTACAAGTCCCAAAAGGGGACTTATTGTAAGAAAACTTTTAAAAAGTTTTATCAAAAAAGGAGTATTTGGGCTTGTGGCTACATAATTTTTACAACTAGGATAAGCTTAAATAACCAAAGAATAAGCTAGTATTGGTAATAATTTTTTAAAAGTTGTTTTTATTGGGGTAGAAAATGAAAAAGTTTATTGTTATGATTTTATTTGGTTTTGCAATTTCTCTTTGGAGTGGCGATGTTAAAGATGGACTTAACTTTTACCTTAACCAAGATTATTTTAAAGCGGTAGAATCCTACAAAAAAGCATGTGATGGTGGATATGCTGATGGATGCAACCATCTTGGCTTTATGTATGTCAATGGACAAGGGGTTAACCAAGATTATTTTAAAGCGGTACAGTTCTTTAAAAGAGCATGTGATGGTGGAGATGTTGAGGGCTGTTATAATCTTGGAGTGATGTATGACACTGGACAAGGGGTTAAACAAGATTATTTTAAAGTGATAGAACTTTATAAAAAGGCATGTGATGGTGGGTATGCTTTAGGGTGCTATAATCTTGGACTTAACTATAAGAATGGGGAAGGGGTTAAACAAGATTATTTTAAAGCAGTAGAACTTTATAAAAAGGCATGTGATGGTGGATATGCTTTAGGGTGCAATAATCTTGGGCTGATTTATGACACTGGACAAGGGGTTAAACAAGATTATTTTAAAGCAGCAGAACTTTATAAAAAGGCATGTGATGGTGGGTATGCTTTAGGGTGCAATAATCTTGGGCTGATTTATAAAAGTGGACAAGGGGTTAAGCAAGATTATTTTAAAGCGGTAGAATCCTACAAAAAAGCATGTGATGGTGGATATGCTGATGGATGTAATAATCTTGGAGTGATGTATTTAAATGGGCAAGGGGTTAAACAAAATTATTTCAAAGCGATAGAACTTTATAAAAAAACATGTGATGGTGGTAGTGTTAGGGGATGTTATAATCTTGGAGTGATGTATTTAAATGGGCAAGGGGTTAAACAAAATTATTTAAAAGCGATAGAACTTTATAAAAAAACATGTGATGGTGGTGGTACTAGGGGGTGCTATAATCTTGGAATTATGTATTTAAACGGGCAAGGAGTTAAACAAGATTATTTTAAAGCAGTAGAGTTCTTTAAAAGAGCATGTGATGGTGGAGATGTTGAGGGCTGTTATAATCTTGGCTGGATGTATTTAAGTGGGCAAGGAGTTAAGCAAGATTACAAACAGTCCAAAGAACTTTTTGGAAAGGTATGTGATGGTGGAGTTACGGAGGTGTGCAATAATTATAAAATACTCAATGAGCAAGGTTATTAAAAGTACATTTTTATAAAGCATGTGAATGAGAAGAATTGAAACTTTTAGTGTTTATGATACTAGTTGGGATTGTTATTTTTGATTATGTCCAACAAGTGTCCAACATTTTTAGATATAATTAAATGAAAAAAGGAAATAAAATGTCTTTAAACCCTCTAAATATAGGGATTGGTGGCTATGTAGGTTCTAATAATGATTTCCCTCTCTGTCCGCCACGCTTTTTCTTTCTCCCTTTATGTGCTAAAAATGATTTGAAATTTTATTTGATTTTTTGTTGCTATTGTGATATAGTCAAGCATGTAGCAAGTGTAAAAGGAAGAGTACTCAACCATGAACACAAAAAAAGAAATTTTGGATTTTCTAACACAAAACCGCAAATTTTTACTAGAAAACTATCACATCACAAAGATAGGGTTATTTGGTTCGTTTTCAAAAGATGAGCAAAAAGAAAACAGTGATGTTGACCTTCTTATCGACATAGAAGAAGGCACTAAAGATATACATGACTTAAAACTTTCCTTGAAAAAATATCTCTCAAATGCTTTTGGAAGAAATGTTGACCTAGCACGTGAAAAATATCTCAAGCCATATGCTAAAAAACACATTTTAAAAGATGTTGTATATGTCTAACATACAGTTGCATTTAGAAGCTTTGATAGAGTGTATCGATAAGATATAGGAGTATTCAAAAGATTTTTTGAGTGCAGATGAGTTTTATCATGATTCAAAGAGTTTTGATGCTACGATGATGCAGTTTGTAGTTATCGGAGAAACTATCTCACGTTTAGATGATGACTTTAAAAAACAACAAAGCCAAATCCCATGGCAGAAGATAAAAGACTTTAGAAATATCATAGCCCATGACTACTTTGGTATAGACTCTGAAGAGATTTGGGATATCATACAAGGGAAACTCATCCCTCTGAAAAAAGAGATTTTAAAAATCTTACATGTAAAGAAAGTTTAGAGTTTAGCTCTGCCCTCCCTTTTTTTACTTTAAGCTATCTAAATCGCAGATTTTTCACTATCGAAAATCAACTCAACTGTCTCATCTCTAAACTCTTTAGTATATTTATTATTTCTCATGTTTTTTATCTCTTTTATACTCTTATTTTAACTTTTCAATTCTAAAAACTCTTAGTATGAATTATTGTAGCCGGATCAAAAAATTAGGTTATCATCGTAGCAATAAACAAGAATGAAAAATGATATAATTCCCTAAATAACGAGGATAAATTATGATATATGATTTTTTTAAAAGATATGAAGAATTATTGCCATTAGAGCAAATGAGTTTATTGGATTATAGATTAGATAATGTAAATAGAAAATTGAATAAGTTTTTTCAAAATCTCGTTATAAGCCATATAGATAAAGAAGAAATAACCATTTATTTAGCTGGTTCTTGTTTGAAGCATGATACTTTTAGTGATTTGGATCTGTTTTTCCCCTCGAAAGAAGATTTTGAGATTTTAAATGATGCAATGAATAAAGATTATTTTGAGTACTCAAACAATTCATATACTTATAAATACAACCATGATATTTATCAACTGGTGTATCGAGAAAAGTACAAAAATAAAAGTTTAGAAGAGTTAGTAAGTGGCTTTGATTTTGCTTCAACCAAGATAGCTTTTGAGTGTATCTATGATACAAAAAAAAGATTATTTACAATTAAAGAAGTTGATTTAAGAGAAGATTTTACTATCTATCTCAATAGCAAATACAATCCTTTAAAACAGATGAGTATAAATCCTATGGTAACTCTGCAAAGAGCTATCTATTTTACTAGAAAAGGGGACAATGTGCCATTTGATACTTTTCTACAAATAATAGATAAGATAGTAGAGATGAAGTTGGATGATGGAAAAGACAAAGCTGATTTTATGAAAAACTTACAAGGGAACCCTAATAAATTGACAAATATCAAAAATGCGATAGAAGTGTTTTGTGATGAGAAGCGATAATTTTATCAAAATCTTCTTTTGCTGTTCTAAAGTTTTAAGCACGTAGTGAAATCTCACGTTTGAGACTTCTGCCTCATAATCCATCCTTTTGGCACACTTTTTGCAAATGTTATTTTTTGTGCACATAAAAGCGTATAGTTGAAGCTAAATTCGCTATAAAATTATACAAAAAGTAAAAGGCAGTAAAATGTGTAATTGTAAAAAAAAGAAGGAAATCCGAGTAGATCAAAGCTATGTATCTTTTACAGGTATAGACTGCTTTGAAAATGCATGTGGGGTGATTGACAATCTACTGAGGATTTGTAAAAATTCAGAGTACAACAATGTTTACTGGGAAAAGTTTATCGCTAGGATACCAGAAGCATACTATAGCAGAGACCCTAAAGAAGACCCTTCTGAGGCTTTGTTATATCTTGTGTGCTCAAACGCTTTTTATATTATCGAACTCTTTGAAGAAGCTTGTGATGAAGAGGCGATTTACGCTTTAGAAAAGTGTGAACAAGAGTGTTGTTGAGGAAAAAAGGGCACTTCTTTTCCTACCAAAAATTCTTTACATGTAAGATTTTTTATGGGTAGTGAAAATAAAAAGAGAGTATAATCCGAAATGCAAAAAATTTCAGGTGTTCTTATACTTTTATCTTTTTTATTGACACTGTATAGCTACTTTTTCAATCAAGATGTGATTTTACTTAGTGCTCTTCCTTTGTGGTTGAGTGTTGTTTTTTTATTTTCATCTTTAGCAAATAAAAAAGTTCTTTATATCTTGCTTGCTTTATCTACTATATTTCTTGGAATTGCTTTGATACAAGGCTATGTGATAAATATAACACAACTTTTTGCTATCAATCAGTACCTTGTAACGCTTCTTATTGGGGTGGGTTTTTTACGTCTTATGGCAACTCCCAAAACAGAAAAATTAGTGGATATGCCTAAGGGCAAAAAAAGTTTTATAAAAACTTATATCAGCTTGCATCTATTTGCCTCTGTGATAAATCTCTCAGCACTTTTGCTGGTGGCTGATAAGTTTTATAAAAAAGCACAAAAATTGACTTCTTTACAGATAATATTGCTTACAAGAGCATTTAGTTCAGATGCTTACTGGTCTCCATTTTTTGTAGCATTTGGTGCAGCTTTGACATTTACCCCAAAAGTAAATTTGATGTATATTATCGGTAGTGGGCTAACGATGGCCTTATTTGTTTTCATACTGACTTTTTTGGATATACGACAAGATAAAGATATCCAAGCATTTGAAGGCTTCCCTTTGAGTTATCAAAATCTTATCTTGCCATTTTCTTTAGCTACTTTGGTTCTTGGTACAAATCATTTTTATCCACATGTAAAGATTATAGTACTTATCTCGCTTTTTTGTATCTTCTTAGCTATCTTGGTTTTGCCTATAAAAGAGGGATTTACAAATGCCATAAGTAGCTTTTCAAATCATATCAGTACAGAGCTTCCTCGTATGAAGACAGAGATTTCTCTTTTTTTAATAGCTGGAGTATTTGGTGTGAGTGTAAGCACAATCCTTTCAGGGATTGGGTTTGAGTTCCCGTTTGATTATTATGACTATAAGATAGCGGCTTTGGTTTTATTTGTTTTTATCCTTTTATCTATGTTTGGAGTACATGCCATTATCTCTATCTCTATCTTTGGACATATGTTACAAGTGTTTGACCATACGCTTGTGGCGATAACCTTTTTGATGGCTTGGGCTAGTACTGTTTCTACTTCTCCTTTTTCTGGTTTAAACCTTACTTTACATGCAAGGTATGGGGTAAGTACAACAGAGGTTTTAAAGCTCAATTTATCATTTTTAGTGAAAACATATCTCATTTGTGTTTTACTGCTTTATATAATCTCAAAGGCTTTAGCTTTAAACTAAAAACAAAAAGCTTTTTTATTACATGTAAATTTTTTATATCTTAATTTACTCTTTAAATTTATCATTTATTTTAATATTAATTAAAATTAACACTTATTTAACACACCTTCTTTATAATAACATGAAATAAAATTTTTTATTAAAGGAGACTTCATGGATGTAATAGGGCAATTTCCATTGTTTTATTTTCCAGATTACGGAAGCGCTTGGATGATGGGTATAACGGGCACTATACACATTTTAGCTTCACATACTTCCGTAGGAGCGGCTATGCTTTTTGCTTTTTTAGCACATAAAGCTTATAAAGAAAACCGAGCGGACTACTATCCGTATATGAAAAAATATGGTATGTTTTTACTTATATTTTCTTATGTGATTGGTTCTATCACAGGTCCTGGTATCTGGTACACAGCTACAGCTGCAAGTCCTCGTGGGATTAGTGCACTTATCCATAACTTTGTTTGGGTATGGGCGACAGAGTGGGTATTTTTTGTGTATGAGGTTATTGGTGTTTTTGTCCTTGTTTATTTTATCAACAAAATTGATAGGAAAACACACTTAAAGTTGACATATACTTTTGCATTAGCTTCCGTTGGAACTTTGGCTCTTATCATCGGGATTATAAGTTTTATGATGTGGCCAGGAACAGATGCTTATTATGCAACAGGAAGTGCAAGTGATGCTTTCTTTGGAGTAAATACTTTTCCTCATATGTTTTTAAGAATAGGTTTTATGATAATGCTTTCAGGTGTTATAGGGTTAGTAATATCTAGCTCTATGAGAAAAGAAACCCCTGAATTATCAGCCGAGCTTAGTAAAAAAATGGGTGTCGTAAGTCTGATTGGTGGCTTTATGACTCTTATTTTCTTTATCTGGTACATGGGAACATTGCCTGATAATGCTCACGCTGTATTTGCTTTTTCAAAAGATGTGATTATTCAAAATAGAGTTATTCTTACGCTTGTTTTTTCGGTGTATTTTGCATTGGCAATTTTTAAACCAAATATGATTCATCCAGCTTTTGCTGTCGCTATGATTTTTGTTATCTTAATTGGTGGTTTATGGTCAGGTGAAAAACTCAGAGAATCAATGAGAAAACCATATGTTGCAGGACAATATATCTACTCAAATCAAATTATAAGTCGTGATGTACCAGGCAAGGGTATCAAAAGCGAGTTACCTATTATCGCGGAAAAAGGATTATTGGTACTTAACCCATTTGTCCCTAAAAATCTTAAAGTTATTACTGATGAGAATAAGCTTCAAGCAGGAGAACTTTTAGCAAAAATGTCTTGCTCAAACTGTCACTCGTTGGAGAAAACAGGAGTATTCAGACCTATGAAAGACAGATTGACGGGTATGGATAAAGAGGGTATAAAAGGTATTCTCTATGCTATAGGCGATGGCGGAATGTCTTATATGCCAACACTTAAGCTTCCAGAAGCTGAATACGATGCAATAGCCGAATATTTTGCATCACAAAACTATTAAGGAGAGATTATGGATGCATCAGTATTATTAGCACTTAGGGACCCAGCGGGAGTCCCATTTTATCCAATAATTTTTCAAGTACTTTATGTTTTAACGTGGGCATTGCATGCGGCATTTGTACTTTTGTCTTTGGGTTCTATGGGCTTATCTTTATATGGCTCTACTAAAGGACAAAGAGATAACCATTGGAAAATGCTTACACCACACCTTATTCAAACAGGCAAGATAAGCATATCTATACTCATTGTGTTAGGTGTTGCCCCTTTATTATTTACACAAGTTATTTATGATCCAAATTGGTATGTAGCAAATACATTATCTGGGATGTGGGTATTTATATTTATCTATACACTTATTGTTGGATATAGTATGTACTATTGGTATTATTATGCAAATAAAGGACAAAAAAGCGGAAGTACTTTGATAGGACTTTTAGCTTTTTGTATTTTGGTTTTTGCGGGGATTTTGATGCATAATTTTGCAGTAACTTCGATTATGCCAGAACAGTGGATGCAGATGTATGCCCCAAATGGAGTAGTGGATGATAGCGGTTGGACATTTAACCTTGAGGTTATAAGATTTGCTTTTATGGTGAGTTTGAGTATCCCTGTGGTTGGAATATTTTTACAAAACTATAGTAAGTTTTTATCTACAAGAGTAGATTTTGATGAAGCATATATCAAATATACAGCGTCATTAGGAACAAAGATGGCTGTTGTTGGGCTTTTGATTAGTGCAGTAGCTTTTGCTCTATGGATGCTTCAAATCGGATATCTCTTCCATCCTCTTTCTTTGATGATTGTAATTGGTGTTGTAGTTCTTTTAGTGATGTCACAAATGAATAAAAATAGTTATATAACCACTGGCGTTCTTGTTGTGGTTGCATTGCTTATTTCTGGTATGAGAGAATTGATAAGGTTTGATATTATGTCTAAACTTGGATACAGTATCTATGATTATCCTGTAAATTTGGAGATACCAACTATCGCAATGTTTCTATTAACATTTGTTGTCTTTGGATTTATAGGTGTGGGCTACCTTCTGACTATGGCTTGGAAAGTTGGCAAAAATGAAGGTATTTTTGATGGTTCAAAAGATGCTATTGTGACTAAACTTGGCAATTATACGCTTGCTATTTTAGTGGCATGGATGGCTATTTACTTTGTTTGGGGAATTGCAATTTTATTTAATAATATCCTCTAAAAACTATATGCCAATAAAACTTTTATGTTTTATTGGCATCGCGCTTTTTATATCTCATTTTCTTCACTATACTGTGTTGCAAAATCATCAAGTAAAAATTCTATAGATTCTAAAACATCTTCTTCAAAAAAGTTCGTTACAAATTTATCATCTTTCGAGTAAGTGATAGCGATAGCTTTTGTTGGTTTATCTCTTTGTATCACAACATCCTCTACAAGTACCAAACTTATATAGCATAAAAATTTTTCACCTACTTTAGTGCTGTCTATTTTGATGAGAAGATTGGAAAAGCTGTTACTTTGCGTTTTAATCCCAATACTTTCCAGTTTTTGTTGAAGTTTTTTTTCCAAAAGTTCTTTAAACTTAGGATCAAGACTTTTTTTCTTATCGAGTACTTTTGGATTGAGGCTTGAGAGATTTTCAAGTGAAAAAGGGGTAAGTGCAAAAGCTTGAGACAAGAGTAAAAAAGATAACAATAAAAATTTCATTTTTTACTCCGTATAGTGTGATTTAGCTTTTTTTAAAAGCTCGAAAAACTCTTTTTGAGCTTTATATCCGATGATTTGACTAAACTGTTTTTCATCTTTTGGGTTTACAAAGTAGATAGTAGGAACAACTTGCGGGTCTAGAGATTTTGGAAAAGTATCTAACTCTTTATCCAAGATAACTGGTGTAAAGTTTTTTTGGATATACCCATCTATCCTTGGTTTACTCAGTGTTTGATTTTCTAGTTTTGTGCACCAAGGACAAGATGTAGTTACAAAGAGTATCATCATCGGTTTATGAGTCTCTTTTGATTTTAGAAGGGCTGCTTTATATGAAGTACTGTAAGAAAACTCTTTTGCAAACTCTTCATTGGAAGCATATGTAAGTGAAGTCAGTAAACATAAACCAACGAGCAATAATTTTTTCATCTTCTATTTTCCTTGTATCTTTGTGAAAAGCTTACTCTTTTTTAGTTAAAAAGTTTTTGAATATCATGAAGCGAGGAGATAGCCTGTACCTCTTTTACATGTATGCCTTGTGCAAGGAGAGAGTTTTTAAGTCCTTCACCGATAGAGTGGGCCAAAAAGAAGTTGACACCTTCTTTTTTTAGGATGTTTGGAAAGATTTTACTTGGTCTTTCACTTGTTTGATAGATAGGGTTTTCTATGGATTTGATATAGGTGATTTGTGTCTCGTTTATACTATAAAAGTGAAGATATTTTTGTTTTGGCATCATGCTTAAAAACTCTTCATTGCCCTCAGAACAAAATGCTACTATAAAGTCTTTTTTTTCATCATTTATATGCAACTTTGCACCATTTATAAGAGTACTTGCTATCTTGAATCTAGCACTTTTTATGATACGAGAGAGCGTTGGTCTTGAGATATTCATCATCTTTGCAGCATCTTCTTGATACAAATCTTGAAAGTCCATCAAAAAAATCGCCTCTAGCTCATCATGGTTTAACTCTATCGTTTGTGTTGGTTTTTTACAGCATGGGGCGAATGATTTGATTTCAGGTTTTATAGAGTATTCTCTATACTTTTTGCATCTTCCCATATGTATCCCTTCGTTTTTTTGAATTATAACATAATTATTGACATATGTTCAAAATAATTGTATTATTTGATTTTTTAAATTCTATGTTAATTATAGATTATATTTAGTTTGGTTAAAACAAATGTTGAAAAAAGTGTGTTATCTTGTATCCTTACTTATTGGTTTCCTTATACTTTTTAGTGTGTATGAGTATATAGGTGAAAAATTTTTTACACAAAAGCCATCATGTTATAAAGAAGTAGTAGTCTTTGATAAAGTATATGAAAAAACGCTACTTCATGATGCACAACTACTCATCGCTTCTGGTAATTATGAGATAGAAGTATTGGCAGAAAAGGCAGTTTATTCCAATTCTGACTTGTTTGAGTATGTTTTGCTTGAGGATGTTAAAAAGAGTGTAAACTCAGTGTTGCACCAGTATGCGGAGGGCTTACATGTAAAACAAAATAAATCTTTACATGTAAAAGTGATTGTGTATGAAAATGATAAAGCCAATCCTGGAAAGAAAACATTAAAAAGCAAACTTTATAGAGGTTATTTGGTATTTAGTTTTAGTGTAGAAGGAGTGCTTGTTTATAAAATTCAGATAGATTTTATGGACTATAAAGCCTTAGATATTCCAAAGAGAATTGAGTGTGCAATTAAAACTTTTATGTTATATAAAAATGGAGAAGAGTAATGTTAGAAGAAATGCAATGTCAAGCGATACCCTCAAATAGAATAAAATTTTTTCCTATCATGATGTTTGCTGTGGTTATGGGTTTGTCAGGTTTAAGCATAGTTTTTCAAAAATATACAGAAATTTTTGATTTATTTTCTGGCTTAAGTATAGGTTTTGCTTATTTGGATTTAGTGGTGTTTATCCTTATCTTGTTTCTTTACATATCAAAGATATATTTACACTTTGATGAAGTTAAAAAAGAGTTTGCTCATCCTGTACGTATTAACTTTTTTGCAGCATCATCTATCTCCTTTTTATTGGTTTCTATTGTTTTTCATCCTATACATGCTAATTTTTCTCATATACTTATGTATATAGGCATAGCAATGCAGACATTTTTTACATTTTATACTATAACGTTTTGGATAAATAAAAATTTAGAAATTGCCCACTCAAATCCAGCTTGGTTCATCCCAATCGTTGGAAATGTTTTAGTTCCAGTAGCTGCTGGAGGCTATCTGGATAATAACTTTTTGATGTACTATTTTTCTATCGGTATTTTCTTTTGGATAGTACTCACAGCTGTTTTAGTAAATAGGATTATATTTCATCATCAACTTGCTCAAAAATTTCTACCCACTCTTTTTATCTTTATAGCACCTCCTGCCTTATCTTTTATAGCATATATAAAGATGTATGGTACTTTTGATATATTTGCAAGTTTTTTGTACAATTTGGGGCTATTTTTTACATTTTTACTCTTTTTTATGTATAGAAGTTTTATAAAATTAGAGTTTTTTATATCATGGTGGGCTTTTACATTTCCTCTTGCGGCTATCACCATAGCTTCGATTTTAGCTTATAAGATGAGCCATGTTAATTTATACATTTATTTCGGATGTATTTTCATGATGATAACGATTGGTGTTGTTAGTATCGTAGCTTATAGAACAGTACAACACATTTTGAAAAAAGAGATTTGCATAATAGAATAAAAAAGGTGAGAGGGGCTTAGCCCCTTAGTCACCTATCTTATAAAACTCCGCACTCTCAAGCCACTCTGTTGGTCTCTCTACAAATTCCAAGATGTTTTCCAATAAATCTTTATGCTTTAACTCTTCTTGTGCAATTCTAAGGAAAATTTCTTTGTGTTTTGGATCACTTACTTCATCTGCTTTTTCAAGATAAAGTTCGTATGCTTTATCTTCACTTTCAACAGCACGTCTGTAAAAATCAATTTGTTGGTCACCTATATCATATGCAACAGAAATCTTTTGCATATCTTCAAAAATCTTTTTTGCATCTGTATAAACTTCCATTTTAGGAAGAGTGATTGCATCCGAGTCATTTGCTAACTTTTCAAATAACTTATAGTGTTTTACCTCTTCATTTGCAAGCATAGTGAAGATTTTTCTCAAACCCTCTTCATTTGCTGCAGCAGCGAGTTCTCTATAAAAATTTTCGCCATCTTTTTCTAGTTTCATAGCGTATTCATAAGCATTCATCATATTCCCCTAAAAATTTATTTTAACTGTGGATTATTCTATCATTGCATCTTCAAAAAGTCAATGAAAGCCTTTATTGTGAATTTTTCTAAATAAAAAAACATTAGTTTATCTATATAGGCTGAATTTGCTATAATACAAGCAATAATTAAATAATGCAGGGAAAAACATAATGAAACTTCTTTTAATTGGTGCTGGCAATATGGGTGGAGCGATGCTCGCAGGTCTTAGTCAGTATGACATTACAGTTGTGCAAAAAAATGAGACAAAAGCAAAGAGACTGCAAGAACAGTATCCAAACTTAAACATCACCAATACCATACCCTCTTTAGATGCTTATACAGTTATCTTAGCTATAAAACCACAGTCACTAGATTCTTTACATGTAAAGGGTTGTGCGCAAGGTCTTATCTCTATTTTGGCTGGTGTGACGATAGAGACGTTAAAAGAGAAGATAGAAGCAAAAAGTTATGTTAGAGCTATGCCCAATATGGCAGCTGCTATGCAAAAATCTGCAACATCACTGTGTGGAGATATCCAACTCAAAGAAGATGCGATGAATATTTTAAGCTCTGTTGGCGCATGTTTTTGGCTTGAGAGTGAAGACCAACTAGATATAGCTTCTGCACTCGCTGGTTCATCTCCTGCTTGGATAGCACTTGTCGCAGAAGCTTTAAGTGATGGAGCTGTTAAATTGGGATTAAAAAGAGATATATCGTATCAATTTGTAGCAGCTGTTTTAGAAGGTGTTGGAATTGTTTTAAAAGAGGAACATCCAGCTATCTTAAAAGACAAAGTAACTTCACCAGCTGGAACTACGATAGCAGGGATTGCAAAGTTGGAAGAGGGCGGAGTTAGAGATAGTTTTATAAAGGCTATGCAAGCTTCTTATGAGAGAGCTAAGAAATTACAAGGATAGTGATTGTTTAAATATATTTTAGTTTGTTTGGTTCCCTTTTTTTTATATGCGCAGAGTGGAGTGTTACTTAGGGTTATAGATGGCGATACACTTTTACTAAAAACTCAAGAGGGTTTTAGTATATGCCAAGCAAGTTTCATAGATGCTCCAGAAGCGATAGAAAATGATAAATTAGACAGAGAACTCAGAAAATGCAATATCTCCAAAGAGTATGCACTTAGCGGGGGAGAAGCTTCAAAAGAGTTTGTAAATGCACTTTTACAAAAATCGATTTCGTACTCTTTTGAGATAACAAGAGTTTTGCCAAATCAAAATCCAGTATGTGATATAAAACTTCCAAAGAAAACACAGCCTGATTTACATCCAAGGTTTAGTGAAGTGTTGGTTGAAAATGGCTTTGCCCTCCCTTATATCATACATGCCGATGAAAAAAGAGAGGAAGAGTTACTTAAGATAGCTAAATTCGCAAAGAAAGAGAAGAGAGGTCTTTGGAAGACACATCATGACTTGATGATGTGTTTAGTTTACCAAAGATACTCGCTAAGGAGTTTAAGAGAGTAACTACTCTTCATCTTTATATAGAAACTTGAAGGGTTTTCTTACTATCTTTGGCTTGTATCCTGTAAATCCTCCCCAGATAGCTACACAACCAAGTGAAAGCCAAATAGGTGCACCAAGGTAGGTTAACCCATAAAATATAATAAAGCTAAAGCCTATGATGATAGCGAAATCTAGTATAGTATCTACAATTTTTGAAGATTTTTTTTCTGACATAACGATACCTTTATGAGTTTTGACTAAGGGTAACAAAAAAGAGTTTAAAAGTCTATGATGGTCTTGTTTCTACCAGTATTTTTTGCTTTGTATAGGGCATTATCTGCACGTTTTATCAAAGAGTGATAATCATCATCTTTTTGCAACATAGAGATACCAATGCTACATGTAATATTTTTAAGCTTATCAAATTTGTAGGTTTCTATAAGTTTTCTTAATTTTTCAGCTATCTTAAAAGCAACATTTACATCTGTTTGAGGAAGCATAAGGATAAATTCTTCACCACCCCATCTTCCAAAAACATCGTACTCTCTTATGGTACTGCTTATAAGAGAAGCAAAGGTTTTTAGTGTAGCATCTCCAATATCATGTCCATAAACATCATTTATCTTTTTAAAGTGGTCAATATCTAAAAAAAGTATGGATAAAGAGTTGATATATCTTTGGCTTCTGTGTAATTCAAGCGAGTAAAGCTCTTCAAATCTTTGTCTTGTATATATTTGTGTCAAAGAGTCTATATTGGCTTTTTTCTCTAACATATCAGCCTTTTGTTGTAGCTGCGTGATATCTGATAAAACGATAACATACTCATCTTTGATTTCATCTAGTTTATAGATTTTGATTGTGAGTGTTTTGAGTTCATCTTTATAATTTGCCATTTTGATGATTCTATCTGTTTTATCAAGTGCATTTAACTTTTGGATAACATTCTCATCAAGATTTTTTAAATCAAGTTCAACAGAGTCATCCCCTGCTTGGAAATGAGAACTGAGGCATTTAAATTTTTGTTCAAACTCTTTTATATTTTTAACATTAAAAAATTTAAGAAAAGATTTGTTGACTGAGATAAGCTCTTGTTTAGTCCTTAGTATAACAATCTCACTGAGTGTATCTATGACAGCTTGAAATTTTTTTGTTTCATTTTGACTTTTTCTCATAAAAATAAACATAGGTATAAGTATAGATAAGATAATCAAAAGAGAGGCAATAGCCTTAGTCAAGAAGAGATCTTCCGCATCTTTTAAGTGTTTTTCAAGTGGCATTAAAACTTTTACAAAAGATCTGATTTCTCCAATTTTATGATGAAAGCCATTGCGGGAGCCATACTCCTTGATGATTGCCAATGGAGCTTGGGAAGGAGCACCATGACACTCTAAACAACTTTTTACAAGTTCTTGACTAGGCAAGGCATAGTAAAGTGTTTTTGTTCCATCATAATTATCCAATATTTCATGGTATGAAGTTGCTTGATGTCTTTGAAACTTTTCAAGGATTTCTAACTCTTTTGATGTCGCTTTGTTGTTTATGTTTTTAGGGTTTGCAGCTACAAAAGAGACAGGGATTGGAGGAAGGTTGTCTTTTTTTCTGATTTTATTGTAGTATTCATTGATTTTTTTTGATGCATATGTACAAGAGTAAACTTCAGGGGAAAAAGCATTTTTTACATCCGTTACCCTGAGACTTTCGAGTTTTTCTTGTTGCTCTTCATTGAAAAATATTTTTGCAGCTTGATTGTTTCTAAGAAAATCATTGGTAGTGTGTATTGCACTATTGATTGCATCTTGTTGGGATTTGCCATAGTAAAAATACATAGAAAAAACATATACAAGAATAGCAAGAATAGCAAAAAAATAAAAACTATTTTTTTTCAATGAAGCCTCTAATCATCTAGGTTAAAAATAATTTACCTAGATTTAATAAAGGGTATTATAATATTTTTGAAATTAAAATACTCTTATTTGTTCACAAAAAGGTTAAATAATTGTTTATTATACAAAGTACATATTTTTCTCAACTCGAAATAAAAAAATCTAACTTTATCGCCTATATTACTCCCATAGAAGATTTTAAAAGTTTACATGTAAAACTAAAAGAAGAACATCCTAAAGCGAATCATATCGTTTGGGCTATGAGATATTTTAATGAGTACGAACAAGTTGTAGAAAACTGCAGTGATGATGGTGAACCAAAAGGTACTTCTGGTCCTCCTATACTCAATGTTATGAGAGGAGCGGCACTTATAGAATGTGGTATCTTGGTTGTGAGATATTTTGGTGGTACAAAGCTTGGTACTGGTGGATTGGTTCGAGCTTATGGAACAAGTGCCAAAGAGGTTATAGATACAGCTTCATTGGTTGCTTATGTAAAAAAGAAGTTATGGAAGTTTTATGTACCTTTTCATCTACTCTCAAGATTTGAGCACTTTTTTGATACTTCAGGCTTTGGGAATCCACAAAAAAACTTCAATGAAACAGGTGTGATTTGCGAGATAAATCTCAGTGAGGAAGAGGGAGCAAAATTTTTAGATTTCGCTCACGTTTTTGATATGGAAGGCTTTAAAGTTTTATAACTCTATAGCCTCAATATCTACTGTTATTTTTACATCTTCTCCAACTACAATGCCACCACTCTCTAGCATTTTGTTCCAAGTAAGTCCAAAATCTGTTCTATTGAGTTTACCCTCTAAGCTAAAACCAACTCTATTGTTTCCTTGAAAATCTTTTATGACACCATGTATTGTTGGTGTTAATTCAATCTCTTTTGTAACTCCATGGATAGTAAGGTTACCTACTATTTTGTTTTCACTTATCTTTGTTGCGACAAAGTTTATTGTTGCATATTTTTCTATATCAAAAAAATCTGCACTTTTTAAATGCTCATCTCTTTTAGTGATACCAGTGTCTATGGAAGATACATCGATAGAAGAGCTTAGTTTGTTGAATTTTTTACTTGAAGCATCGAAGTCGATTTCTGCTTCAAAACTTTTAAATTCGCCTTTTACATTTGAAATCATCATATGTTTGATAGAAAAGCTTACATGTGAATGTGAAGCATCTACAATGTACTCAGCAGCACTTGCAAATTGCAGAGTGAGCGCCAAAAGCAAAGGAATAAAAAGCAACCGTTTCATATTTGTCCCCTTTTAATAAAATACTTAAATTATAGTATTACAAAACTTATAATAAATTTTAAATAAAGGGACAATTTATTTTTAAAGCAAATTTCTTAAAAAAGTTCTATTATCTGCCAAGTAAGCGCACTAGAGATACCCGCTAAAAGACCAGCAAGTAAATCATCTCCCATAACACCAAGTCCACCTTTGACATCTCTATCGATGCGACCTATAAAAGAGGGTTTGTAGATATCGTAAATTCTAAAGTAGATAAAACAAAGTATGAGTTGCGTGAGTGTGCCACTACTTATACTAAAAGCTAACCAAAGGCCTGCTACTTCATCTATCACGATACTTTTATCATCATGTGTACCCGTTTTTTCCTCATATCTATTTATCTCTTTTATCCCTATGAGTGTTATCAAGATAGTAAGTAAAAAAAGTGTATCAGTATTGAGATAGTAAAGTATGCCAAAACCTACAATAGCTGCTGCAAAAGAGCCTACTGTTCCAGGTGCAAATGGAGAAAGTCCACTATAAAAAAATGTTATAAAAAGCCTATTCATTCTATCCTCATTAAGTCAATGACATTGTTTGGTGTAAATTCATAAGTTCAAGATAAAAATCTTTTTCATCGTGAGATTCCAAAAGACCTGCATTTGGAAAGATATTGTCATAAATTTTTTGTATATTTTCAAATCTATTAGGGAACATTTCACTAAGCAAAATTGCCGATATGTCTTTTCTCATCAAAACAGCAGGAGGTAATATACCAGCTTTTAAAAGTTCCATGAGAGATTCTGAGTTGTATTTGATGTGGTGATGTTGTCCATGTGGACAAGTGTTTTTGCTTACGAGTGTTTTACACTCATTACAGTAAACAAACTCTGTGATGATTTCAACTTTTATTTGAAGCGAAGGGTATTTATCAAGGATAGATTTGACTTCATTCTTGTCATAATACATCCCAATGCCACTATGGTTTTGTCCAAGAACAAGCTTGTTACAACCAAAGTTATATGCACAGATGCTATCAAGTATTGCATTGTTGTATCCGGCAAAGATATAAGTATTTTCAAAAGGTACAATCACAACTTTGTTTTTAGGTAGATAATTATCCACAAAATACTGCAATGTTTTTAATCTCAGATTATAAGCAAGAACATCTTGTTTGTAAGGTTTTAGTAAAAAGACAACAAGTAAATCAGTCTTTTCTAAAGTAATTCTCATCAAACGTTCATGTGCTCTGTGAAACGGTTTTGCACTAAGCATGACAGAAGCTGTACATTTTGGATTGACTTTGTCTTTTGCTTCTTGGATTTTTTGTTTCGCATTTTTGATATCATCAAACTCTATCTCATACTCACCCGTAACAGCATAATCACCAAGTCGTTTTAAAAACATTTTTATATCAGGGTCATTTTCATCATACCTGCCAAATATCTGTTTAATACGTCTTTTCTTATCTACTTCGAAAACTTCATCAACAATGATAGTTCCCTTTACTTCACCATCTACAATAAAGTCTAAAGCTTCACCTTTTGTTGTAGTTGTAAGTACTTTTGCATTTTTTTCACCAAAAGGAGCTATGATAAAAGGAAATGGAAAAGGTATGCCTTTGTAGTATCCTGTCCTCTCAACTTCATGAGCTTCTGCTCTATTCATGAGCTTATCTATGGGATGAAGTATCCCCTCTTTCATCAGTGCAAGTGTTGCTAATGCTTCTTTATCTATAAAAAGTTGTCTATTTTTTCTTGTTGATTCCATATTTTTTCCTCTTTTCCCAAAGGCTTTTTCTTGAAATTCCTAATTTCTTTGATAACTCTGTATCAGGAAATTTATTTTGGAAGTTTACTATGATATATTTAACATAATCATCTATGCTAAGAATATCTCCTCTATCAAAAACCTTACTTTCTGTCATGATTTCTAACTCTTCGATGCCCTCATAACCCTCGCTCGTATCAGTTGTTGAGATGATTGCCCGTCTATCTTCGATGAGATTAAAAATCTTTGAACGTTCGCTTTTTTTTATATTTTGCAAATCTACAAGATATAAAAGTTCATTATATGGTGTTTTTACAATTTTTTCTATCGCATTAGCACTTGAAAGTGAAATAAAAGTAAAAGGTTCACTTTTCTCCACAGAATAGTGAAATACAACAGCATCAGCATGCTTTTGAAAACTCGCTTTGATTAAAATAGGAAGTTTTGCTTTTGTGGAAATTGGTCTTATGTCAGAAGTTTCAAACAAGTTGTTGACATACTCTTTATAAGTTTTATTTTCTTTTCTTAAAGAGTTAAAAGTGTTGAGATGTTGAAGCTTTCTTATGAGCTCTTCAATCATAAAAGGCTTTTGTATGTAGTCATCCGCACCAGCTTTTATAGGGTTTGTAACAGTATCATTGCTGATGTAGCTAATCATAAGAATGATAATGGAAGATTTATGCTTTTCAATAACTGGATAAAAGTTTTGACCAGATATGTTAGTGGATAAGAGTACCGCATCAAATCTGTCTTCTTTGATAGCATCTTTTATAGTTGGAGCGATTTCACAACTATAACCTATCTCTATGAGCTTTGAAGCAATGCTTTGGGCTAAGTATATTTCATTTTCTACAATTAAAATCTTCATAAAACCTTCTTCCAATTGTGGTATTTTAATGTTGTAGTTGCACTAACGCCAACACCTTCTTCTCTTCCAACAAATCCAAGCTTTTCAGTTGTTGTCGCTTTTATGTTTACATGTATCAAATCTTTTTTCAAAATATTTGCTATCGTTTTTCTCATGGCAAGTTTATATTGCATTAGTTTTGGTTTTTCTGCCATGATGGTGATATCACAGTTGATTATCTCATAACCTATATTATTGATAAATTTTACAACTTCTTCTAAAAGTAGTTTAGAGTCTATATCTTTATATTTATTGTCTGTATCTGGAAATAAGCCACCAATGTCACCAGCCCCGATAGCCCCAAGTAAAGCATCTATGAGGGCATGTATCGCTACATCTCCATCAGAGTGAGCTTTAAACCCATAAGGTACATCTATCTTTATCCCACCAAGCCACATCTCTTTGTTTTCTTCAAAGGCATGAACATCAAAGCCATTGCCGACAAAGATATCAGATGATGGTGCATCTAGCTGTGAAATTATCTCTAAATCATTTTCAAAGGTAAGTTTTTGTGCCTCTTTTGAACCCAGTACATAAGCAACTTTGCCACCATGCACCTTGATAGCACTACTATCGTCAGTATATATAATCTCACTTGAAAGTGCTTCTTTTAAAACTTTTGTAATTGAGAGTTGTGGTGTTTGTATGAGTTTGACATCATCTCTGTTGATAGTTGATTCCCCATATACTACAGTATCACTTACATTGAGATAAGGTACAACAATGTCCGCATTCTTTACATGTAAGATTCGCTCAAGCATATCAGTACTTATACAAGCTCTTGCTACATCACTCACTAAAACTTTTTTTGTGTTTACATGTAAGAGTGCATTCATGAGGGATTCTTGTCTTGTGGCACCACCTTTTACAAAGGTAATCTCATCACTAAAGAGTTTCATATACTCAATCTCATCTTCAGCACAAACGACAATAATCTTAGCAAAATCAACTTGTTGGGAAATACGATTTGTAGCATAGAGCCAAAGAGGAGTATGCCCTAAACGAAGCCACTGTTTTTTAACTAAGCTCTTAAACCTAGAGGATGAGCCAGCACCAAGCATTACCAGAGATAAATCAGGCAAATTTTATCCTTTTTCCTGAAGTGTTACGATATTATACATTATGAAAGCTTTTTTTTATCTTTTTTGTGTTAAATTCCAAAGATTATTATGCACAAGAATATGAAAAATTATAAAGGCTTTATATGAGAAAAGAGTGGGTAAAACAAAGAGAAAATGATGCTGTTAAAACACAGATGTACTATGCGAAGCAAGGTATCATCACGCAAGAAATGGAATATGTAGCAAAAGTAGAAAATCTCTCAAGTGAACTTATAAGACGTGAGATAGCACGTGGTAGGATGATAATCCCAGCAAATATAAACCACATAAATCTAAAACCTATGGCAATAGGAATTGCTGCAAAATGTAAAATAAACTCAAATATAGGCTCATCAGCACTCGCTTCAAATCCAGATGAAGAAGTTGAAAAAGTAAAGGTTTCAGAAAAATACGGTGCCGATACTATCATGGANNCTCTCAACTGGTGGGGATTTGGATGAGATAAGAAAAGCTGTCATTGCAAATGCCAATGTTCCTATCGGTACAGTACCTATGTACCAGATACTCCATGACATCAATAATAAAGTAGAAGATTTAACGATTGAAAAGATGCTAGAAGTTATAGAACGCCAAGCACAGCAAGGTGTGAGTTACTTTACTATACATGCTGG
>DKEY01000021.1:0-228 GCA_002469305.1 Sulfurospirillum sp. UBA6810
TTGGTCCGATGATGCCATAAATCTGTCCACGTTTTACTTTCATGGAGAGATTATCTATCGCTGTTAAGCCATAGAAAAACTTTGAAACATTTTTGACTTCTAGTAAATATTCACTCATTTAACATCCTTTTTCAAAAATGTTGGAATATTTCCAAATTTGACTGGCCAGATACCACGAGGACGTAAAATCATCGTTAAAATCATCGCAAGTCCAAACACAAGATAACG
>DKEY01000021.1:262-8658 GCA_002469305.1 Sulfurospirillum sp. UBA6810
GAACCACCCACTAAAACTATCGTAAAGAACATGATAGATTGGATAACATCAAATGCCTCAGGACTAACCGCTGAGTACTGTACCGAGAACATACTTCCAGCAGCTCCTGCAATACCAGCACCTATGGCAAATGCATAGAGTTTATAGTAACGGATACTGATACCCATACTTTGTGCTGCNNGCACGACCAAATTTACTCTGGTCTAAGTTTCTCATGATGAAAAGGGTAATACCTAGCAAAATGAAAGCCATATAGTACATATGAGTTTGTTCAAAAAACTCTATACCAAAGGCTCTTACGATATCTATACCAAATATACCATTTGGCCCACCCGTTAATCCAAAAATATCATTTTGTAAAACTTGTATAAAGATGATATTAAATCCGATAGTTGCAACAAGAAGATAATCCCCTCTTAAGTGGATAATCGGTCCTGCAAGTAAAAGAGCTATAATCATAGGAACAAATACTGCTGGTGCCCAAGTAGCTAAAATCGGCCAACCAAAATGTACATTTAAGATAGCTGTTGTATAAGCACCAAGCCCAAAGAAAACAGCATGACCCATATGAAAAACCCCTGCACGTCCGAGAATGATATCTTGTGAAAAGGCAACTACTGAAAAAACCAAAAATGTTGTTCCGATAGCAATCCAAGCAGAATCAGCAAACAAAGGGAAAATGCCCATCGCCACCAAAACACCCATTGCTATCATAGAGTTTTTATTTAGATTTAAAAATTTCATTATACTTTCTCCGCCACTTTTTCACCAAGGATTCCTGTTGGTCTAAAAACAAGAATTACGATGAGTAAGATAAAGGTAAATGTTTCAGCCCATTGTGTTGAAATATAACCACTTATCATAGCATTGAAAAGTCCTAGCATAAGACCTCCTAGCATCGCGCCTGGAATATTGCCGATACCACCCATGATAGCTGCAACAAAGGCATTGAGTCCATATAACCAACCCATGTCAAATGTGATACCACGGTAATAGATACCGATAAAAAGCCCTGCTACTGCACCAAGGGCAGAACCGATGATAAAGATAATCATGATGATTCTATTTACATTTATACCCATAAGTTTTGCAGCATCTTGGTCTATCGCTGTTGCTCTGATAGCTGTTCCCATTTTTGTTTTATTGATAAACAGATAAAGTGCTATCATCAAAACAGAAGAGAGTCCTAGTATCATCACTTGTGTAAATGTCAAAACAACACCATTAAAATCCCAAATAGTAGATGGAAAAAGATTTGAAGGGAAAATCTTCATATTTGGTCCCCAAATAAGCATGATAGCATTTTGTATAACTAATCCTGCCCCAAGTGCTGAAACAACTGCACTTAGTCTTGGTGCCGTTCGTAAAGGCCTGTACGCAAGGCGTTCAAGAAGAACACCAACGAATGCAATGATAACTGCTGTAAATACAAATACAGTAATGACGGCTACTAAAGATGTAATACCCTCACCAAATATCTGCGTGTACACTGTAAGTCCCACAAAGGCTGATAGGGCGACGAGGTCGCCGTGGGCGAAGTTTATCAACTTCATAACCCCGTAAACCATCGTATACCCTAGAGCAACCAATGCATATAGACTTCCTATTGTCAAACCATTGACAAGTTGTTGAAGAAATATATNNATTTTATAACTATTGTCTGCTTGTACTTCATAAACATTGAATTTCGTGTTAATTCTCTCACCATCTTCTCTAAATGAAACTGGACCTGTAATACCAGGGAAATCTCTTAGTGTATGGAGATAGTCACTGATAGTTTTTGTATCAAAACTTTTTGTTTGCTCAGCCGCATGGATAATAGCACGTAAGCCATCAACATTCATAATCGCCCATACAGAAGATACTGGCATACCATATTTAGCATTATAATCTTTCAAGAATTGCTTTGCTGTATCATATGGAAGAAAATCTGGTGTTGGGAAGTTTACAAGTAATGTACCTTTTGCACTTGCACCTGCTAGTTTCATAAAATCTGGGTTATCGTTTGAGTCGCCACCGATGAAATCAGCATTGATACCAAGTTGGATTTGTTGTGCACGAAGCAAACCACCATCTGTATAGTATCCACTAAAGTAGATAGCATCTGGATTCATTGATTTGATCTTTGTTAAAACAGCCGCAAAATTTTGTGTTCCTGATTTGATTTTACCTTGATAGATAACTGTACCATTTTGTGCTTTGATAGCTGCAACAGCAGAATCAGCAAGACCAGTTGCATAAGAAGAGTAATCAGATAAAACTACGATTCTTTTGTATTTTTTATCATTTACAAGATATTTTGCTGTAAAGTCAGCTTGTGCTGAATTTTGGAATGAATTTCTGAAAAATGTCCAATACTTGTGAGTTGTAAGTGTATCACTTGTACCATCACTTGTCTGTAATACTTTGTTTCTAAAGTATGTTGTTTGAGCCGCTTCTGTTGCACCTGAAGTATATGAACCGATAACTGCCATAACACCTTCATTTACGAGTTTTCTAGCACAAATCGCAGCTTTTTGAGCTGTTCCCTCATCATCACAAGTAACAACTTCTAGTTGCTTACCTAAAACCCCACCTTTAGCATTGATTTGCTCAACTACTAACTTAACACCATTGTCTATACTTTGGCCCTCATTAGCATACTTTCCTGTAATTGGTGCTTGAACACCTATCTTTATAATATCAGCATTTACAGCTGTTACTAAAGCAGCACAAAGCGCAACTGACGTTGCGATTTTTGGTAACATGTTTTTCATCTTTTCTCCTTATATAGTGTAACTCGAAGAGCATTACAAGGTTGCTTCCAAGCTTAATTAAAATCACTTTATGATTTTAATTAAACCTGAGATTTTGGCTCTATCACATAGCATCCTGCCAACCACTCTCCCATATCTGTAACTTTTTGTATCTCTGTCGCAACAAAATAACTCTGCAAAGTTGGAAACTTTTTTACAACTACATCAAAACTTCTGACAAGTTCTGGAACTCTTTTATCCAAAGTTTTTCTCGCATTGTTTGACAAGTCAGAATAAAATGCAAAAACACCATAATCCAAAGTCGAGTTTTCACATGTAGCACGGTTGAGCATTTTACAAATACGTTCTATTTCATTTGAATACTCTAGCTTTGCATTTCTCACACCATTTTTTACACTGACTATCACTCTTGAGATAGAGTCATTGTCATTTTGGTGCTTAAATCTTTCATCTAAAGTTATGCTAAAAGTTCCTTGTGTAAGATTGCTTTTTGACATGAACTGTGTATATAAAGTTCTATCAGGAAGAGAACATCTTAAGATATCCGCCACAGTTGCATCTATAAAAATCTCTGGTGCATTTGAGAGTTTTCCTATCTGGGTCGCTACATGTAAGGTTATAATTTTATGTGGTCCATAAGATAAAAAGAGTCTATCATTTGTCCAAAATAGAAAGTTTTCTTTCGCTGTTTTTATACCCTCAAGTATGGCAGTTACAACATTTTTTTGTGTCGGAAAGTTATTATTCATGGTAATTTTCCTCCACTTCCTCTATGATACCACTTTCAAAAAGGATATCTTCTATAAGTCTATTTTTGGAGATATTTAAAGCATTGGATAGTTTGGCTAATGCATCATCAAGACGAGAATCAATTTTGATAGTAAGTTGTGCTATCTCTCTTTTGGATGTCTGAGATTTTTCTATAACACTTTTGATGACTTCCCTACCAAATTTTTGTTTAGCCACACACTGCCTTTTTATAATCTTTAAAAGGTAATACAAAAAGTACTACTTTTCAAGTAACATAAATTTACAATAATTTTTTTACGGGATTCTTAATTTGTTTGGTTAATTTTTAAGCATTTTGGAGATTTTTATTAAATGGTGCTGAAAAAGAGCCTATTTTAGCCCATTTTTATCTTTAAATAATTTTTACTTATAAGTGTAACTTTTTTCTACCTAGTTACTAAAAGTATCACTTTTCTCGAAATCAAGCGATTTTTTCTTTTGGCTCATCAAAATAGTACCCTTGAAAATAATCAATCCCAAGGCTATAAGCGACATCGTACACATCTTTTGAGTGAACATACTCTGCTATGAGTTTGATACCAAGTGTATGTGAAAAGGCTACGATGGATTTGACAAGTTCATAAGAGTGCTTGTTTGTATCGATATCTTTTATGAGTGTTCCATCTATCTTGATAAAATCAGGTGACATATCGAGTATAAAAGAAAAGTTTGAAAACCCACTGCCAAAATCATCTATCGCAAACTTTACGCCTAACTCTTTAAACTCTTTTATAAAGTTTTTTAGGTATTTGTTGTTTACCAAGCTATCAGACTCAACAATCTCAAAAATAAGCTTTTCTCCGATACCTAGTTGTATGATTTTTTGTTTTAACTCTTGATGAAACTCTAGGTTTTGGATATCTTTTTTTCCAAAGTTGATACTGATATCTGCATCTTTTTCTTTACATATATCTAGTGTTTTCATCATAACCATTTTTGAGAAAGGAGTGTAGTACCTTGTCTTGAGTGCTATATCTAAAAACTTAAAAGGAGGAACAAAAGAGTTCTTTGTGCCCTCTTCTCTTTTGAGTCTTGCTAGAGATTCATACTTCACAACATGATGTTGCCTATCTACAATCGGTTGAAAAAAGGGAACAAACCGATCTTCTATAAGTGCATTTTTTATCTCTTTTTTCCAAAAAATATTATGTTTGAGGCTTCTGGTTTTATCTATGGCTTCACTATACTCTTTGCATGGTAGATTATTTTGCTTTGCAAAATCAAGTGCCATATCTGCTCTTTGAAGTGTATTTTCTTTGCCAAATGCTATCCCACATGTAAACTCTAAATCTATTCTATCTGAGAGGGCATTCACAAAAATTTTATTCTCTTTATAAAGATTATTAAAAGCTTCTACTATGGTCTCTAACTCCTTTGTATCACTTGGAACTTTTGCCTCTTTATAAAGTACAAACTCATCAGCAGAGAGCCTACACACATCAAAACCTATACTTTTACCGTAACTCTTTAGCATCTGCGAGAGTTTTACCAAGACTTCATTTCCTACTTCTACACCAAAGAGTTCATTGATACCTCTAAATTTATCAATATCTAAAAGAATGAGGATTGGAGTTTGTAGCTCTTGCAACTCTTTCAAAAAGTAGTATCTGCTATAAAGTCCTGTAAGCTCATCTTTATAGAGTCTATTTTCAATTTTTTCATAAAGCTTAGTGATATGGCTTGTGATATTTTTTACTAAAAGCAGTATTAAAAGTATCAAAATAGCGAAGATAGAAACTTCAAACTTCCAAAAGTAGGCTTTTTTTCGTTCATGTTCTTCATCTATCTTCTCATATCTTTGCTGTGTTAAAAGCCTAATCTCTTCAAACAAAGAGGAGATTTCTTGGATTTGCTTTGGCACCTTTGCATTGTGTTTTCTTATCTCTTGTGCAACACCGACAATCTCTTGATTTTTCTCTTGTAAAAATTTATCTCTTAAATTGAGTAAGTTTATAAGTAGTTCATTTTCTTTGAGGAGGTTTTCAAAGAGTACAAAAGTGCTTTCAAGGATAGTTGCATCCCGTTCACTCTCTTCTAAAGTGATAACTTTATCACGCTTTTCTCTCTCATAATTCTTTTTTAGAGCATCGATACTTGAAGCTATCTTATCAACTTTTAGCTTGATATTTTGCTCTATTCCCCATCTGTTTTGTGTATCCATTGCTCTTGCAGAGAGTGAGTAGATATCTGACTTGATACTTTCTATTGTATAGGTGATACGTTCGATTTTGTGTATATCTTTTTCTACATTTACAAGTTTTCTATCTAAATCATGATTGAGATTTGCAAAGAAAGAGTGCAACATAAACAAGGAGATACTTCCAGTAATCAACATAAATATCAAAATAATTATATATTGAAAAACAGTTTTATTTGCATATTTTTGCATTTTTGTTCCTACTGTAAAATACCCTTATCCCACAATACTTTGTAATTTTATCTGTTTATGCTCTGAATGTAAACGAATGTAACTTATATATCAAAGTTAAATTCTGTCCTTCCCACTATCTCACCTCTGTGATTTTTAACTTCTATCTTGTGATATCTCTCCAAAGCGTCAAACTCTGTTTTTGTGATATATCCCAGTTTGTATAAGACATGTACAGCGAGTGCTTCAACGATAGGAATTTTTCCATCTTCAATCTTACATGTAAAAGCAATACCCTTATCTATAAGCCCAACACTATAGTAACCATCAGCTCCAAGTTTTGCAAAAACTCTACCACCACATACTTTCATAAGGTCTGTACAAACTCTTCCCTCTCCTGCAACCATATGAGGATAGTGTGTCATCGCATCTGTTATGCGTTTTACATGTGAAGCTCTTTGTGCATCAAAGACTTCTGGCTTTGTGAACTTTGCCATGCCTTGTGCATACTTGTACAAAGGAAGAGCATGAACAGGTACGCCACAACCATCAGTACCTATGATGATGTCCTCTTTTTTATACTCACAAACCTCAGCGATAGTTTCCAAAATCCTCTGTTGTACAGGATGGTTGATACTAAGATAAGAGTTTAAATCTTCACCCAAGTACTTTGCTCCTATGAGCATCCCTGAGTGCTTTCCTGAGCAGTTGTTGTTTGCATTGTCTAAAACGACACCTTGCTTACTCAACTCTTGAGCAACAACTGGGTTAAGAGAGGGGTGTGTACCACAGAGTAAAAACTCCACTCCAAGTCCTGCTTTTTCCAAGATGTTTTTTATCGTTTTGGTATGTACTATCTCACCATTGTGTGAAGCACAAAGTATAGCTAACTCTTCTTGACTCAGACCATAAGCATCGACTGCTCCACTTTGTAGTGAAACTAAAGCTTGAATAGGTTTTGCACAAGAACGGATATAGGTTACTCGTTTTGGATTCCCAACACTTTTGAGGATTTCTCCCTCATGATTTACAACTGCTACATGCCCTATATGTGTCAAATCAACGATAGGCCCTCTATAAACTTCTGCGACTATTGACATAAAATTGCCTTTATTTTTTTGTGTATTATAACTTTTTTTCTATTACATGTAAGAATTCACATGTAGAGTTTTTTGTATGTTTTTGATGACTTGCAAAGCGTCTGTAATCAGTTTTTAAAAGCTCATACTTTCCATACTTTTTCATGATGTTTTTTATATCACTAGCACTCATAAAGCCCTCATCACTATAACTTAAAAAGATATACTGAAAGTTTGCATTTTTGAGTAACTCTTCAAAGCTTTGGTGTACAACTTTGGTTTTACAGTAATTTGAGCGATGATACTCTCTGATACCTGTTTTACCTTGTGGAATAAACTTGTCATACAAAGCTATGGTGTTTAAGATATGATAGTTTGAGCCATACTGTCTGATGTTATATGGTGGGTCAAGGTAGAGGATATCGCCTTCTATCTTTGAGATGAGTTTGTTACTGTCTTCATTGTAAACTTCATGAGTATTTTGACTTGTCTCAAAACATGCTCCTTCTAAAAGCATTTCCTGTTGTGCCGCTTTTTTCAAATCTTTTAAAAAAGCACTGTATATCGAAGCTGTATTTGCAACTTTGTCACAACTCTCTAAGAGTGAGGCTAAAAGAAAAAAGTAACAATCCTCACTTATACATTTTGTCTGTTTTAGCTCTTCTATCTTTACTCTTATCGTATCAATTTTTTGCGCATTAAAATTGGAAAAATATGTCCTGCCACTTTTTTGAGAATAGTTTTCATAGATAAAGCCATCCTCTTTTACATGTAAAGAATTGAGCACTTGTATGTACTCCTTTTTTCCCTCTATGCCTTCTGTGTTTTGGATATAGTTTCGGTTTAACACATAAGCATAATACTCCAAATCATTGCTGATGACTTTTTTGACTTCATTTTTAAAATCTTTCCCAACAACACCAGTGCCCGCAAACATATCACAAAAAATTTTCTCACTCAAATCTTCTCCAACTACTTGTTTGATAGAGTCCTTTAAAAAGGGTAAAAGCTTTTGTTTTGAGCCGATATAATTCATGATTTTTTACTACTTTTATAAGTCTTTTTTATCTCTTGATTATAGCTAAAAATTTCTTGCTACAAGTTCGCTAAAAAGGAGTATAATTCCGAAAAATCATCTTGCCTTTTTAAAGGAACAATTTTGTCATCACTCGTCATCTCTGGCTATACGCTCAAGCACTTCAACTTAGAATCAAAAGAGGTTATGGACACCTATCTTGAAAAACTAAATATCGACCTAAGCGACTACACTTTTGCTGGTAATTATATCTGGCTCTCAACTGCTAGTGGATTTTATAGTATCATCAACGATACCTTCTGTCTTTTTATCTTAAGTTCGGGTGAGCTTTCTATGCTTTTGCCCCCACTTGGAGACAAAGATAAGAC
>DKEY01000021.1:8681-13219 GCA_002469305.1 Sulfurospirillum sp. UBA6810
ATAGAGTATGTACATGAAGATTTGCTTGAGGGCTTTGTGGACTATCTTGAAGAGGGGACACTCATCTATGAGATGCTCAAAGACTTTTTGATAGAAAAAAAACTTGTGGATTATATCTATAAGAGTGAAGACCTCATCGAACTCAAAGGTGACTCATACAAATCAAAAAGAAATGAGATAAACCGCTTTAGAAAGATATATCCAAACTATCGTATAGAAGTTTTAGAAAAAGAGAAACATACAGATGAAGTTATCAATCTTTTCAACAAATGGGTAAAAGACAGAACAACTTATATGCCAAAAGAGGAAGTTGAGGGATTTTTAGATGGTATTTACTTTGAGAGATTTGCGATAAAACGCTTGATGAATAACTATGACAAACTTGAAGTCATAGGCATCGTTATCTATATAGATGATGAGATAAAAGGCTTTACCGTAGGAGAAAAGATAAATGAAACTACCGCGAGTGTCATCATAGAAAAAACAGACTTTGAGATACTTGGTTGTGCGCAGTTTATCTTTAGAGAGTTTTCAAAACTTCTTAAAGAGAGATATAACTCAAAGTACATCAATGTAGGTGATGATATGGGTTTTGAAAATCTCAAAAAAGTAAAGATGTCTTATCGCCCTGATAAACTCATCCCAAAATATACGATATATCAAAAATGAAAATCATAAAAGCAAAAAAAGAGCACGCAAAGCTTTTATATGAGATAGAGAGCATCGTCTTTTGTGGCGATGCTTTTGCTCTCTCACAAGCTTCTATAACATACCACCTAAAGCACAATACTTTTTTTATAGCTTATGAAAATGGCATTGCACTTGGATATATCTTATGGCTTGAGAGAAAGAGCTATTTTCGGCTCTACTCGTTAGCTGTCTTGCCAGAACATCGAGATAAAAAAGTAGGCTCTTTTTTACTTGAATACTCTTTTAAAAATCTTACATGTAAGACTTTTTCACTTGAAGTAAAACAGAGTAATGAAAAAGCGATAAATCTCTATAAAAAGTTTGGATTTGAAGTTGCGAAAAATCTCAAAGCCTACTACGAAGATAGCGATGGTTACTTGATGAAGAGGGAGTTTTAAGCTCCCTTACTTCATCTCTTTTTTTAGTAATTACAGTTGTACCAGCTAGAGTAATCATCCCAAATAAGAGTATTTTTATACAAACTAACTCCATTATAGTATGGTGTTGTACCCTCGGTATCTGCGATTCTTAACTGGATATTATTTCCATTTACATTTTCCACATAAGCAGTAATCGTGATAGATAAGATGAGAGCTGTTGTTCCATCTTTACAAACCTTATCTCCTACACTTTTTTTAGCATAGTATGAAGCTTGCTTGCGTTCTTTTGCTGCTTGTGCTCTTTTCTCTCTCTCTTTAGCTTCTACTTCTCTTTTTGCTCTCTCTTGTGCTGCTTTTTCCCTTGCTACTCTTATCTCAGCCTCTAGTTTTTCTACTCTAGTTTGTGCCAAAGCTTTAAATGTAGAGTTTGGATACTTTGAGATAAACTGTTTAAGCGCTACGACACTCTCCTCTTTGCCCTTAACGTTAAATGCTTTTTTATACTCACTCTCTTCAACTAACGTTTCTGGGTTTTTAATCTCTTTTATCCCTTGAAAGAGAAGTTTGTTGTTTTGTACTAAAAACTCAACTGTTGGTTGAAAGTCCTTTGCACTTAGCAAATCTTTAAACTTTTGTGCATATTGTAGCTTTACTGGTACTTGAACATTTTGATGATAATTTCCTTTTACTGAATCTATCACTATATTGAAAAGTTGCTTGTCTGCATCATAGTTTACTGAAGTGATTTTAGGATTAGCATATTTTATATGCATCGCTTTTTGTAAAAACTCTAAGTAGATTGATTCTGTATTGTTTTGTATATACTCCAATCTACCTTTATGTTTCTCTTTTTGTTGCTCTACTTTACTTTCCCAATTTTTTATATTTTGAATATTTTGTGCATCAACTTTTTCTTTCTCTTTTTGAACACGAAGATTGAACTGTTCAGTTGTTTCAAACTCCCCTTTTTTGAAAGCTGGATATGCTACTTGCACTGGTTTTTTTTCTAAGTTGAGTACTTGGTTTTGCTTTTGATACTCATTGAACATTTGCTGTGCTAGAACAGTTATATCCTCTTTGATTTCATCTGTTGTACACATCGCATATACTCTGCTTTGACCAAAGCCAGATCTGTACTTCGTATCTTTTTTTAGTCTTTGATACTC
This sequence comes from Sulfurospirillum sp. UBA6810, assembly GCA_002469305.1. Classification (GTDB taxonomy): domain Bacteria; phylum Campylobacterota; class Campylobacteria; order Campylobacterales; family Sulfurospirillaceae; genus UBA6810. Next base: position 10,918 of record DKEY01000021.1, read on the forward strand.
ATCTACATTAGAAGATTTTACATAAATAATATAGATCATATTTGCATCATATTTATTATATGGTTTATGCGCAGTATTGGTGAAAAAGTATTTGTTTTTCATCTCTTTTGGTAAATCTTCTGATACATAGTATCCTGTTTTAAAAGAGGACCAAAACTCATCTTTTTCTGGCAATCTAAAGTTGTTAAAAATAATGCCATTTTCTTTTATACTCAGCTTAGAACAATAAGATTTTGCTTGATGCCAAGTAAGTTCATAGTTTGCCATCTCTTTTGCCCAAAAAAGATTTTTTCTATATCGCAGTTTTGCTCCATCAAAATTATATTTTTTTGTATCACTCCACTCGATATAGCCATTTGCTTTCACTACATTTATAGCAGGAACGCTTATCTCCTCTTGTTCACTCTTTTCTAATTTGACATCAAGAGTCAAATCCTCACTTAACACAATCCACTGTCTATATGTTTGATATCCTTTTTTAACTACTTTAATATCATATTTTCCCCGCTCCAACTCGATGCCATCACGATAAGCTGGCTTGATATTCATGATATAAACATTCGCTCCATCTGGTACTTTTACTGTTAATGATGGATTTGATACCTCTTGTTTTTGTGGACTTTTCATTTCCACTTTTTTACTACTGGTATTTTTTGAAAGAGGTTGATAACTACTAGAAGTACAACCACCTAAAAAAACACCAATAACTAAAACAAAATATAATTTTCCAAACTTCAAAAAAACTCCTTGATTGGCTTTTAAAAAACAAAATTATTACATTTTAATAATTAATAACTTATTATTTACGATTTAAAAGATAGAGTGCTTCAAGTAAAGTAGCTATACTCCTTGTATAAGGGGCATCTAAGCCTTGTACTTCACAGTTTTTGATAACTACGCCACATATCTCTTCAAGCTCCAAAGCTCTCCCTTGTTCTCTATCTACTAGCATAGAGGGCTTGATAGAGTCAAAGTTTTTGATAAGCTCAAACATCGCTTGAACGTCCTCATCACTGATGTGTACTTGGGCAGCTTTTGCGGCAACCGCAGTCTCACTCATAAGACCAAAAACGATTTTACAGAGTTTAGTATCGTGCATCACTTCACCTGTTTTCTTTTCGAGCAAAGCACAAAGAGCATTGACACCGTTGTTGATGACAAGTTTTTTCCAAAGTTCCAGCTTGATATCACTCACAACTTCACATTTTATATTGGATTTTTTTATAGCCTCGGCTATGAGATTTAGCACTTTTTTATCTGTCATTTCAGTCTCCAAAGCACCTATGATAGTTTCAACAGCACTTCCTGCTAGTTCTACAATCCCTGGCTTTATGATATGAGCCCCTATCTTTCTAGTCAGCCCTCCTATAACCTTTTGCTTTGGGAAATACTCACATAAAATTTCTTCATTTTCTACTCCATTTTGAATAGATACTATATAAGGTTGTTTTTTACATGTAAGATATACTGGGCTTAAATATTTTGAAATCTCTTTCGTTGCAGTTGATTTTGCTGCTAAGATGAGGAGATCTGTTTTTTCTAAGTATGCTTGGTCAATTTCTTCCAAACTGCAAGCGTTTACTTTTGCTTCAAATGTATAGTTCGAACTACGAAGTTTTAATCCCTCATTTTTTAGAGCTTTTAAATGCTCTCCTCGAGCTACAAAAAGAACTTCATGTCCACCATCAACCAATTTTGCTCCATAATATGATCCAACTCCACCTGCTCCAATAATCGCTATATGCATCTTTTTCTCCTACATGTAAGAAAAAAGTATAGCCAATATATCGTAAACCTTCACTTTAATGGTTTTTGTTGTTTTCCGCAACGTTGAGTGCTTTTGAGATATCTACTATAACATGAAGCTTTTGGGTAATCTCACTCATCGCTTTACTCTCTTCTTGGGCTGCAATACTGATACGAGAAACTTCTTCTTGTGTTTTGATTATCTCATCAACTGTTTTTTGTAAAGCGGGGACGATTTGGTCAACTACTTTTTGCACATCCATGATAGAAAGGCGGATGTTATCTGTTGATTTGTTACTTTGGTCTGAGAGTTTTCTCACTTCACTAGCAACTACGGCAAAACCTCGACCATGATCTCCCGCACGTGCTGCTTCTATAGTGGCATTGAGTGCTAAGAGATTTGTTTCACTCGCGATATACTTGATGGCAGCTGTGATATCTCCTATCTGTTCTACTGCTGTTGTAAGCTCTTGTGCCATGTTATTTGTAGTGTGGACATTTTGCACTTCTGTTGCTAATTTTGAATTTACGTTTACGATAGTATTTGCAGTGTTTT
>DKEY01000023.1 GCA_002469305.1 Sulfurospirillum sp. UBA6810
TCAAAAGAAAACCCTTTGACTGATGAAGACTTAGTAAATATGGTAATGAAAAGATATGACATAGAGATGGTGAGACGTACTATCACAAAGTATCGAAAACTCCTAGATATCCCCTCTTCCAAAGAGCGGAAAAAACTCTATACAATCTCTTAGTCAAAAAATTCTTTTATATCCACTTGCAATGCCTTTGCTATCTTATACAGGTGTTCGAGAGAAAATTTTACATTTTTATATCCTGCTTCTGCCCCTGAAATCAATGAAGTTGATTTAAATCCAATGAGATAAGAAAGTTCTAGTTGAGAGATGCCTTTTTCTTGCCTCACATACTGTACTTTTCTTCCAACTCTAGTATAGAAGTCTTTTATCTCTTCCTCTTCACATTCAAATATATTGTACTCATTATTGTAAATCTGATTCATTTCTCTACTTTTCACACTCTTCTATAATAGATTATTATTATTTAAGTTTATAAGGTTATAATATTCTTCTCAATCTATCATGATAGAGTGGTTGTGGACCATGGAGATATTATGCCATTAAATAATTTTATAGATACAAAAAAAATGCCTTTTAATAGTACTATCGAAGTAGAAATCATTGAAATGTTTACGTCAATAGTCGATGATAAAGATATATACACAGGTGGTCATTCAAAAAGAGTTGCGATATACGCTTCAAAAATAGCTGAAAAAATAAATCTATCTCAGACAGAACAAGAGGATTTATTTTATGCTGGGTTACTTCATGATATAGGAAAGATTTTAACTCCTGAATCTATTTTGCTTAAACCTGCTAGATTAAAAACTTCTGAATTTAATATCATAAAACAACATCCCGTTGATAGCGAAAAGATGCTTGATTATTTAACACCACTTAAAAAGCATAAAAAAGTTATCAGACACCATCACGAACGATATGATGGAAAAGGTTATCCTGATGGTTTAAGTGGTGAAGATATACCATTTTTATCGCGGATATTGAGCTTGGCAGATGCCTTTGATGCGATGACAACAAATCGGATTTATAAGCGCAAAAAAAATATAGAAAAAGCCACAGATGAAATCAAAAAACAAAGTGGCTTACAGTTTGATCCACTTCTTGTGCCAGTAGCGATAGAATTTTTTAACTCTTTATCAAAAACAAGTGATTGTGTACAAGAGCCAAAAACACATATAGATGTTGAGCGGTTCGCATACTTTTTCAAAGATGCTCTCACGGGAGTGTACAGTGCTAAATACCTTGATTATTTTTTACAAGAAAATCCCCATAATCAACAATTTAAGTGCTGCTACTTCATTCAAATTCATAATATGCACTTTTACAATAAAAATTATGGTTGGGAACAAGGCAATAGTACTCTTATAGAAATTGCTCTTCGCATAAAAGCACTCTTTCACTCTTCCTTTGTTTTCCGTGTTTTTGGTGATGATTTTGTAGTGCTAAATCCTTTACATGTAGAAATTGATACAGAAAATATACGATACAAACTGAGAGCTGGTTTTGAATCACTTCGTATCAGTTTAACTCATATTGATTTAGAGTGTGAAACAATAAAAAACTGGAAATCTTTAGAAAGTCATCTTATGGAACAACCACTTCAAAACAAGGATTTGTAAGCTTTAAATAATGGTGTATATTTCTAAAAATATCAATCTAATTTATATACAAATATTCTTATAATAGTTACTAAAGTATAATATTTTTTTATAACATAAAGGGACTCAACATGTTTGGAACTGCTAAATTAAAGAAAGAATGCTTAGTGCTTCAAGAAGAAAATAGTGCTTTAAAAAAGCAAGTAGAAGAGTTAAGAAAAGAGCTGAGGGGTCAATGTGAAAGTTGTACAACACAAAAAAATTTAAGAACTTCTCTTGACGAAAATAAACTCAAAACTGAACTTACTCACAGTATGCTCGCTGGCTGTAAAAACAGTATAAAAAAGATACAGCAAAATATAGAAAATAACTTAAATGCCTCATCAGAAATCTCTAACTTTGCGCAAGAGAGCAATGCAAATATAGCAGACTTAGATAAAATCTCGTATGAACTACTAGATATCATCTCCTCTATTACACACTCTTCGGCAGAATCTCGAAACACTGCACATAATCTACATGTAAGTGTTGATGAAATCTCAAATGTTATCAGCCTCATCAAAGATATATCAGACCAAACAAACCTTTTAGCCCTCAACGCTGCCATAGAAGCAGCACGTGCGGGCGAGCATGGACGCGGATTTGNNCGTGGTTTTGCTGTTGTTGCTGATGAAGTAAGAAAGTTAGCAGAACGCACCCAAAAAGCAACAGCTGAAGTAGAAACCAACATAGGTATCTTAAAACAAAACTCCACTTCTATGTTTGAACAAAATGAACAGATAGAGCAACTAGCAAGTAAATCAAATCAATATATAGAAAACTTTAAATGTGAATTTAGCGAATTGACAAAAAAGACAAGCTTGATAGAAAAAGACTCTAAAGAGATAACTTTTGCCATCTTTACAGCACTTGCAAAACTAGATCACTTGCAGTTTAAAGCCCAAGGATACTCAGCTATCTTTGATATAAAACATGAAGAACTCACTGATCACACAAACTGTCGTCTTGGAAAATGGTATGCAAGCATAGGAAAAGAGAATTTCCAACAAACAAAAGCTTTTGGTCTTTTAGAAGAACCTCATAAAACTGTTCACAGCTCTATCAATGCCGCCATAAAGTGTGTCAGAGAGGGAACCTGTCTCAATGATATCTCTGTCGTTATAAATGCCTTTAAAAATGCCGAAGCATCTTCTGAAAAACTCTTTGATTTACTCGATGAAATGCTAAAAGAGAAGATGTCTTAAAAATCTTTACATGTAAGCATTTTTACCAATACTTTTCTGTGTGAAAAACTAAAGCTATGCCTTTCATAAAAGGCATGGGCTTTTGTATTGTCATCATCACTCAAAAGCGTAATCCTCTGGCAACCCTGCTTTGAAGCAAACTCTATCGCAAAACTTAAAAGCGCTGAACCGATACCCCTGTTGTGCTCTTTGTTTGTGACAACCATATCTTCAAGCATCGCGACTTTAGCACCAAGTGCCGTAGAAACAGTATATAAGAGGCTCACCATCCCAAGAGTTTTTCCATCCTCTTTTGCAACAAGAATATGTCCTATCTTTTCATCAGCAATTATAAGATGCAAAGCTCTCTCTTGTTTCTCATAATCCTTTTTAAAATCACTCTCTTTTGTAAAAAGTTCGCCCAAAAGATCACACAAAAAGGGGATATCCTCTTTTGTCGCTCGTTGTAGTGTAAGTGCTGCTTTTTGCATCTAAATTCCACCATTTGCATGAGATAAATTTTAATCAATCTCTGTAATATTTTTTTGATATTTTAATGCTACAATAAATCATCTTTTAAAAAGGACTACCATGTCAAATAAAATCTATGTCTTAGATACCAACATAATCTTACATAACTTTCATATGATAGAAGAGCTCTCAGATGCAGGAAACAATACAATAGTGATACCTGAAACTGTACTCATTGAGCTTGAAAATTTTAAGAAAAACTTTAGTGAACTTGGTTTTCAAGCAAGAATGTTTGCCAGAATGTTGGCTACATGTAAAGTAAATGAAGTTGACTTTAGAAACGACTGTCGCATCGTAAAGATGAAGCAAGAGAGTACAAATATACACCTTTTTGCAAAAATAAAATATGACTCTGATATAGACTCAAATCACTTAGACGAATCCAACGATAAGCGTATAGTAGAGATAGCGAGCGCTGCACAAGAGTACTACAAAGGACACAAAGTTGTCTTCCTCTCTCTTGATATCTATGCTCGTATGTTTGGACTTTTGGCAAATGTCAAAGTAGAGAGTTTAAGAGAAGATAGAAGTGATGTTCCTGATTTTGAGTTTGTGAAAACCATAGAGTTAGATTCAAGCTACTTCAATACGATAAATAACAAAGATATAAGAGATTATGACAAAAGCTACAAATATGGTAACTACTCTTATATTTTCAATTCAAACGATGGAAATTCACTTTATGCAGTTATCAGCGATGGTGGTATCATCAATGTGATAGATGAAGCAGAAGACTTTAAAGGACTTGAAGTCAAACCGATAAATCTCAAACAAAAGTTCTTTATGAAATCAGTTCTTAGTAATCTTTACGACATACATATCATTGATGCAAGGGCAGGTAGTGGTAAAACGCTTATGGCTTTTACTGCTGCTATGAGGCTCATAGATAAGGGTTTATGCGAAAAGATAGTCTATGTAAGAAACTCTATTGAAAGTGTAGATAAAGGCGCTGATGTTGGCTACTTAGCTGGCAATGATGAAAAATTCCGTATCTATAACATGGCTCTTTTTGATACACTCGAATTTATAGCAAAAAAGAAACTCAAAAAGAGAGAAAACTCCGACATGCAAATGGCAATAGAGGGCAAGATAGAAGAGCTTATAGGTAAATACCATATCGAAAAACTCTGGCCAGGAGAAGCAAGAGGACGAACTCTCAGCAATGCTATCGTCATACTCGATGAGTGGCAAAACAGCTCAAATAACACTACCCAACTCATCCTCTCACGCCTTGATAACAACTGTAAAGCTATCGTCATAGGCTCAAACAGACAGATAGACAATATGTATCTCAACCGCTACAACAACGGTCTTACTTCCTTGCTTAAACAAACAAAATATGAACAAAATGATTTACCTCTTTTTGCGATAGAGTTAGATAGATCAGTTAGAGGAAAGTTTTCTCACTTTGCTGATGAAGTTTTTACAAAAGTGACAAAAGATAAGTAGGATTGGTTTAAAAAGTTGATTTTGGGATGGAGTTTTGCTCCATCCCTTTTTAGTAGTTCTTATACTTCGTTAGAGTAATCAGCTTCAGCTAAACGCTTGAGCTGTCTCCATCTTCTTTGTGCATCTTTTTTATTTTTAGCAAATAGTGCAGCTGCCGCTTCTGGATTTGATTTTTGTAAAGATACATATCTTACTTCATTCATCAAAAACTCTTCATATCTATCCCAATCAGGCTCTTTCCCAGTTATCTTGATAGGGTTTTGTCCCTCTTCTTCTAAACGTGGGTCATAAGTATAAATTGGCCAATAACCACACTTCGTAGCCAACTCACCTTGATTGATTGAGCTAGCCATACCACCTTTAATACCATGAGCGATACAAGGAGAGTATGCGATGATAACTGATGGTCCATCAAACGCTTCTGCAGCTTCAATAGCTTTGATAGTTTGTGCAGCACTTGCATTTGAGTTGATTTGTG
>DKEY01000085.1:0-12505 GCA_002469305.1 Sulfurospirillum sp. UBA6810
AGCAGAAGACTTGGGACTTGATATCTCAGGATGTTCTATGGCTAGTGAAGCATTTTTCCCTTTCCGCGACTCTATTGATGCAGCAGCACAAGCTGGTGTGAAATCTATCATCGAACCAGGTGGTAGTATGAGAGATGATGAAGTGATAGACGCAGCCAATGAGCATGGCATCGCTCTTTACTTTACAGGTGTTAGGCATTTCTTACATTAAAATTTGACTTAGCTCAATTACTTACACTTTGCATTTATACTATCATTTACAAAATGTATAGTATAAATGCATCTCTAAAACAAAATACTTACATTTTATGTTTCTTTTAAATTATTATCTTATATAATGAGTAAAATAAAAATTATCAAAGGTTCTCTTCATGGATATACAGCTCAAAGACACTCCCTCTAGCAAGGAAATTGTGATAAATGGTAATATAAAAAGTGTCAGAGATACTGATGAAATAAAAGCAAGTATAGAAAAGTCATGGGATCCACATGATGTAAAACCTATCAATATTAGGATAGATAACTCTTTTATTATCACCTCTTCTGTGATAGGATTTTTAATCAAGTTTATAAAAAAAGACAAGATGCCAATATCGCTATATGTAAAAAACATCGAATTGTACGAAATGCTTGATGATATGAATCTTATCGATGCATTGAACGTAAGGAGATAGGATGTTGAAAAAAAGTATTGGAGTTAAAATCGCTTTTACTCTTATCCCTGTTTTGCTTATAAGTTTTATTGTTTTACAATATTTTATCATCTCTGAGGTACAAAAATCTTCTGTTCGTCAAGGTAAAGACAATCTTGCCTTACTTTCTCACTCTGTTTTTCAAACAGTGAGGGCAGCTATGAATCTTGGTGATAGAGATATGATACAAAAATCTCTTGATGATGCTGCTAGTATGGAGGGCATGAAAGAGTTAACAATCCATAAAGCTCAATCAGTTATAGACACATTTGGGATAGATGAAAAACCAAGTAGTGATGAACTTATCGTTAACCTTCTTAACAATCCTAAAAAGATGGAATTTGATTTGAATGATGAAAAAGGGCATAGACTACGACTTTTAACACCACTTATAGCAACAAATGAGTGTTTGACCTGTCATGCTATGAATAAAGAAGGCGATGTTCTTGGTATCATGGACTTAGTTTACTCTTTTGAAAAAATAGATAAAAATACAAATACAATAAGCTATCAGTTGATACTTATCTTTATAGCTTCTTTAATTTTGACTTCATTTATCGTTATGCTAGTTCTCAAAAAAGTTGTTGGAGAACCTATCATCTCTCTTCTTGAGAGAGCTCAAGATCTTTCAACAGGCGATGGGGATTTGACAAAGAGAGTTGAGATAAAAAGTGAAGATGAGATAGGTAAAGTTAGTAACAACATCAATCTGTTTATAGAAAAAATCCAAGCAACAGTAGCTACTTCACAAAACATTTCTCATGATGTTGATAAAACAGGAGACAAGCTAAAACTCAATGCAACAGATATTGCAAATAGTGCGATAAATCAAACTAAAAATATCAGTAAAACATTTGAAGTGATGAAAAGAGTTGAGCAAGATTTGAGTGTATCAGAAGAACTCTCTATCAATACAGCAGAAGACAATATGGCTTCATTTAAAATCCTAGAGCATATGAGTATCTCTTTAAATAATGTCGTAGAAAAGATACTAGAATCAAGCCATTCTGAGCAAGATATGTCTATGCAAATCCAATCAGTTGTTGCTCAAACAGAGCAGATAAAAGGTGTTTTAGAGATGATAAAAGACATCGCAGATCAGACAAATCTTTTAGCACTCANNNNTTTGCTGTTGTTGCTGATGAAGTACGAAAACTTGCAGAGCGTACTCAAAAATCACTTGCAGAGATAGATGCTACTATCAGTGTTATCGTTCAAGGGGTAACACAACTAAGTGATAGTATGGATAAAAATGCTAAATATATGCAAGAAGTAAGTAAAAATGCTCAAGAAGTTAGAGATGAAACTGAAAAGACAAAAGAAAAAACCATTGAGTCTATTGAGACATCAAAAAGTGCTTCTAAAAAAGTTGTTGAGATTTCTCACTTAACAAAAGTGATGATGGAACAGATGAAAGATACATTTGAAGAATCCAATAAAAATGAGCAAATAGCTCATGCCTTGGAAAAAATAGCTGATGACATAGCAAAAATGTCAACAGACTTAGACGATACTTTAGCTCAATTTAAAGTTTAAAACTCTGCGGAATACTCCTTGCTTATAATCTTACATGTAAGCAAGGAGTTACTATGAACACTTATCTCTTTCAAATAGACCCGATGGCAGCTTCAAGTTATGGTTTATATAATTCATTTAAAAAAGGCGAAGGCAGTTTTGTTGATTTTCTTTTACATTATGATTCTCATAGTGTCAATGAAGGCAATAACGAATGGCTCACAAAGCTAGTGGGAGAAGATATACTCAGTAAAGTCACAGATACGACTACCTTAAAAGCACTCTCAAGCTATGGCTTGGATACTTTCAGTCTCTTTTCTCAAAAAAGCTATTTTGATACGCAAGTCGAAGCTTATAAGATAAAATTACAGCAAGAAATGGCAAAAAGAAACAAGCTTTAAAAATTATCTATATCTTGTACATCTATATTTGATAAATTTTCCATCTTTGCTTCAACTATATCTAAAAACTTACTTCGATTGTCCTCGTCCATATTATTGTGAATCATATCTAGTATATATCTTATTCCATTTGCATTTATCTTTTTTATGCTCGCAAGATAGTGAACAAATGCTATAAATTTTATATCGTTGATTGAGTATAGTTTTTTTATACTTACTCCATTTTGAGGAAATAGCCCTTTGTCTTCGTACATCTTAAGTGTTCTAACTTTTGCGTTGAGTAACTCAGCGATACTACTTATAGGAAGTATATTTTTATCATTATCCAAAAGTGCCAAGAGAGTCCTTTTTTTCCTCTAATTATACATGAAACATCATTAAAATACTTCTTCTTTAACTTTATAGTAAGTTTAATATGGTATAACTTAACATCTAACATGTAAATAATTTACATATATCATGTTCTAAAAATACAGTTATAATGTTAAGGAGTAAATTATAGAGAGTAAAAGAAATAAAAAATTGGTTGTACAAAAACTATACAAAGTTTTTGGTGACAATCCAAAGCAAGCCATGAAAATGGTAGAAAAGGGTATTGAAAAAGAAGATATTTTTAAAAAAACTGGGATGACCATAGGTGTCAAAGATGCTAGTTTTGAGATATATGAGGGAGAAATTTTTGTTGTCATGGGATTGTCTGGCTCTGGAAAATCAACATTGGTTCGACTTCTCAACAGACTTATCGAGCCAACTTCTGGAAAAATATACATAGATGAAACAGACGTCACAAACTTAAGTGACAAAGAACTTATAAACATCCGTAGAAAAAAAATCTCCATGGTTTTCCAATCCTTTGCCCTTATGCCTCATCTAAATATCATTGATAATGTAGCCTTTGGCTTAGAATTGAGTGGTGTAAAAAAAGAAGAGAGATATCTTGATGCGATGTCTGCTTTAAAACAGGTTGGATTAGAAGATTATCCATACTCATATCCAGATGAATTAAGTGGTGGTATGCAGCAGCGTGTAGGTCTAGCACGAGCACTAGCCAACAACCCAGACATCTTACTTATGGATGAGGCTTTTTCAGCCCTTGACCCTCTTATACGTACCGAGATGCAAGATGAACTTTTAAACTTGCAAAGTGAACATCAGCGTACTATCGTTTTTATCTCTCATGATTTGGATGAAGCGATAAGGATTGGTGATAGGATTGCTATCATGCAAGGAGGAGAGATATCGCAGATAGGCACACCTGAAGAGATTATCAGTAATCCTGCAAATGAGTATGTAAAGTCATTTTTCAAAGGGGTTGATGTAACTTCTGTGTTAAGTGCCTCACATATCGTTAAAAAAGCCATTCCTACTTTGATTAAAAAAGAAGGTTTTGGCGTTAAGTCAGCTTTACAATATATGGATGACTTTGACAGTGACTATGGGTATTATCTTGAAAAAAATGGAAAGTATATCGGTGTAGTGACGATGGATTCTTTGAGAGAAAGTTCTTCATTGGCTGAAGCTATAGTTGAACAGAGTTCTATTGTAGATACTACCCCTATAAGCGAACTCATAAGCACGGTTGCCCACTCAGAATTTCAAACAGTTGTTGTAGATAAAAATGGCAAGTATAAAGGAAGTATCTCAAAAACAAAGCTACTTAAAACATTAGATGAAGGGATAAATAATGGCGAATGATCCATGGGGCAATGCCTCTGTCGCACAAGAAGACAAAGTAACAACGATGGATTGGTCACAAGCAACAAAAACAGAGGTAAAAGAGTTTGACATCTTTCATCCATTTGATGAGGCAATTATCCCTTTTGATGTGTGGACAAATCAAGGTATTGAGTGGACAGTAGAGCAATTTAGAGAGTTTTTCTTAGTTGCAAAAATGCCTATAGAGATTATCCTTAACTTTATAGAAAAGTTTTTGCTTTCACTTTCGCCATATATTGTAATAGCATTTTTTATACTCATGGCATTGCAATTTTCTACAAAAAAATTAGCATTAGGAACATTTGTAGCGTTGAGTACGATAGGATTAGTAGGAGCATGGGAAGAGTCTATGATAACACTCTCTTTAGTGTTTACCTCTGTACTTTTTTCTATGATAATAGGTCTTCCTTTAGGTATTTGGAGTGCAAAAAGTGATAGAGTAAATGCAATACTTAGACCACTCTTAGATGCGATGCAAACTACACCAGCTTTTGTTTATCTTATCCCAATAGTTATGCTTTTTGGTATTGGAAATGTCCCTGGTGTCATCGTAACTATTATATTTGCTTTGCCACCGCTTATAAGATTGACAAACCTAGGCATAAGACAAGTCCCCGTTGATTTGATAGAAGCATCTCGTTCGTTTGGTGCAAATGAAAGGCAAATGCTCTTTAAAGTCCAAATTCCTGTTGCTATGCCAACCATCATGGCAGGTATCAATCAAACCTTGATGCTTTCACTCTCTATGGTTGTTATCGCATCGATGATAGCTGTTGGAGGACTTGGACAAATGGTTCTAAGAGGTATAGGAAGGTTAGATATCGGACTTGCCGCTGTTGGAGGATTGGGGATAGTTATGCTTGCTGTTGTCTTAGATAGGCTTACTCAATCAATGGGGCAAAAAGATAGAGATATTAGAGCTTATTGGTATGAAAAAGGACCTATAGGCTTTATCTATAAAATAGTTAAAAAGAATCAATAAAAATACGACCGAAAGGTTGTGCTTTAGTTGGTTCTTAGGTGGAATTTATTTCCACCGCTTAAGAACAATCAAAATAACAAGGAGAAAAAATGAAAAAAATATTAGTTTTTATGCTGTCTTTATTGATAGCTAGTAGTGCCTTTGGTGCAAAAATTACTGCTGTAAAGACAAACATAGCAGAAGAGGGTTTTCAGATGCAAATAGTGGTTGAAGCACTCAAAGCATTGGGTCATGATGTAGAAGTTACAAATGGCGTTGATTATGCAGTCGCATTTAAAACAATCGCTCAAGAGAAGAAAAATTTAGCTTTTATGGCTTCAGATTGGACGCCATTGCATGATAGGATGATAGAAGCTGTCGGCTTAAAAAATCTTTTTATAGGTGGAGATTATATAGAAAATTGTGCACAAGGTTATTTGGTAGATAAAAAAACAGCAGAAAAATATAATATCAAATATATCAATGACTTAAAAGATCCAAAAATTGCAAAATTATTTGATATAAATGGTAATGGAAAAGCTGATTTGGCTGGTTGTGCACCGGGTTGGGGTTGTGAAAAAGTTATTGAGCATCAATTAGACTCTTTTGGACTTAGAGATACTGTAACACACAATCAAGGACAGTACGCAGCAATCATTACTAATTCAATCGCTAGATATAACGCTGGCAAGCCTATAGTTTACTATACTTGGACTCCGTACTGGGTAAGTGGAAAGTTAGTTCCTGGGAAGGATGTTGTATTTTTACAAGTGAAAGAATCAGCACATCCAGTACTAAAAAGTACAAAACTTCCAAATGGAGCTGATTATGGTTTTGCTGCAAACTCTCAGCGTATAGTTGCAAATGTAGAGGTTCAAAATCATAAAGATATCGCAAAGCTGTTTTCTATCATGAAGCTAAGTGTAAATGATGTAAGTGGGCAAAACATGCTAATGAGCAAAGGTGAAAATAAAGAAGAAGATATTATTAGACATGCAAAAATGTGGATAAAAAGCAATCAAGCACTTTTTGATGGTTGGATTAAAGCAGCAAAAGCAGCAAAATAACTCTTACATGTAGAAGGCATTAGCCTTCTGCATTTTCTATCATCTCCACTTTCTCTTCAATCTCCAAGTATCGCTCTATCAGAGGTTCTAACTCTTTTTCTTTGACTTCAAGTTTTGCACTAAGTTCAACAATGCCTATTTTTTGGTAGCACTCTGGATCATAGAGGCATTTTTTCATCTCTTGTATCTCACTCTCAAGTTCCTCTATCATCAAAGGGAGTTTTTCATACTCCATTTTTTCTTTATAGCTAAGCTTGATAGAACGGTTCTGGACGATATTTTTGACCTCTTTTTCTTCGCTGAGAGTTTTTTCAAAACTATCAAGTTCTTTAATCTCTTTTTCGATAGCAAGATACTCGCTATACTCTTGATAACTCTCTACTATCTTACCCTCACCCTCAAAGATAAAGAGTTTATTTGCGATTTTATCGACAAAGTATCTATCGTGACTCACAAAGATCACAGCTCCTTGAAAGCTTCCTATATACTCTTCTAGTATATTTATAGTTGGGATATCAAGGTCATTTGTCGGCTCATCTAAGATAAGACAATCTATCTCTTTTGTAAACAGCAAAGCCAAAGCGATACGGTTTTTTTCTCCACCGCTTAAAACTCCTATCTTTTTGTTCAAGTCCTCTTTTGGAAACAAAAAGTTTTTTAGATAGCCAAAGACATGCATGTTTGAGCCACGAACATCAACTCTATCGCCACCATTTGGGCAAAATGTTTCTATGATGTTTTTGTTTTCATCTAAGCTAGTTCTTTGCTGGTCAAAGTAACCAACTCTAAAATCACCTATCTTGATAACGCCACTGTCAACTTCTAACTCTTTTAAAAATATCTTTAAAAGTGTAGATTTTCCAGCTCCATTTTTACCGACGATGGCGATACGGTCTTTTTGCAAAATCCTACATGTAAAGTTTTTTATAAGCTCTTTGTTGCCAAGTTTTTTAGATATTTCGTACATCTCAAAAAGCATCTTTTGTCTATTTTGAGATTTGTCTTGATTGAAGTTTTTTTGTTCACGTTCTAACTCTAACTTCATCTTGTTGATAAGAGAGGGATTTTTTTTGGCAGCTTCACGCATCTGGAAAACTCTTTGCTTTCTGCCTTCGTTTCGTTTGAGTCTTGCTTTGACACCACGTCTGAGCCAAGCTTCTTCGCTTTTGAGATTTTTTAAAAGAGTATCATGGGTTTTTTTCAGACTGAGCATCAAAGCCTCTTTTGCACCAAGATACCTCTCATATCCACCCTCATAACTTCGTAAAACTCCATCATCTATCTCAACCGTTTTTGTAGCGATATTATCTATAAAGTATCTATCATGAGAGATAAATACAAGAGTAAATTTTTCTTTTAAAAGCANNAGGTGGTTTGTCGGCTCATCAAGAAGTAAGATATCAGGCTTTTTAAGGATAAGCCCAGCCAAAGTAACACGACGCTGTTCTCCACCACTGAGGAGATTGACAGCTCTGTTTTCATACTCTTTGAGTTGAAACTGCACTAAAACACGCTCTATCTTATCGTCCAAACTCCAAGCATTGTGTGAGTCTAAAAAGTTTGTCAAAAGTTCTTGTTTTTTGAGTAGTTCTGTATTTTCAAAATCACTTTCTAGTTTTGCAAGGATTGCATCGTACTCTAGTTTTGCATTTTTAAGTTCACCAAGTTCAAGTTCTATCGCTTCTTTGACTGTGATATTTTCTTTAAATGAAGGAGATTGTTGTAACATCTCTATCTTAATGTTATTTTGAACGATGCGACGTCCCTCTTCAAAATCAAGTGTACCATTGATGATTTTCATGAGAGTTGATTTGCCACCACCATTTTTCCCGATGATACAGATACGCTCACCAGTATTGACAAAAAAATCAATCTGTTTCAATATAGCTTGTGATTCGTATGATTTGCTAACTTCCAATAAATCTAATAGTGCCAAAGTTTCTCCGATTGTATGTTTACTTTCAAGAGTGTAATTTTATCTATTTTTTGCTAGAATGGACTTAAACCATGTAGTGAAGATTTTGTGATGTACGATGTTATCGTAAAAGGAGTAGCCTTTGGATGAGAGAACAGAACTAATCAAAAAGATTTTAGAATTAGAAAAAGAGATAAGCGAAGCACAAAAAAGGCTTGTAGAGCAGTTTTATATAGACCATCTAAGCTCACTTCCAAACCTCTATAAACTACGAAATGATTTAGAAGTAAATCCAGATGCAACTCTCATCATCCTCAATATAGACAACTTCAAGATACTCAATGATTTTTATGGTTTTATCGTGGGCGATTTTATACTTGAATCCATGGCAAGACTTTTGAAAGTTTACTATCCCGATGACAATGTATATCGTATCGCTAGTGATGAGTTTGCCATACTTTTAAATAAAACGATGAATTTTTATAATCTAAAAGTTTATCTGAGTGATTTGTCAAAAGAAGTTTCACATGTAGAGTTTTCTTATGCGAGTACCAAGATATACGTGGATACAACTTTAGCAAGTTCTGCTAGTCTTAGTAGTGAGAATGTTTTTTCAAAAGTCAATATGGCATTGAAGTATGCAAAAGAAGAGAGGCTAAAGTTTTGGATATATGAAGATACTATGGCGATAGGTGATGAGTACGAGAGCAATCTAAAATATGCCAAAAAGATAAGAAATGCCCTAAATAGCTCTGGACTTATACCGTATTTTCAACCAATCATAGATAATAAAACAGATAAGATAGTAAAGTATGAGGCACTTTCGCGCTTGATTGATGATGAGGGTATAGTTCATGCACCAGATAACTTCATACCAGCTTCTAAAACTATCAAGGTGTATGATGTGATAACTAAGACTATCATCGAAAAAACATTTGCGATATTTGAAAACAATGAGCTAGAATTTAGCATAAATCTCTCCTTTGAAGATATCATCAATCAAGAGATATATGACTTTATCATCCAAAAGATATCCAACTCTGATATCTCCTCACGAGTTACATTTGAACTTTTAGAATCAGAAAAAGTAAAAGATTTTAAAAAAGTGATACGCTTTTTCAATGAGATAAAAAGACATGGAGGAAAAGTTGCGATAGATGATTTTGGAAGTGGTTTTTCAAATTTTTCTTATATGATAAAACTCAAACCAGATTATATCAAGATAGATGGTTCACTCATCAAAGAGCTTGATATAGATAAAAATGCACAGATAGTTGTGGAAACGATAGTAAGTTTTGCAAAAAAACTTGGTATAAAAACAGTGGCAGAGTATGTTCACTCAAGTACGATTCTCTCAGCTGTCAAATCTATGGGCATTGACTACTCACAAGGGTTTTTTATAGATAAGCCAAGTCCAGAGCTTAGTATATAACTTTATATTAACTTCATTTAGATACAATTCCTAAAAAAATTAAGGGTATTTTTTATGTTAAATATCATCATGATTGCATATACACTTTATGTAGCTATAAAAATATATATAAGCTTTTTTGAAATAGACTTTATAAAAAAAGCAATGAAGCAAAAAGCAGTTGTTTTATCTGAAGCAAATTATCAAGAAGCAGGGCGTTATAAGATTGAGATGCAAAAGATGAGTGTTGTAAGTTCTTTGTATGATTTACTACTCTTCTTTGCTTGGATTACATTTGGTTTAAAAGTTTTAAGCTCTGCTATCTCTATTGAAAACGATATCTTGTATTCTGTTGTGTTTGTCAATGCTTTTATCGCGCTCAACTATCTCTTAGGCTTGGCATTTGATATCTATCAGACTTTTGATATAGATAAGAGATATGGGTTTAGTACTATTGATGTAAAAACATATGTGAGTGACCAAGTAAAAGGAGCAGTTGTGTTTTTGCTCTTTGGGTCTGCTATCATTTGGCTCATCTCTTGGATAATTGCAACCTTTGAGAGTTGGTGGGTTTATGGCTTTAGTGCTATTTTTGTCATCGTTCTTTTGATAAATGTTATCTATCCTTTTTATATGATGCTTTTTAACAAGTTTGAGCCACTTAAAAATGAAGAGCTTAAAACTTCTATCGAATCGCTTTTACAAAAAGCTGGACTTAAAAGTAGTGGGGTTTTTACCATAGATGCGAGTAAACGTGACAAAAGGCTCAATGCCTTCTTTGGAGGACTTGGAAAATCAAAAAGAGTCGTTTTATTTGATACTTTGATAGAAAAACTCAACTCGAGTGAACTTTTAGCGGTTCTTGGGCATGAACTTGGACATTTTAAACATAAAGATATCATTAAAAATATATTTTCAAGCGGTGTTATGCTTTTTGTTATGTTTGGATTTTTTGGTAACTTACCAATGGATTTATTTACAGATTTGGGATTTGAGTATTCTGCTGCGATGGTTATCATACTTTTTATGTTACTCTCCCCTATACTCTCTTTTTTTATGATGCCACTCATGGGTATGATGAGTCGTTACAACGAGTATAGAGCAGATGAGTATGGTAGTGAGTGTGAGAGCAAAGAAGCACTTGGAAGTGCTCTTGTAAAATTAGCAAGTGAAAACAAAAGCTTTCCACTTTCTCATCCTTTAAGTATCTTTTTTTATCATACACATCCTGAACTTATCCAAAGACTAGAAAAGCTTGGTGTTGATGTGAGAGCTCAAAATTGAGGGTAAAAGAGCTTATCGAATTTGGTACAAAGTATCTCAAAGAAACTTCAGAGATACCAAATAAAGAAGCAAGAATACTTCTAGCACATCTTTTAAAGAAAGATTTGCTTTGGCTTGTAACACATGATATGGATGAGCTTACATGTAAAGAGGAGTATGTGAAGTTGCTTGAGCGAAGAGGGCAACATGAACCGATAGAGTACATAACAAACAAAGCTTCCTTTTATGGAGAGGACTTTTATGTGGATGAGCGTGTTCTTATTCCTCGCCCTGAAACAGAGATACTCATAAATAAAGTAATTCTTACATGTAAAGATATAAAAGCACCTCATATAGTAGAGATAGGCTGTGGGAGTGGTATTATCTCTATCATGCTCTCAAAGCTTTTAGAAGATGCCAAAGTTATCGCTTTAGATATAAGCAAAGATGCCATTGAAGTTGCTAAGATAAATGCACAAGCTTTACATGTAAAGCAAAATTTAGAGTTTATACAAAGTGATTTACTCTCAAATTTAAAGTTAGAAAAGTTTGATATCTTAGTTTCAAATCCTCCTTACATAGCAGATGATGAGCCTTTACATGTAGGACTCTCATATGAGCCAGACTTGGCTTTGTTTGGGGGAAGTGTTGGAGATGAAATACTAAAGCGTATCATAGATGCTTTTATCGCAAGAGATATAAAAGTTTTGGCTTGTGAGATGGGGTATGACCAAAGAGATAAGATAACTAACTATCTAAAGCAGTATGAATTAGAAGCTGAGTTTTATAAAGATTTGGCTGGGATTGATAGAGGATTTATCATAAAAAAAGGAGCCTGATTGTTAGGAACCCATGATTTAGAGATTTTTGTCATCTCTTGTATAACACTCAATCTAATCCCTGGAGTGGATACTATCTATATCATCTCAAGAAGCATGAGTGAGGGGATGAGAGCTGGCATCATTTCTGCTCTTGGAATTAGTACAGGCTCTATCTTTCACATCCTTGCAACTGCACTTGGGCTTTCTGCATTGATATTTTCATTTTCCTATGCTTTTACAGTTATAAAAGTTATTGGGGCTATGTATCTTATATATCTTGGTATCTCTATGTTCATAAAGAAAAAAGAAAACTTACATGTAAAGAGTTTCAAACATCAAGAAACGAGTAGTTGGAAGATATACAAACAAGCGATTTTGACAAATGTTTTAAACCCAAAAGTTGCACTTTTTTTTATGGCTCTTTTACCTCAGTTTGTTGCAGCAGATTCGAGTTCAAAAGTAGTTTCTTTTTTGTTTTTAGGAAGTATCTTTCTATTTACAGGAACCATCTGGTGCTTAATCATTGCTATTTTTTCTTCAAAAGTTGTTAGTAGATTTCAAAAAGGCAAAAATAAGTCTAATATATTGTCAAAAATTACAGGTGGTATTTTTATACTTTTAGGAGTGAAACTGTTTTTACAGAAGAATTAAGAGGGCATAAGCCCTCTTAAGAGAAGATTTTGAGTGGGTTGGTTATTAATCCATTTGATGTCTGATGTATGTTGGGATATCAAGATAATCAT
>DKEY01000085.1:12546-13881 GCA_002469305.1 Sulfurospirillum sp. UBA6810
ACTCTTTTGTTTTTTCTATTTTATTTTCAAAGCCTGTTGCTACGATAGTAACTTTTACACTTCCCTCAGCCATACTTTCATCTGTTGTCGTACCAAAGATTACATCTGCATCTTCATCAGCACTATCATAAACGATGTTCATAGCTTCACTTATCTCTGTAATAGGGCATGATGGTGGGATATGGAAGTGGATAAGAACACCAAGCGCTCCATTGATAGACATATTATCCAAAAGTGGAGATTCGATAGCACTTTTTACAGCTTCACTTGCAGCTCTCTCTCCTGAACTTTCACCAACACCCATCAAAGCCATACCACGATGACTCATAACAGTTTTAACGTCAGCAAAGTCAAGATTGATATCACTTTGTCCTGAAGAAAGGACAACCAAACTCATGCCACTTACTGCACGACAAAGTACGTCATCTACTATCTTGAAACTATCTTTGATACCTAGGTTTTTATCAACGATGGAGAGGAGTTTGTCATTTGGAATCACAACTATCGAATCACTCTCTTTTTTAAGCTCATTCAATCCAAGCTCAGCAAGTTTAAGTCTTTTTCTACCCTCAAACATAAAAGGTTTTGTGACCACAGCAACTGTGAGTGCACCAATCTCTTTTGCCGCTTGCGCTATAACAGGTGCAGCACCAGTTCCAGTACCACCACCAAAACCTGAAGCTACAAAAACTATATCTGCATGTTCAAGTGCACTTTTTATCTCTTCATAACTCTCTAGTGCTGACTCACGACCCACATCAGGAATCATACCAGCACCCAGTCCTTTAGTCTTTTTCTCACCTAGTTGTAACTTAGTAGGAGCCAGTGAGTGTTCGAGTGCTTGTGCATCAGTGTTTGCAACTATCAAATCAATACCGCTGATACCTTCTTTAAGCATGTGATTGACCATGTTTCCACCGCCACCACCAACACCGATGACTTTTATCTTTGCTCCATAATTACCTTTAGATTCTTCTACGCTAAAGCCACTCATCTTCTCTCCTGTATTTAAAATAGTTGTTTCATGCTGTTCCATACTTTAGATATGAAACCACTATTGTCTTTTTTTTCACTTATAACTGCTATATCTGTTAACTTATCTTTTGTAGATTGGATACCACTATCATTGCTTAAAGGTAAGTCTTCTGTTCCATCAAGCACATTTTGTACCTTTCTACTCTGTTCTATCGATTCGTTCTTATATCTTAGTTTTTTATTTGAGTCTATCTCATATGGAGTGAAGTGTCCACCACCATATAAAACAAGACCAATCGCTGTTGAATAACCAGGATCACGAAGGGTTTCAAAAAGTCCTTCCATCTCTCTTGGTTTTGC
>DKEY01000085.1:14019-14882 GCA_002469305.1 Sulfurospirillum sp. UBA6810
CTTCATGGGTTGAGCCATCATCACCAATCACAGGAAGTTCTATCAAATCACTTGAACTACCATGCAATGAGCCATAATTTATCTTGATGTTTTCAGCAGCACCCAAAGGAGTATGCAGTGCTGTTGAGAGATCATTGGTTATATTGAGTGAGCCAACGCCTAAAAAGTCATTGTATCTGATAGAGTTGCCAGTATGCACGATAAGGTTACATGTAGCACCACCTATATCTATCACACTCACACCAAGCTCTTTTTCATCGTGATTTAAAACAGCTATACTTGACGCATAACCACCAAGTACGATGTTATCAATCTCAATACCAGCTGATTTTACAGCTTTTTCAAGGTTGCTGAGTGATGATTTTTGTGTTGTGATGATATGTACTTGTACTTCAAGTCTTGCGCCATTCATACCAAGTGGGTCTTCTATGAACTCTTGGTCATCAACCTTAAAGTTATATGGAAGTACATGAAGTTTTTCATATTCGTTTGGTATGTTTGCATTGTGGTCAGCCATCTGCATAGCGCGAGTGATTTCTCTGATGCCAATCTCACGATTAGGTATATTGACAACACCACTACTATCTATACTTTTTGTGTATGCACCTGAAATAGAAACTATAACTTTTTCGTACTGCGTTCCCGCTACTCTTTTTGCGTCATTTAAAGCATTTTTGATAGACTTTGAAGCAAGTTCAATGTTTGTAATAATGCCTTTTTTGAGACCTTGTGATTTCGCTATACCTGCACCAAGAATTTTTATCCCATCATCACTTTGTTCAGCGATGATAGCACAAATCTTGCTTGAGCCGATATCGATACCTAAAATCGTTGTACTCAACTATTTTCCTTTATAGTATTGT
>DKEY01000085.1:14944-17583 GCA_002469305.1 Sulfurospirillum sp. UBA6810
AAGCAACTTTTGTTCCAAAACTCTGAAAAGAAGCGCTTTCCCATCAATAATCTTATATCCAGCTTTATCTTTTTGGTCAAAAATAAAATTAATAAATTCAACACTTTGAGCTTCATCCATATCTAAAATCTTTTTAACACTATCTCTACTTGCGTATCCTATATCTTGCCCTTTAAATCCTTCAAGTGCAGCTTTTGCTTTTGCATTAAGCAATTCATCTTTTTTGATTTGTGTTAGTTCGTTTGTAACTTCACCTTTAGCCTCTTCATATGTCTTAGGTTTTGATTCATTGATAGATTTGATTTTAACAATCATATATCCATAGTTTTGAACGATAGGCTTTAAAGTCTCTCCCACAGTAGCTTCAGCAAGTTTTTCCACAGGGAAAGTTATATCATCTTCAAATATCTCTTTTGAATCAGTTGCTGCAATGGCATCTTTTTTGAACTCCAAGTATGTTTCAAGTGCGAGTTTTTTTGTATTTTTAAGTAAAAAATCTTTTTTTGCACTATCTTTTGCCTCATCAAAGCTGAGCAACTTACCATCTTTATCTGTATAGTTGTGCTTATTTTCTTCAAAGTAACCTTTCAACTCATCAGCATTTACTTCCATATTTAAAAGAGGAACAGTTACTACATCTATACTATAACTTTTAGTACTCATATAATTGTTTTGATTTTTATCCCAGTAGCTTTTTATCTCTTCTTCACTAAGTACGAACTCACTATCACCAAGAGTGATAGCCGCTACTTCTAACTTATCTTGCATAAGGATAGCTGATTTGAACATCTTGAGTTCAGGTTCTGTCGCATTTAATTGTAGAGCATTTTGTAATTTTTCTAGTAAAATTTGTTTTTTGAGACTATTTTCATAGTCTTTTGCACTAAGTCCTGCTCTTTTTACAGCTGCATAGTATAGCTCTTTGTTAAAAACACCATTTTCTTGAAAGTTTTCATCAGTTGCTATTTTGTCTTTGATTTCACTATCAAGCGCAGTCATACCAAGCTCATCTGCATAGTTTAACATAACAGCTTCATCTACTAAGCTTTTGATAACCATCTGGTCTAAACCAATCTCTTGTGCTTTTTCTTGTGTTAGTTGTCCACCCAACATATTGTTGTAAAAGTTATAGTGATTAGCATATGCTAGTTGAAACTCTTGTACGGTAATCTTTCTATCACCAACTTTTGCTACAGCAGAAGCTCTATCGCTATTAAAATCATATGCTCCCCAGCCAACAAAACCAGCTCCAACAAAAGCTATCGTACTAATCCATATAGTCACAACCAAGTATTTTTTGTGACGCTGCATCCAAGTGATCATCTATGTCCTTTTAGGTACTTTAATTTCAGTAATTGACCTTGCGTACTATATATTTTTTGTACAAAAGAGTAAAGTGTTAGATACAAGGCAGATTTTTGAAGTCCTAGCCAATAGCTAAGATAAAAAAATCTAACAAAGTAGATGACGCTTTACTCTTTTTGCCCTTAGGGTAGCTTTCTATACATGCTCTTGCATCTTCAAAAAGTTTCAAGTTAGCTTTAGCTAGCTCTTTTACTTTTTTCATCGCAATAACATATATCAAAAAGCTATACAAAATCGTATCTAGTACGTAAGGTCAATTAAGATATAATTTTATCTTTATTGTTATTAAACGACGATAAAAACGATATCGAAGGAGTTGGTTTGCAAAAAAAAAGTTTAGATTTGGTACAAGAGGATTTAAAACACATTTGGCACCCTTGTACGCAGATGAAGGATTATGAAACTCTACCACTTATCCCCATAAAAAAAGGTAAAGGTGTTTACTTATATGACTATGATGGGAACAAATTCATAGACTCTATCAGTTCTTGGTGGGTAAATCTTTTCGGACACTCAAATAACTATATAAATGAAAAGCTAAAAGAGCAGGTGGAAAACTTGGAACATGTCATCTTGACTTGTTTTACACATGAGCCTATCGTGAAACTCTCCTCAAGGCTTGCCAAGATGACCCCAGAGGGTTTAAATCGAGCTTTTTATGCTGACAATGGCTCAAGTGCCATAGAAGTAGCTCTGAAGATGAGTTTTCAGTACTTTAAAAACAAAGGATTTTCAAAACCTTTCTTTATCTCTTTGGAAAACTCGTATCATGGTGAAACCCTAGGGGCATTGTCTATTAGTGATGTTGGTTTATATAAGGATACTTTTGAAGAGATACTTCTGCGAACTTTACACACACCAGTTCCTAAAGACCAAAGCGAAAGTGCAGCACTAGAAGCGATAGAAAGCTTAGAAACAATCTTACATGTAAGAGCGCATGAAGTCTCAGCTTTGATACTAGAACCACTCGTGCAGTGTGCTGGTTCTATGCATATGTATCATCCTTTATATCTCAAACTCGCCCGTGAGCTGTGCGATAAGTACGATATACATCTCATAGCTGATGAGATAGCTGTTGGTTTTGGACGAACAGGCAAGATGTTTGCTTGTGAACATGCAAACATTAGCCCAGATTTTATGACTTTATCTAAGGGTTTAACGGGAGGATATCTTCCACTTTCGGTTGTAATGACAACAGATAAAGTATATGATGCTTTTTATTGTGACTACAACGAGTACAAGGCTTTTTTACACTCTCACTCTTATACTGGAAA
>DKEY01000085.1:17682-33795 GCA_002469305.1 Sulfurospirillum sp. UBA6810
GACAAACAGGGATGATAGCAGCACTTGATATCATAGGTTACAAACCAGAAGATAGGATAGGTCTTAGGGTATTTGATTATGCTCTTCAAAAAGGAGTATTTTTAAGACCACTTGGGCATGTGGTGTACTTTATGCCACCATATGTTATAACATACGAGCAGATTGATACGATGATAGATGTTGCATTTGATGCTATCAAGGAGTTAAAAGATGTGTAGTTTGGTTTTTGTAGCAGGGTATCAAAACTCTGAAGCTGAGCATTGGCAACGACTTTGGTGCAAACAGATGCCAAACTCTTACTTTGTAGAGCAAGATAGTTGGGATAAGCCTGAGAGAGATGCCTGGGTGCAAAGACTAGATGAAACTGTACAAAAAATCGAAGGAAAGATTATATTTGTGGCGCATAGTATGGGATGTTGTACTGTAGTTGAATGGGCAAATAAATATAAAAGCGATAAAGTATGCTCAGCTCTTTTTGTCGCAATTCCAGATGTTACAAGAGAAGATTTTCCAAAAGAGATAGTCGGTTTTGAAAATCCACCTTTAAAAAAGTTGTCATTTCCCTCCATCGCAGTGATAAGTGATGACGACCCTTATGCAAGCGTGAAACGCTCCAATGAGATAGCTTCTATCTGGGGTTGTGAAGCTTTACATGTAGGAAAAAAGGGACACATAAATCTAGCTTCAAATCTAGGCGAATGGGAAGAGGGTAAAGAGATACTCAAAAAGCTTACATGTAAGAAAAAAATAACTACTTTTCTTCAAGGATTTTATAGGCATCTTCAAGTGTAGGAGCATAGTATATCTTCATCTTTGAATTACTGAAGTTTGAAAACTTTGCTAAGGTCATTAAAGCAAGTTTAGAGCTTCCTATAACTCTTATCAGTCGCTTAGCTCCTTTGTCTTGAAGTATGGTTGTGCCTTTTTTTATCTCTTTGGCTGTTTTTGTATCAACAAATTTTAACTCTCTCACATCATTGATAACATCAAAACCCTCTTGTAGTTTTACGATTTCTGCATTGATACGATTGATTATAGGTAAGGTGTCTTCTATACTAAAAGTGCCAGAAAGCTTCATATTTAATCTGTTGAGGATTTTATCAGCAGTGATTGTGTATTCTCTTGTTTCCATGTAAACCTCTTATAGTATATTTGTATAAAACACCAACGAGTAAAAGAGGAGATGGCTAGACTCTAAACTTTTACATGTAAACTTATCTAAACTCTCGTCTTGTTTCAAATCCATTGGAGTAGTAAAGGAGTTTAGCACTGTTTTCCAAAAGAGCTATACTCTTTGCAATTTGAAATATATCTCTATCATAGATATAAACACCATAGCCCTTGATAATCAAAACTTTTCTTTTTTGTTCTTTCATCTGTCTGTATATCTCAACATCAGCTCTCTCATACCAATCATCAAAAAGCTTAGGGTCATATATAGGTAAAGTATCGAATTTTACAGAACCAAAGTAATCTTTAGGGGTTATACTAGAGTGAGCAAGTGAGTAAGCAGTCAAAAAAGGAGGCATAGCATAGCATACGTATTTGGCTTCATTGATGTTTTTATAGATGTTCAAGTGTATATCAGCATCCATGCTCGCTTCATTCCAACGATAATCTTTTTTAGAGTAAAGTTCTATAAAGTCACTTCTTTTCAAATCATCAAAAATAGCATCTTTTTTGTTTATCAAAAACTTATTGTGTTCTACTCTTGCGGAGATAGAGCCATGAAAAATACCAATAAAATCTTTTCTAAACATCGAGAGAGAGACATGTTTCAATTCATCTGCTAAATACTGTTCCATATAGTTCTAAACCTTTTTTTATTGCATCTTTGGTATTATATCACTCATGTAATGAAAATACAATTTGAGGATAGACATTGAATATACCACATATACCCGTACTTTATAATGAAGTCATAGAAACATTTGCAGATATAACAGAGGGTTATATCGTAGATTGTACTTTGGGATATGGTGGACATAGTGAGGCTATCTTAAAAAACAATCAAAATATAAAGATGATATGTTGTGACCAAGATATGGAGGCTATCAACTTTAGCAAAAAAAGACTTGCTCCTTTTGGTGATAGGGTTATCTTTGAACATGCTCAGTTTTCTACGGTTATAAAAAAGTATGCTACATACGACATCAAGGGAGTTTTAGCCGATATCGGAGTCTCTTCTTTACAGTTGGATAAAAAAGAACGTGGCTTTGGTTTTGAGAGTGAAAACCTTGATATGAGGATGAACCCCAAAAATCCTCTTAGCGCAAAAGAGGTAGTCAACGACTATTCGCAAAGTGAACTTGAAGAGATTTTGCGAGAGTACGGTGAGATGCGTGATGCAAAGAGAGTAGCAAAAGAGATTTGCGATAGGCGTCCTTTTGAAAGTGCAAAAGAGCTTTCAGCGATGATGAAAAAGTTTGGTGGCAAACCAAAAATCCACCCAGCAACTCTTTTGTTTCAAGCTATCCGTATAGAAGTAAACAACGAGCTTGGTGAGTTAGATGAGCTTTTAGAGAGTATAGCAAATGCTGGATTGAAAGATACGATAGTTGCTATTATCTCATTTCATTCTCTTGAAGATAGGATTGTAAAAAGAACTTTTAAAAACTGGACGAAGAGTTGTATCTGTCCAAGTGAAGTTATGCGATGTACTTGTGGTAATTCTCATGCTATCGGAAAAATTTTAACAAAAAAACCGATAGTACCTACAAAAAAAGAAGAGAAAGAGAACCCTAGAAGCAGAAGTTCTAAAATGCGTGTTTTTAAGATAGGATAGTAAAATGAAAGACAGAAGCTTCGCTTCGTGCTTTCTCGAAGAGAGTGATTGCTTTGCAACCGCTTCGCTTCACAAGAGGGGCGAGGAATTTAATCTTGAATTTACTTTAAGTTTAAAGGGGACAGTAAGATATGAGCGATAAGCATGAGCTTTTAAGTGACTATGACAATGAGCAAAAAAAAGAGAGAAATTTAGATTTTAAGACTCTTTTGCTTGTGTACTTAGCACTGAGCGTTGCTTTTTTGATTTTGTTGCCAAAAGTCTATATAAAAAACCAGATATACTACATCAGTAGAGACATAAGTAAACTTTACAGCGAATACTCTATCTTGGAAGAGGAAAATAGATACCTAAACCAAAAATTAGAATCAATCAGATTTAAAAACCAGATTATAGACTCAGTTTTGATTGATTTAAAAGAGTGAAAGAAATCTCATGATAAAAAAATTTATACAATTTGCAGTTGAAAAAAACATCTTAAACCATATATTTTTAATCTTTTTAGTAGTTTTGTCCATATTTTCTTATCAAAGAATTCCAAAGGAGATATTTCCTCCATCAAACTTAGATGCTATCTCTATCACAGGTGGATATGTCGGTACCAGTCCTGATGTTTTAGACAAGATTGCTGTTAAAGAACTTGAAGATGAGATATCAAACCTCAATGACATAGATAGGATTGAAAGTTCTATCAAAAATGGTGCTTTTAGCATAGTTGTTTATCTTAAAGATGGGGCGCAAAAGAGTGAAATCTTAGATGATGTGAAAGACATCATCTCTTCAAAAAGAAAAGATTTTCCAACAGATATGGATGAACCCATAGCCAAAGTGATGACGACTACATATCCCCTTGTTGCCATAGCAATCGCTTCTGATAAAAGCATCGAAGAAATCTTACATGTAGCCTCAGAATTAAAATCTGCTCTTTCTAAGATAGAGGATTTGAGTGATATCTTTATCAGAGGAGATGCAGATAAAGAACTCGTTGTCAAAATAGATGAAAAAAAAGTTTTAGCATATGGACTGAGTGTTGATAGCGTGTATAAGTCTATCGCCTCACTGAGTGAAGTTTTTCCCATAGGGCTTATCAAACAAAAAGGCTCTCATACTTTCGTAAGTACCTATGGCGGGGAAAAAGATACAGCAAAACTTAAAAATACTAGATTAAATATAGCTGGCAAAAGCGTTAGGCTTACAGATATAGCAAACATTGAGTTTACTCTTTCAGATTTGAGTGAAGTTTCTCACTTCAATGGCAAGCAAAATATCTCCATCAATATCAACAAAGGTAAAAGTGGCAATGCCATCTCTTTAGTAAAAGAGATAAAACAGCTCTTAAGTGAGTATGAAGCCCAGTATAGCGGCTATACCTTTAGAGCTTACTCTGATACTTCGGTTTGGATTAGAAACCGTCTCAATACTGTCATCTCAAATATCATCTTTGGATTGATTTTAGTTTCACTTTCTGTTTATATCTTCATAAGCGGACGGATAGCTTTTGTGGTTGGACTTGGTATTCCTGTGAGTTTTATGATAGGTCTTATTTGTGCTGAGATGATGGGGTATAGTCTCAACATGCTTTCACTTCTTGGAGCACTTATAGCTTTAGGGATGCTTGTTGATGAAGCGATTGTTGTGGCTGAAAATATCTTTAGGCACTTAGAAAATGGAGATACCCCAAAAGATGCCGCGATAAATGGAGCAAGTGAAGTTTTCCCTGCTGTTTTAACAGCTACTGCAACTACTATCTTCGCTTTTTTACCACTGCTTATCATGAGTGGAGAGATGGGGGTATTTATGAGAATTTTACCCATCATGATATCTATACTCCTTTTAAGTTCTTTGTTTGAAGCATTTTTCTTTTTACCGCTTCATGCAAAAGATTTTTTGGTTGTCAAAACAAAAACAAAAAAGAATGAGTCTTGGTGGATCTTTTTTAATGCTATATATAAAAGTTGTTTGAGTTTTATACTAAGATATCGAAAGAGTGTTTTAGTTGCATTTTTGGTATTTAGTTTTGTTTCAATCTCTACAATGTTTAAAAATATAGACTTTCAACTTTTTCCAGATTTTGATACAACAGAGATTCATATCAGTGGAAAAGTTGATATAAATTATGATATCCATAACACACAAGAGATTGTCAATGAAGTAGAAAAGGCTTTGTTGGATAATTTATCCAAGCAAGATGTCTCTTCTATCGCTTCAGTTTCAGGTTTTATGCTCGATGCAAAGTATAGA
The DNA here is from genome assembly GCA_002469305.1 of Sulfurospirillum sp. UBA6810. Taxonomy (GTDB): domain Bacteria; phylum Campylobacterota; class Campylobacteria; order Campylobacterales; family Sulfurospirillaceae; genus UBA6810. The sequence continues at coordinate 22,709 of DKEY01000085.1, forward strand.
CCTCATGTTGCTGAAAACAACTTTCATATTTTTATCAATCTTCACGAAAGAGCACCTGAAAACTTTTTTAACAAATACATAAATCCCTATCTATCTCCTGAGTACGATGATACGAATATGATTAGAAATAAAAATGCCCTAGATATACTCGAAGAGGTTAAAAAGCATACAAATAGATTTATGAATGACAAAAGATTTGAAGAGTTTAAAGCAGTCGTTCCAGGTGCTGGTGTTGTTGGAAGTGATATCGAGATAGCTTTTTCTCATGCAGATGATACCCTTGTAAAAGAAGCAGTAGAAACGGTGGCTAAAAAACTCTCTTCAATAGAGGGTGTTTTCAATGTCGAACATGATTTAATACCTGGAAAAAGAGAGTTAAAACTCAGAGTAAATGCCTATGGTCAAATGTTGGGTTTCAATGAGGGATTGATCTCTTCATATCTTAGACCATACTTTTTTAAAGCAGAATCTGGAAAGATGTTTTACAATGGAGAAATTATCAAGATAAGAACGCAGGAGAAGATGAAAGATACTTTTGAGAGTATTTCTTCTTTTTATCTCCCTATCCCTAGCAATGGCAAAAAAGTAAGCCTCTCTGAGGTTGTTGATTTTGAGTTTGTGGATGGGTACTCTGATATATACAAAGATAATTCTCTTAGAGTCAGTTCTGTTTTTGCATCCTTAAAAAAAACAGAAACAACTTCAGGTAAAGTCTTTAAAATCATGGATGATGAGATAAAAAAGTTGCAGCAAAAAGGCGTACATGTAAAAATCAAAGGAGAAGAGAAAGAGAGTGCAAAAGTACAAAAAGAGATGATGAAAGCAGCTATCATTGCAGTATTTCTTATCTTTTTAGCTCTTGTATGGATGTTTGACTCTATCGTTTTATCTGTTCTTATTTTGACAAGCATACCGCTCTCTCTTTTGGGTGTTTTAAGTGGACATCTTCTCATGGATTTAAACCTGACTATGCCAGGTCTTTTAGGGATTGTTGGACTAAGTGGTGTTGTGGTCAATGATGGAATTATCATGATGGATTTTCTAAAAAAAGCAAAAACACAAGAACAGATACTGCACTATGCAACATTGAGGCTCAGACCAATCCTTTTAACTTCTGTTACAACTGTACTTGGTCTTTCTACTTTGATATTTTTTGCAGCAGGTCAAGCTGTTATCTTACAGCCTATGGCAATCTCTTTAGGTTTTGGGATAGCTTGGGCAACAGTGCTAAATCTCTTTTATATTCCACTTTTATTTACTATTATCAAAGGAAAGAAAATTAATGCCATTTGAATACATCTCTCTAGCAGTCATCGTTTTTAGTATCGTTTTAGTTGGGGCATTTGTAGCCTTACATGTAAAAAGTTATATCTATGAAATAGACACTAAAAACAATGAAAATACAAGAGCACTGTTTGAGACACAAAGAGAGTTTTTGTACCAAAAAATTGAGCAGATAGATAAAAGAGTTTTAGAAAATGTAAAAAATACAACTTCTCAGATAGAAAAAAATGCTGAGCTTTTTACTAAAATCTCTACTTCACAGCAACTCATGAGAACAGAGTTACAAAAAAATCTTTTTGAGATAAGTAAAGAGATAAGCAAGAGTGTGACAGAGGCTTTGAAAGAACAGAAAGAGCAGAGTACAAAAGATATAGAAAAGCTTTCACTAAAAGTAGAAGAGAAACTTTTTGAAATCAATGAAAAAGTAGAGAAGAGACTCTCAAAAGGTTTTGAAGATATAGATAAAACTTTTAAAGATATCATCATAGGTGTTGCAAAAATAGGTGAGGCTCAAAAGAAGATAGAAACCCTAAGTAGCGATGTAAATGCCTTGCAAAATGTACTAACAGATAAAAAATCTCGCGGTATATTTGGAGAAGTACAGCTCAATAGTATCCTAAAATCAATATTTGGCGATAAAAAAGATTTGTATGATTTGCAGTACTCTTTTAAAACTTCAGTGATAGCAGATGCCATCATAAGAGCTCCAGAACCACTTGGTATCATAGCTATTGATTCTAAATTTCCATTAGAAAACTATACTCGTATGATTGAAGATAGTAAATTTGCAACAGAGTTTAAACAAAACATTCGTAAGCATGTAAATGATATCAGTGAAAAATATATCATAAAAGGGGTCACAGCTGATATAGCAGTCATGTTTTTACCAGCTGAAGCTATCTTCGCTGAGATAAATGCCTACCATGAAGACTTGATAGAGTATGCAAGAAAAAGAGGAGTTTGGATAGCATCTCCTACAACACTGATGGCACTTTTAAGTACTATTATGGCGATAGTAAGAGATATAAAAACGCAAGAACAAGCTAAAAAAATCCAAGAAGAGCTACTTAAACTCTCAGAAAACTTCAAAAGATATAGACAAAGATGGGAGAGTTTGGCAAAACATATAGAGAGTGTAAACAAAGACGTAAAAGATATAACAACTACCACCAATAAAATCTCCAGCGAGTTCGATAGGATTGAGCGAGTGGAGTTTGATGAAAAATTGGATTTGCTTGATAAAGGAGATGACGATGCCTAAGGTATTTATAACAGGGGTAAGTACAGGACTAGGAAACTCTTTGGCTCGTGAGTATCTTTCTATGGGATATGAAGTCTATGGGATAAGTAGAAGAGCACCAGAAAATTTAAAAAATGTTAAAAATTTTCACTTTGATTCTGCAGATATACGAGAACCTATCATGTTACAAAGTACTTTAGAAAGTCTTTTTCAAGATGTTGGAGAATTAGATTTAGTTATCTTAAATGCTGGTATTTCTGGTAAAATTCAAAATATTTCTGAAACGAAAATGAGTGATTTACAAGATGCAATGAAGACAAATCTATGGGCAAATAAAGAACTTTTAGATGCCCTTGATAGACTTCGTATAGAGTTGAAGCAAGTAGTAGCTATCTCTTCTTCAAGTGCTTGTAGTGGTATAAAAGGGTGGAGTAGTTACTCTATCTCCAAAGCAGCTCTCAATATGCTTATAAAACTTTACTCTGCTGAGAGATTGGAGACGCATTATAGTTCTATCGCTCCTGATTTGATAGATACCCCACTTTTAAGTGCTATCTTTCAAACACCAAATTCAGAAAAATTTCCAACTATAGAAAAATTAAAAAAAATGAAAATTTTATCTTCCACAGAAGCTGCAAAAAGAGTTATCCGTGCTATTGAAAAAGTAAGAGAACTTCCAAGTGGAGTTTTCGTTGATATAAGAGAAAATTAATACTTCATCTTGTAGTATTGATTTATACCAAATTTATGGGGGTTTAACGTGTCTATAAAGAGAAAGCTATACATACCTATGATAGTTATCATGGGACTTCTTCTTCTTACTCTTGTTCTCAATTATCTGTATTCGGCAAAAACTATCAAAGAGAATGTCTATGCAGTAGAATCAACTGTACTTAGAAACTTTTTTATTGATGAGTATAAAAGTATAAAAGATATTGGTCTGACAAATGCTGTGGGTCTTGCTCATAATAGTGATATCATAGAGTCTTTACTAGATGGAAACAAAGCAACGGCGCTTGATGGTATAGATAGACTTCTAAAAGAGTATGCACAAAACAGTTCCATAAAAGATATAAAAATCCATATCCATGATGAAGATATAAAAAGTTTTTTAAGACATTGGAGTCCTAAAAAGCATGGTGATGATTTATCAAGTTTTAGAAAAACGATTGTACATGTAAAACAAAAGCAAGAGTCAGTTATAGCAGTAGAACTTGGAAGGGCAGGGCTTACACTCCGTGGTATCTCTCCTATCATAGTGCTTGGAAAGTATATAGGTTCAGTTGAGTTTATGCAGGGATTTGACTCTATCGCAGAGATTGCAAAAAAGGAAAACAAAGAGTTTTTGATTCTTATGAAAGATGAGTATCTTGAAGTTGCAACACTTTTAAAAGAGAAACCAAAAGCTGGTAAATACACTCTTGCCACAGACCAAAAACTTGCAAATAAAGAGTTTTTAACTGATATTGCAAATCATGATATAACAAAAACAAAAGAGGTTTTTTATGGAGATAAATTTCTTTTTATAAGTTCTGAAATCAAAGATTTTTCAGGAAATGTTGTTGCCTATGCAGTCACAGGAGAGAGTTTGGATACTGTTTTTAAAACACTTGAAGAATCAAAAAGTATCGTTATAAATCAAATTCTTTTGGTATTTGCATCACTTATCATTGTCTTTGTTGTTTTAACTGTTATCTTTCAAAGAGGTATTTTAAAGCCTATTGGTATCTTAAAAGATACAGCATTTGATTTGGCAAAAGGTGATGCTGATCTGTCAAAAAGAGTCAATATAAAAACAAGAGATGAACTAGAAGAAGTATCCAATAGCTTTAATGTTTTTATAGAAAAAGTAGAAGCCATAGCTTTGCAAGCACAAAAAGAGACATTGAAAGTTCAAGAGAGTTACAAAGAGATAGAAGAGGCTAGAGAAAAAGAGAAATTTAAATCAAAACTAACAGATACTATGGTTACAGGTTTTAAAAAGGATACCACAGGTCTGCAAAATAGCTTCAATGAAAATATAGTTATGATTAATGAAATCAATAAGCTAAATGAACGCAATGGTGAAGTTACAACAGAGGTTCAAAAAAACATAGAAGTTATTGTTTCCTCTATCAATGAAATAGTACAGATGATACACCACTCAAAAGATAGTTCAGAACAGCTAAATAAAAATGTAGATGATATCAGTTCAGTAATTTCGCTCATCAAAGATATCTCTGATCAAACCAATCTTTTAGCTTTAAATGCGGCCATAGAAGCTGCACGAGCTGGCGAACATGGACGTGGATTTGCTGTTGTGGCTGATGAAGTACGCAATCTTGCTGAGAGAACACAGAAGGCAACAGGTGAGATAGAAATAAGCATCAATGTTTTAAAACAAAATACATCAGTGTTACTTGAAAATTCAGAAAAAAGTGAAATAACAGCAAATACTTCTTCAAACAAACTCTATGAGTTTAATGAAACAGTAAAAACTCTTATAAAAAATACTCATGAGATAGAAAAAGACAATCAAAGTATCTCTTATGCTTTGATGGGTGATTTGGCAAAAATTGACCATGTGATTTACAAGGTCAATGGATATGTTTCTCTTTTAGAAGAAAAATCTGTTGCAGAGCACAGTGACCACCATAGTTGTAGATTTGGTTTGTGGTATGAAAGTGATGAAGCAAAAGGAACTTTCTCAAAAACTACGGCATATTCTAAGATAATGGAACCACATAAACATGTCCATGAAAAAGTAAATGGGGCATTAAGATACATAAACCAAGGTGTTTTATTTGAAAAAAGAGAGGAAGTCATCAAGACAATGCAAAATGTAGAAGAGCACTCTTCTTCATTGTTTACGCATATCGACAATATGATAAAAGAGAAGACTTCTTAATCAATCTTAAAAAATAACTCTGGGCGGTACTCAAAGTGCATGGTATCATAATGATACCATCGCCCACCCCATATAAAACCATATCTTTCAAATATATCTATGATAGCTTTTGGAAAGTTGTTTGAGTAAGCATACTTTTTATCCCATTTCCAGTATCTTGACTGTGCTACATTCAAATCTATGGCAATACCAAAACTATGGGCACTTAGTCTTTTTGTACCAGAGATATAGCGATGATTGTACGTTCCTGCTATGTTGGTTATGTATTTGTTATAAGAGTTTGGCAGTTTTGAAAGCTCGGTTATAACTTTTTGAAGTTGCACAGAAGCATTTTGCTTTTTATTGAAGTATAATTTACTTCCATCAACCCAAGTGACTTCTTCAAGATTGGCTTTTATCTCTTTTGCATCTTGTCCATAAAGTTTATGAAACAAAGCTTCATTACGTGCTCTACCAACATCATCAAGTGGGGGAGTTATCTCTTCAAATGCCTTATAATGACCCTTAATCATATCTTCGATATCAGCATTTTCAAGCATCTCTTCAAAACTTTTTTCACTAAAATCATCATAAGCAAGAGTGCTATTATCATCAAAGTAAACAGAGTTGTTTTCTACTTTAGTGATACTTTTATAAGCTTTGAGAAAAGGGTTTGTCTCTTTTACTTCTAAAGAGGGTTTTACTAAGATACCAAGAGCTTTTTTGATAAGAAGAGTCTCTTCTATGATATCTTCTTGATTTTTTCCAAGGTATAGGTCAGATATGATAGACTTTCCTATAACTTTTCTCCCAACATTATCTCCTTCTTGGATTTTTAGCCCCCAAGTATTGTGCATGACCATAGCTTTTGAGTCTTGTTGTCCGATATAGAGCATAATATGCCCTTTGAGGTAGATAAGGCTAACAAAAGGGATACCAACTTCCAAAATCTTTTGCTCTTTTTGTGTATCACTCATATTTTCAAATGAGATGAATTCTCCTGCTTGACTTTGAGAAAAAGAGTTTCTAGGTAACCAGATACCAAAGGGAGCAAAAAAATCTTTTGTCATAGCAGAACAGTCTCTATTTGCCATGAAACCACCCCAACCATACTTTTCATTCAAGAGTTCATTTCCGATTGTGAGGATATTGTTTGATTGAAAATCCAGCGGAAAACTTTTTGCAAAAGCTGTGGGGATATAGACTGCTATCTTGTGGGCATTTCCCTCGATATCATTTTTGTACATGTAAGATATATATTTATCATCTACTTGTGAAGTATTTGCAAAAATAGCACCAAGTTTTACATAAGCGACAAAACGATTTTTTAAGTCATATAAAGGGAAATTGTCTTTTATTACGACTATTTTTTGAGCATTTTTAAATTCATTGATATTTTTTGCATCTACTAAAGCAATGTTCTCGACACCTATCCAACCAGTTGAAGACTCACTTTGTATAAATGCCCAAGCCCCATCAAGTGAGTAGTGAGAAATAAGCAAAGGAGTGTTTACATGTAACCTTGTATTTTGCAAATAATCAAAGCTAAATCCCTCTCCAGCATCTTTAGTGTTTTTTAAAAAAGGCTTATTTGTAGGTAGATTTCTTACCTGTGCATTTTTGGTAGTTATTGCATAGTGATTTATCGTATTGTAGGCTTTAAAGTTTGTTTTGTTGATGATGTCTTCAATCTCTTTTATATCGAGCAAAAGAGTATTCTCCCCATAGTATCTATCTTTTTTGTAAAAAACTTGATTTGCCCAAGTTGCTTTTTCTATCGGATAAGCTATCTTTGAGATTTGCCAAGGCATAAAATACTTTTCATCAAAAGTCTCTTTTGTTATGTTAAAGTCTGTAACATTAGTAGTATAGGCAGTCAAGTTTTGTTCATACGTAAGTATAGGAGCATCTTTTTTACTACAAGCACTTAGTAATAAAACAATAGGTATAATGAGTGTATATTTAATTTGTTTCATAGGTGAAATGATAGCAAAAATTAGGATTGTTTTTTGAGTTTATTAAAAAAATTGAGAGATTTGTTAGAAAATAGAAATGTACTTCTTACAGGTGGTGGTGGGGTTGGAAAGAGCTATCTAAGTAAAGAGCTAATCACAACGTTTAAAAAAGAGGGAAAGCAGGTAGTTGTTTTAGGAAGTACTGGAGTAAGTGCTGTTAATATCAACGGGCAAACTATCCACAGCTTTTTTGCCTTTGGGATTTGTAACTCCCTAGATGAACTTAAAAGACATGACAAATATACAAAACAAAGGCTCAAAGAACTCAATAAGATTTTAGAGAGTGCTGATTTACTTGTCATTGATGAGATAAGCATGGTGAGTGCAAACTTGCTTGATATGATACAAGCGAGAATAAAAAATGCAAATTTTAAAGGCTCTCTTTTATTTGTAGGCGATTTCTTTCAACTTCCCCCGATAAAATCAAAAAACACAGACAATCTCTCCTTATTTGGCGATGCAGAATTTGCTTTTGAGAGTAGTGCTTGGGAGTACTTTGAACCTTGTATTGTAGAGCTTACACAAACAAAAAGAACAAAAGATGAACATTTTTTCTCTATCTTAAAAAAGATAAGAAAAGGTGAGTTTGATAGTGAAGTCGCAGAGTACTTAGCAGGGCTTAAAACTAATCTACATGTAAAAGATATAAATCCTACGATACTTTATGGAAGAAATAAAGAAGCAGATATAAAGAACTTGCAAAAACTAGAAGAGCTAAAGGCTACAAAGGTGCTTTTAGCAGCAAAAGAAAAGTCACATGTAAGCACTTTAAATGCAGCGAGAATCCAGAGTTGGAAAAATGCCTTGCCAATTCCAGTAGAGTTAACTTTAAAAGTTGGGGCAGTTGTTTTGTTTTGTACTAACAAATGGGGATCATACTACAATGGTGAAAAAGGAATTGTAAAAGCGATTGATGATGAATTTGTACATGTAGAAAAAGAGAACGGGCAAATAGTGAAAGTGACAAGACAAGAGTACACCATGCATGAAAATATACTCTTAAACGGTGAGATAGAAGAGAAACCACTCGTCTCTATCGAACAGTTCCCACTAAAACTAGCTTATGCCATCACGATACACAAGTCACAAGGGATGAGCATAGATACGCTAGTTTGCAACATAGATAATATCTTTGAAAAAAGCCAGTTTTATGTAGCTATCAGCCGTGCAAGTGAGCCTAAAAATCTTATGCTAGAGTACTCATATAATGAAAAAGCCTTTTACAATCACTTGCAAAGGTGTATCCAAGTCTCTCACAAAGTGATAGATTTTTACCAAAATACTGATATAATTGACATAGAAAAGAACTTCAAGACAACACTATTTTAACCTTTTGACGATTTTACATGTAGAGAAGGAGGGTAAAATGAAAATAGAAAGTTCATTTGTTGCTAGTGAGTATAAAAGTTATGCTTCTAGTGCAAAAGTTGATGTACAAAAGGCTTTAGAAGATAAGCTAGATGCAAAAAGTATCTCTAAAGAGTATTTTTTACAGTATCAAGCACAAATCCAAAATCAATCAAAAGAGAGTATATCCACACAAAACGAAGTGTTTCATCTCTCAGAAATCGGATATAGTGGCAAACCCATAGCAGAACTTACTCAAAGTGAAGCACAAGAGTTAGTGAGTGAAGATGGTTTTTTTGGGGTAAAACAAACGAGTGAGCGTATCGCTAACTTTGTGTTAAATGGTGCAGGTGATGATGTGGAAATGCTTCAAGCTGGACGTGAGGGAATTTTGAGAGGATTTGAAGAGGCTGAGGGTATTTGGGGTTCAAAACTTCCTGATATCAGTTATGAAACTATCAATAAAGCTGTTGAAATGATAGATAAAAAATTGAGTGAGTTAGGTGCTCCTCTACTTGATTCCAATGTATAAAAGGTTTTTATGAAAAGATTGTTTTTTGCGTTTTTTCTTCTTGCTTCATTTATCAAAGCAGAAGAAACTTTGAGTGTTGAAGAGTTTGATGTGAGTATATTTAGTAAGCTTTCAAAAGGAACTGTACAAGTTCAAACTTCTATGATATTTGAGGGAAGAGATGTTGATATCAATGACTTTAAGATTATTGATGCACTCAATGTTGTGATAGGAAGTTTTTATGCTGAGGATTTACTCACGTCAAAAGGAAAAGAGACTCTTAAAACTACTTTGATTGGGTACGTTCAAACAAAATATGCACTTGATATAGATAACATTTATATACAAAAACTTTTTATCAATGAAAATACCACTGCCGAAAAAATTATCGAAGCACTCAAAAAAGAGGGTTGTTGCAGTAAGTAATTTACTGTGTTAGTATGTCATAATCTAGTGGGATTTCTTCTTTAAAAAGAGCATCGTCTAAAAAAGCATTTTTTACGAGATTGCTTAAACTAATGACGATAGCGTTGTCTAGTTTATCTCTATACTCAATCGTTGCTATCTTTCCATGCTTTATCGTGATAGAGTAGGTTGTCTCTTCGTATGAGGCTTCGTATCTGTCACTCGATACTTTTTTGGCACTTTGTAAAATCTCTGTTAGATTTGGAGTGTTTTTAAGATTTGTGATAATGGCTTGTTCGAGTTCTGGTTCTACGATCACAACGGTATTTTTATCAAAATAAATCTTTTTATTTATAGGTTTTGTATATATCCAAAGAGCTTTAGCATTTGAAGTTGCATAAAAATTTCCCTCATACACTATCTTGGAGTTTTGTTCATTTGTAATTATCTGTGTAAAATCACTCTGTATTGTTTCAAAGTTTAATTCATTTGCCGATAAAAAAGTAGTAAAAAGTATCAAAGTAAGTATGCGTTTCATATAAATCCTATAAAATTTTTCTCTAATGAAGTTTTAGCAAATTAATAGTAAAGATATGATAAAATCTTTGCTTTTAATAGTAAACGAGATAAAGGTAAAGAGAAATGTTAGGAATTGTACGTAAGATTTTCGGAACTCAAAACGATAGATTAGTAAAAAAATATTTTGGATTAGTTACTAAGATAAATGCTTTAGAGAGCAAGTATGCTGCTATGAGTGATGAAGAGATAAAGTCACTTTTTAACTCTTTGAAAGAGGATGTACAAAACGCTAAAGTAACCTTAGATGATATTTTATATGATGTTTTTGCGATTACTCGTGAAGTAAGTAAACGTACGACTGGAATGAGACATTTTGATGTGCAGATGATAGGTGGTATCGTTTTACATAAAGGCGATATAGCTGAGATGAAAACGGGTGAGGGTAAAACGCTTGTTGCAACTTTACCTGTTGTTTTAAATGCTATGAGTGGAAAAGGCGTACATGTAGTGACCGTCAATGACTACCTAGCTCGTCGTGATGCTACTGAAATGTCAAAGATTTATAACTTTTTAGGCTTGAGTGTAGGTGTTTTAACGGGAAATCTTGATGATGATAAAACAAGAAAAGCGCAATATGCTTGTGATATCACTTATGGAACAAATAACGAATACGGTTTTGACTATCTTCGTGATAACATGAGATACTCTTTAGAAGATAAGATGCAAAGAGTGCATAACTATGTTATCGTTGATGAAGTTGACTCTATCTTAATTGATGAAGCAAGAACACCTTTGATTATCTCTGGACCAACTGATAGAACTCTTGATGGGTACAAAAAGGCAGACGCTGTTGCTCTGAAGCTAGAAAGAGATAAAGATTTTATCGTTGATGAAAAAAAC
>DKEY01000085.1:33879-34652 GCA_002469305.1 Sulfurospirillum sp. UBA6810
AGACGTTGATTATGTTGTAAAAGATGGTGAAATTGTTATCGTAGATGAGTTTACAGGACGATTAAGCGAGGGAAGAAGATTTAGTGAGGGACTTCACCAAGCACTTGAAGCAAAAGAGGGTGTTTCTATCAAAGAAGAGTCTCAAACTTTAGCAGATATTACTTTCCAAAACTATTTTAGACAGTATAAAAAACTAGCAGGTATGACAGGTACTGCACAAACTGAAGCAACAGAATTTGCTCAAATATATAATCTTGATGTTGTTTCTATCCCAACAAACTTACCGATGGTGAGAAAAGATTTGAATGATCTTATCTATAAAACTGAGCGTGAAAAGTTTGAAGCAGTTATAAAAGATATAAAAGCTTGTCATAAAGTTGGACAACCTGTACTTGTGGGTACAGCTTCGATAGAAAGAAGTGAGTTACTCCATAAACTTTTGAAAGAAGCAAAAGTTCCACACTCAGTCCTTAATGCAAAAAATCATGAAAAAGAAGCACAAATCGTTCAAGACGCTGGTGTTAAAGGTGCTGTTACTATTGCTACAAATATGGCAGGACGTGGTGTTGATATCAAGATAACAGATGAGATAAAAGCATTGGGCGGACTATATATCATAGGAACAGAACGCCATGAATCTCGTCGTATAGACAATCAACTTCGTGGACGTTCAGGCCGTCAGGGTGATCCTGGGAAGAGTAGATTTTACCTAAGCTTGGAAGATAATCTTCTTCGTATTTTTGGTAGTGATAAAATCCGTTCAATCATGGATA
>DKEY01000116.1 GCA_002469305.1 Sulfurospirillum sp. UBA6810
AGCATCTCTCTATGTTGAGCGGTAACACAAACTTTTGTATCTATTAAGCTTTCTTTCTTAAATGCTTGAACAAGAGGTGCCATTTTAATTGCTTCTGGACGTGTACCAAATATCAATAATACTTTTTGCAAAATCATTCGCTACAACCTTCCATCAGCATTTTTAAGGATTCCCTTTATATCAAATACTACTTGATTTTTGCCTTCAAACTTGAAGATTTTATACTCATCATGTGCCACTGCTAAAACTACTGCTTGATAGTGCGATATATCAGGCTCACGTAAAAGTTCTAAGCCATACTCATGTTTAACTTCTTCTTTATCTGCCCAACAATCACTCACATCAACCCTGCATCCAAAATCTTGTAGCTCTTTTATAACATCTATAACTCTACTATTTCTTATATCTGGACAATTTTCTTTAAACGTAATACCAAGTACAAGTACACGTGATCCTTCTATCGTATAGCCTCTTTTTATCATAAGTTTTATCACTTGATTTGCTACATAAATCCCCATGTTGTCATTGAGTCTTCGACCAGCTAAGATAATCTCTGGATTATATCCTACTTCTTGAGCTTTATGCGTAAGATAGTATGGATCCACTCCTATACAGTGTCCTCCAACAAGTCCTGGCTTAAAAGGCAAAAAGTTCCATTTTGTTCCAGCTGCCGCTAGCACGGCATTAGTATCAATTCCAAGACGATTAAATATCATGCTTAACTCATTTACAAAAGCGATATTTATATCTCTCTGAGAATTTTCTATAACTTTTGCAGCTTCAGCTACTTTGATAGAGGGGGCTAGATGTGTACCAGCTGTTATGATAGCTCTATAGAGTTCATCTACTTTTTGTGCCGTTTCTAGTGTACTACCACTTGTAACTTTCAGTATCTTTGTTACTGTGTGTTCCTTATCTCCTGGATTTATCCTCTCAGGACTATATCCACAGAAAAAATCAATGTTAAACTTAAGACCAGAATGTTTTTCTAAAACAGGAACACAATCTTCTTCAGTTGCTCCTGGGTAAACTGTTGATTCATAGATAACTATATCATCTTTTTTTAAAACCTTTCCAACACTCTCACTAGCTTTTATAAGTGGGGTAAGATCTGGTTTTTTATGTTTATCGATAGGAGTTGGAACAGTTATGATATAAACATTGCAAGAAGCTATATCTTCTAATTTTGTTGAAAACTCCATACCATTTTTCAACGCCTCTTCTAGCTGGTTTTGGTTCAATTCTAAAGTTCTGTCATAACCTTTTTTTAACTCATCGATTCTTGCTTGGTTTATATCAAAACCTATAACCTTATACTTTGAGCTAAAAGCATGTGCCAATGGCAATCCAACATATCCTAATCCTATGATGCATAATTTTACTTGCATATCACATCCTGTTTCAGTATTTCTAATTCTTTTTGTAACTCTTCGTATTCTCGTTTTTTTCTCTCAATAAATTTCTCTGTAAGTAGCATGTTTTCTTTAAAACCTTTTACATCAATACACACTTGTATTTTGCAGATACCAACCATATACACTTTTAATGCCTTCTTCAAGCTCAACCTTGTGCTTCCACCCAAGACTATGAAGTTTACCTGAGTCTGTTAGCTTAACCATTGTACCATCTGGTTTATCTGTATTAAACATAAGACTACCTTTAAAACCTACGATGTTTTGTATCAGTTCTGCTAACTCTTTTATGCTGATGTCGATTCCAGTTCCTATGTTTATATGCGTATTTTTTATCTCTTTACATGTAGCGTTATAAGAATCTTTAAAATCCCTATTTTCCAGCAAAAAAACACAAGCATCTGCCATATCTTCAGAGTATAAAAACTCACGTCTAGGCTTTCCACTGCCCCAGATTTCCACACTATCTCCAGTGACTCCAAACTCAAAAAGATACGTTTTTGCCTCTTCTAAGTTTTTCACATGTAAATCTTGTATAACTTCTTCATATCTTTTTTCATTTAAAAGCTTTGCTAAGTGTATCTTTCTTATGAGTGCTGGTAAAACATGTGATGTTTGAAGGTCAAAGTTATCACCTAACCCATATAAATTCGTAGGCATTACAGAGATAAAGTTTGTGCCATATTGTAAATTATAGCTTTCACACATCTTAATTCCTGCTATCTTTGCTATAGCATATGGTTCATTTGTATATTCTAGTTCACTTGTAAGCAAATACTCTTCTTTCAACGGTTGTGGTGCATTTTTTGGATATATACATGTACTACCTAAAAAAAGAAGCTTTTTAACTTTATTCACGTAACTTTGGTGTATAACATTATTTTGAATTTGTAAATTTTCATAGATAAAATCTGCTCTATAAGTGTTATTAGCAACTATACCCCCTACCTTTGCAGCTGCTAAGATAACATACTCAGGTTTTTCTGACTCAAAAAACTCTGCTACTGCTTGTTGATTGGTTAAATCAAGTTCACTGTGTGTTCTATACACTAAATTTGCATAACCTTTACATGTAAGGTTTTTGACTATCGCAGAACCTACAAGACCTCTATGCCCTGCAACATAAATTTTAGAACTTTTTTGCATCATTCTACTCAAAATAACTCATGATTTTATAGCCGCCCTCTTTGAGGTAAACATCTTTTTGCATAAGTTTCAAATCATTTTTCATCATATCATCTACAAGATTTTGAAGGTTAAATTCTCTTTTCCAACCAAGTTTTTGCTCTGCTTTTGTTGGATCACCTAAAAGAAGATCAACTTCGGTAGGTCTAAAGTATCTAGGATCAACAGCAACTACAACCTTGCCAATTTCAACTTGATAGCTAGGGTTGTGGCAGGCTTTGATAATGCCAACTTCATCCACACCAGTTCCTATAAACTCAAGTTCTATCCCACAGTAATTAAATGCCATACGCACAAAATCACGCACCATAGTAGTTTGTCCAGTTGCTATAACCCAGTCTTCTGGTTCTTCTGCTTGCAAAATCATCCACATCATTTTACAATTTCCAGATACAAAAATAGTATCATTTCTTTTTGTAATAATAGTTTTATTCTTTGTTGTTTCAACACACCAAAGATTTTCTTTTGATTCTTCTTTAAGAATATCTGTCACAAAATTATTAATACTCTTTTTTGCCAAAGAAAATATTTGCAATATATAAACTCCTGATTTTCGTTTAGATAACTTGCTTCTATATCCTATTAAAGAGACGATATTCATAAAATCATCAATTAACTCTTTTCTTTTTGATATATATTGAAGTTTAGACCAACAACCATCAGCATTCATCATGGCTTCAAATAGAATATTTAACTGCCTTTTAGAAAACTTATATATAAATTTAGGCAAACGATGAATATCAAAATCGTCAAAATATTCTAAAATCTCATCTTGACTTTTGGCAGAAAAAATAAACTCAACAACTTCATCTTCTCGTTTTTTTTCTCTGTATTCTAAATTTAAATTATCGATAATATTTTTTAACTCTTTATAATATTTTTTTTGTGATTGACTAACACTTAGAGTTGAACCTCTGCCTATCTCTTTTGATAAAGATAAATTGCCTTCAGTTACAACATATCCTAAAAGTCTAATATAATCATCTCCAATATCATAAGCATTTTCATTTTCTTCTAATCCTACAAATCCTGGAAAACAAAAATCGTATTTTGTTCTTAGTTCTTTATCCTCATAAATCTCATAAATCTCTTTTGCTGTTGTTTCAATCCAACTATAATCACTCCATGATTTATGCTGTTTAGTTTTCCTTTTGTAAAAAATTCTATGATTTTCTGAACACCTAAAATGTAATCCATTTCCAATAAAACTGTACATATTACCACTATATTCAACATCATATATTTTTTCAATAGTGTCATACTCCCAAGAATTATTTTCTTGATTGAAATTTATTAAAGTATCACTTAACGTCAAATCTTCTCTTTTTTTAAACCCCTCTATGGTCAATATTTGACTATCTAAATCAATACAATAATCTTTTGCATGACCCCAGTCACGCTTGGCATCGAGGTTACCAAGGTAGAGTTTGTCTTGTAATCCTAATGCTATCTTCGCCGCTGCTCTTGTAATCTTACGAGTTACAAAAGTTTCACCTCGCACAGGTGATTCATGATTAAAAAGGATTCCATTACATGCAAACATACCATAAGCTTCACGGTAATTAACAGTTATCCAATACGCATACATCTTAGCAACGGCATAAGGACTTCTTGGATAAAACGGTGTTGTCTCCTTTTGTGGAGTTTCTTGTACTTTTCCATAAAGTTCACTTGTACTTGCTTGGTATATCTTTGTTTTTTTCTCCAACCCCAAAAGCCGTACAGCTTCTAAAATCCTTAAAGTGCCAGTACCATCTGCATTTGCAACATATTCTGGTGTTTCAAAACTTACATGTACATGACTCATAGCTGCTAGATTGTATATCTCATCTGGTTGGCACTCGGCGATGATACGAGTAAGATTCATAGAATCTGTCATATCTCCATAATGAAGAATTAAGTTTCTATCTTCTACATGGGGGTCTTGATATAAGTGATCTATACGATCTGTGTTAAAAAGTGAACTTCTTCTTTTAATCCCGTGTACTATATAACCTTTTTTGAGCAAAAACTCCGCTAGATAGCTTCCATCTTGTCCTGTAATTCCTGTTATCAGTGCTACTTTTTTTTTCATATTATTTACTCTTCTTCTCGTTTAAAATCATCTTCTAATCTTTCTATATCATCTTCACCAGTATAGCTTCCTACTTGAGCTTCTATGATAACTAAAAGTTCCTCAGTATTATTTGAAAGTCTGTGTATATCTCCTGCTTTGATATATGTTGATTCATTTTGATTAAGAACAAACGTATTGGTTTCTATCGTAACAGTTGCTTGTCCACTAACTACTATCCAATGCTCATTTCTATATTTATGTCTTTGCAAAGAGAGTCTTTTTCTTGGTTTTACTTCAATTCTCTTAATCTTATATCCATCTTGTTCTTCCAAGACAGTAAAAGTACCCCATGGTCTATACCCAGTGAGATGTGTATCTGTTAATGTTGATTTTTCTTTTTTTAATGTAGTAACAATCTCTTTTATCTTCTGAGTTGAACCTTTTTTAGAGACAAGCAAAACATCGTTAGTATCAACTATGATACTATCTTTTATATCTATCGTATGTACTGGTTTTTCTGATATTATCAAGTTATTATTTACGTCATTTGGCAACTCTTCACAAAGAGCATCAAAACTTCCAACATCAGACCAGCTGATGTCACTTGCTACGACTTTAACTCGATTTGATTTTTCCATCACAGCATAATCTATGCTATCTATTGGAATATTTAGCATATCTTCATAAACAATTCTTATCATATTATCTTGCTTTGCATTTTTATATGCTTCCAATGACTTGTCATATATTTGTGGCGAATATTTTTTTAGCTCTTCTAAAAAAACACCAACTTTAAAACAAAACATTCCACTATTCCAGTAGTAGTTCCCAGCATTTAGATACTCTGTAGCTTTTTCAACATTTGGTTTTTCATGAAAAGCTTTTACATTTTCTCCATCTGATTCTATATATCCAAAACCAATCTCTGCAAATGTTGGTTTAATCCCAAAAGTAACAAGATAATTCTCTGATGCCAACTCTTGTGCTCGCTTCACCACTTTTTTATAAGAGCCTTCATCTTTTATAAGATGATCACT
>DKEY01000140.1 GCA_002469305.1 Sulfurospirillum sp. UBA6810
CGCAATAAGAAATAAGCTAAGTTTAATAGAAAATGTAGCAAAGACTGAGCTTAAAGGGGAATCAAAAGAGCAATACAATATAGAAGTAGATCTTAATAAGCTTTCAGGATTTAATATCTCTTTAGGACAAATAGCTAAATCCTTAGAGTCACTTTTAAAAAATGTGCCTAACATAAAAAATAGAACACAAGAGGGACAACTTGTTGTTTTTGGAATAAAAAATGCGCTAGATGATGTAAGTGATATTCAAGATTTAATCATTGCTCAATATGGAGGGTCTCCAATATATCTAAAAGATATTGCGAAGGTTACGAAAGGAAGGGATATTCAAAATTTTCAAAGAGCAGAGATTACTTTTCGAAAAGATGGCTCTTTCACTCCTTTAAAAGAGCAAGTAACACTTACTCTCTCAAAACTTAGAGGTTCCAATGCTGTTGTGATTGCAGAAGATGTATTGGCAATTATAGATGAGATGAAAGAAGAGTTGAAAAAAGATGGCATAGGGTATGTTGTTACAAGAAATTATGGTACAAGAGCAAATGAAGCTGTTAATAGTTTAGTCATGAACTTAATAGTCTCCATAGTAATTATCTTTGTTCTTTTGGTTGTGACACTGGGTTTTAAAGAGTCTTTGATAGTGACATTTTTAGTTCCTGCTATATTAGCAGTCACACTTTTTGTAGCTTATTTGAGTGACCAAAGTATCAACAGAATTACCCTTTTTGCTCTGATACTTAGTATGGGACTTTTAGTGGATGCTGCTATTATTGTGATAGAAAACATCCATAGACATATGCATTCACATGATGCAAAAGATAAAGATATGGATGAGATTGTAGTTGAAGCAACTGATGAGATAGGAGCGCCGACAAATATCGCTACAATAGCGATAATTCTTACTATGGTGCCTATGGCATTTGTTGGACAGATGATGGGGCAGTTCATGAAACCAATTCCTGCAAATGTTCCTGTAACTATCTTTGCTTCTTTGGTTTTGGCTTATATCTTCGCTCCGTATCTTTCAAGAAGGCTTTTAAAAAAACCAAAACTAGAAAATGAAAAGGAGAGAGATAATGCTTAATTTTGAACATTTTATCTTCTCTATTTTAAATAGTAGGTTCAAAAAACTTCTTGTTATATTTTTAACGCTTTTAGCATTTTTAGGCTCTCTTGCTATGTTCCCAACGAAGCTAGTTTTGGCAAAAATGCTTCCAGGAAAAAGTGCAAATACTTATTCTGTGTATGTAGATTTGCCAAATGGAAGTTCACATGTAGAAACAAAAAAAGTTACCGATTGTGTTGTTTCTATCTTGATACAAGAGAAAGAGGTGGAAAATATAGAGGTGTTTACAGGTATGGGATCACCTCTTGATTATGCAGGATTAGTAAAAGGCTCAGGGTTTAAACGAGGGGAAAATGTAGCTGAAATTGTTATAAATTTGAGTGATTTAAATAGCAGGGATGAGACGAGTTTCTTGATGGTGCATAGGCTAAGACCAATCATCCAATCTTCTTGTGAAGTCCTTAAAGAGAGAACAAACATCAAGATGGTAGAAGAGCCAGCTGGTCCTCCAACACAAGCCGCTATAGTTGTTGAACTCTATGGAAAAGATGGAAAAGGATTGGTTCATTTAGGAAATGAGATAAAAAATATATTGGCAAATACGGAAGATTTGGTTGATGTAGATATCTTAGAGGATGACATCTATGCCAAATATGAACTCATCGTAGATAAAGAGAAGATTATCCGTTCAGGACTGAGTATCAAACAAGTAAATGAAATTTTATATCTTGCCTTTGAAGGTATGGAAATAACAGCAAAAAACAGCGATGTCTATCCAGATCAAATACCTCTATTTTTGGTTTTAAAAGAGAGTTCAAAACAACTTTATGATACAAGTGAAGATAGCTTAAAAAAGAAACTCTCTTCTTTAAAACTGATGAATGAACTAGGATTGATGATACCTATCAATGAATTGGTCAAGATACAAAAAGTACAATCAATGCCTACTTTAATGTCAAAAAATTTGCAAAGAGTAGTAACTGTTGTAGCTGAAGCAGATAAAGTTTCACAAGTCTATCCCCTTCTCGATGCACGTTCAAAGATAAAAGAACTCTTAGCACAAAAATATGAGATAAAAAATGGTTCACTTTTCAATTTAAAGTTACAAGATAAGCAAACTTTAGAAGTATATGACTTAGTTTGGGATGGAGAGATGAAAGTGACGATGGATACATTTGCGGACCTTGGAGCTGCTTTCATAACGGCACTTGTGATTATTTTTTTATTGATGGTGATTTACTATAAAAGTTTTGCTTTAAGTGGGATAGTCCTTTTAGGTAGCTTTTTATCTATCATCGGTGTTATTGTTGGGCATTGGATTATGGATATATTTACTCAAGAGACTTTTTTCCTGACAGCAACTTCTCTCATAGGATTTATTGCTTTGATGGGAATTAGCTCAAGAAACTCACTTTTACTTATCGATTTTGCAATCTCGCTTATCGAAAAAGGGGTTGAAAAGAGAAGAGCTATTGCAGTGTCTGCAGCAACGAGAGTGAAACCTATATTTTTAACTGCAGTAACGATTGTTTTGGCCTCTGCTCTTTTAACGACAGATCCTATATTTGGAGGTTTAGGAGTTGCTTTGATATTTGGTACGATAGTAGCAGTTATCGTTTCACTGGTATTTATCCCAGTTCTCATGGACAATACAAAAGCTATATAATATTTTTCCTCCTAATACTTATTAGGGGGAATTTCTTTTTTAGTTCAAGAAAACGACTCTTTTTATAAAACACAAGATACTTTTTTAAACACTCTATCTTTTTACTTTTATTACTTTCTAAACATATAAATATATCTTCAAGTGCTCTTTTTTCAGCAATAGATAGACTTGTCATTTCGTACCTTTTCTTAAACTTTTGATTTGAATATTATACGTAAATACTAATTAAATATTTATTAAATAAGATAAAATATACATAAATATAAATAATTCATACAGATATAGTTATAAAAAAAACGTAAAATAGATAAAATAAACTAAAAAATAGATTTGAAAATAAATTAAACAGATATTTTATACAGTTTAACGTATAAATAAGAATTGTAGTTTGTTATAAAGTTAGTTATCTTTTCTTAATATTTTTTTCATATATTTGAACGCTTGAACCTTTACTTATCTTATTTTCCAAATAGATAAATGAAACTACACTAAATAAAACAAAAATACTTAAAATACCAGTAACAAGATATATGTTTTTATAATTGAAATCCTTTTTCATAATAATCTCCTCTAAATCACAAAGGTATATAAGATAAATTTTATCCCAAATATCTAAACGTGTCAAAATTGACCAAGCGACTTTTGATGCGTTTTAATTTTTTTAATCTATTTTAGATATAATCCATAAAAACTTTAGGAGAATTTTGATGGCAACCATTGGTATGGGTGATTTAAAAAAGGGATTAAAAATAGAAGTAAATGGAGTTCCTTATAAAATTGTAGAGTATCAACATGTAAAACCTGGTAAAGGTGCAGCTTTTGTAAGAGCTAAAATCAAATCATATGCGAATGGAAAAGTTATAGAAAAGACATTTCATGCAGGTGACAAATGTGAAACTCCAAACTTAGAAGACAAAGTTATGCAATATCTTTATGATGATGGTGAGTTTTTACAGTTTATGGATAGTGTAACATATGATCAGATAGCACTCACACGTGACCAAGTTGGTGAAGCAGCAAATTGGATAGTTGATGGTATGAATGTGGATATGTTGTTTCACAATGGACAACCAATAGGAGTTGATGCTCCTGCTGTTGTTGAATTAAAAATCGTAGAGACACCACCAAACTTTAAAGGTGATTCACAAGGTGGCAAAAAACCTGCAACACTAGAGAGTGGAGCAGTTGTTCAGATACCATTTCACGTTCTTGAGGGTGATGTGATTAGAGTAGATACTGTAAAAGGTGAATATTTAGAAAAAGTAAAGTAGTCTTAGGAGTAGAAAATGCAAAAAGTTTTAGTTCCATTAGCTTCTGGCTTTGAAGAGATAGAAGC
>DKEY01000095.1 GCA_002469305.1 Sulfurospirillum sp. UBA6810
TTTGCTTTCCCAAAAAAGTATAAGAAATAAATTTGCAGTACAATTAGTGTTGGCTTCTGCCACACTAATTGTCATCTTTTCTGTTATCCTCTACAACTACATCAAAATATCAATTTATGAAGACTTAACCAATGAACTAGAACATGAAGCGGTTCTCATAGCAGCAGAGCACTCGAGCTCTCTTGGACCACTGGGCATTGATGTATTCAAATACTCAACAAGTACAAAAGATGTAGAAGTCAATATTGTAATACGAGTCGATAAGAAACATAAAATCACTTTTGAACAAAACAAAAGAAATGGAAAAAACTATCTTACTATCTACTATCCATTTGAAAAAAAGAAATCAAGCTTTTTAGCTATCACAAAAGATATATCCAATACAGATAAACTGTTAAAAAAAATCATGAAAAATGTAATGATTATAAATCTAACCGCTATATTTTTGATAATTTTTTATGCGCTACTTCTTTCAAGAATGCTCATCATCCCAATCCATTCGCTTACGACAAAGCTCGCTTCTATGGATGAAAACTTTTTTCAATCAATCAATACAAAAAATATCCCTATTGAGTTTAAACCTCTTGCCAACAGTATCAACAGACTTGTTGATAGGATTAATAACTTTGTAAAGTATCAAAAAGAGCTTTTTATAGGAACTGCTCATGAGCTTAAAACACCTCTTGCTGTTATGAAAACTAAAAATGAAGTTACCCTTTTAAAGTTAAGAGATAGTGAAAAGTATATCGAAGCTATAAAACAGAACAACCAAAGCATTGATGAAATGAATAAAATGATAGGTAGTATCCTAGAGATTGGTCGTCAAGAAGGAGCTCAGTTTGAGCAACCTATTGAGATGGATTTGATAAAGTTTTTAAATGAAAAAGCAAATAATTTCAAGATATTAGCACATCAAGAAAAAAAGACTTTTCAGATAAATCTATCTCCAAAATCATATCCTACGATTATACAACCTACTCTTCTTTTACATATCCTTCAAAATTTTGCACAAAATGCTATAAAATTTACTCCTGAAAATGGAGTGATAGAACTTCGTTCATATGCAGATAAGAGTGGCATCACCATTGAGATTATAGACTCTGGTGAGGGTATTGATGAGAGCAAAGATTTGTTTGCACCATTTAAAAGATATGGCAATAAATCGGGTGCTGGTCTTGGTCTTTTTCTAGCCAAAGGAGCGGCAGATGCTATAGGTGCTTCCATAAGTATAGCTAATAGAAAAGAGACAAATGGAGCCATTGCAACGCTCTATATTCCTATTTCTTCAAAAAAATTACCTAAAAACGCAACTAAATGCGATATTTAAATTTTATTAAAGTATTTTTAGTGTATAAAGTTCTCAAATTTTTTCAAGGTAGATAAAATGTCATTAATGATTACTGAAGAGTGTATAGCTTGTGATGCATGTAGGGATGAGTGTCCAAACTATGCCATAGAAGAAGCGGATCCAATATATATAATTGATCCAGATGTTTGTACTGAGTGTGTTGGTCACTATGATGAACCTTCTTGTATCTCTGTATGTCCTGTTGATTGTATCATACCAGACCCTGATAACGTAGAAACAGTTGCTGAGCTAAAACTGAAATACGATCAGCTTACAAGCGAAGAGTAGTGGCTAAAAGAACGGCTATCATCGATATTGGCTCAAACTCAGCCAGAATGGTTGTCTTTGAGAAGAGTAGCCGTTTTGCCTTCCATCTCATCAAAGAGATAAAAAGCCGTATAAGAATCGGTGAGGGTGCCTATGAAAAAGAGGGCTATCTTCAAGAAAAACCTATTCAAAGAGCTTATGATGCCCTAGAGGATTTTACTAAAATCATCAAAGCGTTAAAGTGCGCAAAAACACTCTGTGTTGCAACTTCAGCTCTGAGGGATGCTCCAAATTCTGCAGAATTTATTAAAAATATTCGAGACAATCTAGGGTTAAACATAAAAATTATTGATGGAAATAAAGAAGCGTATTATGGTGCGCTCTCATCTGTCAACTTTCTCAAACCTATCGATGAAGCAACAACTATCGATATAGGTGGTGGTTCTACTGAACTTGCTAAAATAGAAAATGGCAACATCACACATACTCTTTCACTCAATATAGGAACTGTAAGATTAAAAGAACTCTATTTTGACAAAAAAAGTTCCTTAGAACAAATCAATCAGTATATTCAAAATATAATTGAAAATATCCCTGATGAATTTAAGTCTAACAATCTTATAGCCATTGGTGGAACATTGCGTTCGCTCTCAGATATAATCATGGTATCTAAAAAATACCCGCTCAACACTGTTCACTCTTTTGAGTATTCTTTAGAGGAAAACCAAACCCTCATAGAAAAAATTATACAATCAGATGTATTTGATTTAAAAGACTTTGGGATACGAAAAGATAGATACGATACTATGCGAGAGGGTTGTGCTATATTTAAAGCTGTATCACAAAAGCTTGAAGCAAAGCATATCATCACAAATGGAACTGGTGTAAGAGAAGGTGTTTATCTTCAAGATTTACTAAGAAGTTCTAACAATAGATTTCCAAAAAACTTTTATCCAAGTGTAAAAAGTCTCTCTGATAGATTTGATATAGATGAAAAAGATAGTAAGTATATATCTAAGGTTGCACTAGATTTATTTGATGCATTGCATTATATACATCAGATAGATGATTCTTTTAAAAAAGAGCTCTCAATAGCATGTAAACTACATAGCATTGGTCGTTCACTCAGTTTTTATCAAGAACACTTACACAGCTTTTACTTTATCTTAAATAACTTAAACTATAACTTTTCTCACAAAGAAAAAGTTCTTATAGCTATCCTTGTCAAATACCACACAAAAAAACTGCCAAGCTTTGAAGATATGCAATCTTATGATGAACTCTTACCAGATATAAAGATAGTCAATTGGTTAAGTTTTATTATCTCACTAGCAAAGTGTTTGAATGTAAATTTGGCAAAGTCAAAACTACAAATGAAGTATGAAAACCACACACTCTATATAATATCAGAAGAAAAGTTACATGTAGCGAAAGAGTGCATAAAGAAGCTGATTAAACCAGCCTCTTTTGCAATAGTTATAAAGAAGGAAGACTAGAACTGTCTTCCCATTGTAAATTCAAATGTAGCTGTCTTATCCCCACTCTCTTGCATCAAAGGCTTTGAGAAGATAAGTAAAATCGGTCCCATAGGAGAAACCCACTCAAGGTTAAATCCAGTACCTGCTCTTTTCACACTCAAATCATCTTCACCAATCATACCATAGTCAAAGAAAAAAGAACCACGCATTTTTAGACGCTCTATGAGAGGAAAACTCGCTTCAACAGAGTTAGCAAACATCATAGTACCTCCAAGCAAATTACCGCTAGCATCTTTTGGGGAGAGTGAACTTGACTCATATCCTCTCACCGTACTTATACCACCCATATAGAGCATTTCTCCAGGGATACTTCCATTGTATGTAAGATGCTGTACTTTTGCACGATAACGTAAAATCAAATCATAATCTATCATATCCTCAAGACCATAAAAATAACTAAACTTTGCTGTACTTTTAACAAACTCTTGATCACCACCAAGTCCTGCAACTTCAACTGCCAAACTTGTACTTATACCTTTTCTAGGAAGATAGTAATCATCTGTATTGTTAAATGAAATAGCTGGGATAATAGAGCTTTTAACAGTTTTTGTTCCCTCATCTATAAATAATTTCCAGTAATCACTAAGTTCACTATACTCTGAACTCTCTAATATATATCCAAGTGATGCATGCGTATATCTACCAAATTTTCTACCAGCTGTTAAGCTAAAACCCATCTTCTTTTCATCGTAGTCATAATAGTCATTATCTTGAGAATACAAGCTACCACTTACACTATAAACAGAGTCATTTACTCTAGGATTTGTTAGGGAGATACGTCCAGTGAGCTCTTTATCACTTCTTTCAACATCAATACTCGCTTTTAAACCTGAACCAAAAATGTTACTATCTGAAAGATTTGCATTGAGCAAAATTCCATCACTTGAACCATAACCGATACCACCACCTATTGAGCCAGTGTTTGCTTCTGTTACATGTACGATTAAATCCATCTTGTCATTTGCTACTCTTTTTTCTTCTATAAAAACATTTTCAAAGTAACTACTTCTTTTTAATGCCCCAATGCTATCTTCAAGATCAGTTTTTGAGTATAAATCTCCATTTGCAAGATACATTTCGCGTCTTGCA
This sequence comes from Sulfurospirillum sp. UBA6810, assembly GCA_002469305.1. Classification (GTDB taxonomy): domain Bacteria; phylum Campylobacterota; class Campylobacteria; order Campylobacterales; family Sulfurospirillaceae; genus UBA6810. The sequence continues at coordinate 4,243 of DKEY01000095.1, forward strand.
ACCCTATCTATCGTTCT
>DKEY01000078.1:0-20112 GCA_002469305.1 Sulfurospirillum sp. UBA6810
ACCTCACAGGAGGATTGGTTTTCTCACAAAGAGTTTTACTTGAACTTCCGCTTGCAGGAGTAAGTAGAGAAGATGCTGATAGAATCGTGCAAAGAAATGCCATGAAAGTTTGGGAAGAGATCCAACAAGGAAAACCAAGTGTGAATGAAGATGGAGAATCTTTATATCTTGGACACTTACTAGCAGATGAGGACTTAAGAGCAAAACTAAGTGAAGAGCAGATCAGAGAGTGTTTTAATTATGAATACTACACAAAGAATGTAGATAAAATATTTGCTAGGGTATTTATATAAATATAGGGAAAAATTAAATGATAACTGTACAAAAGCGCAATGGTAGAACAGAACCACTAGATATATCTAAAATCCAGAAGTACACAAGTAGTGCTTGTGAAGGCTTAGACAATGTAAGTCAAAGTGAATTAGAAGTTGATGCCAAAATTCAATTTCGTGACATGATTACAACAAAAGAGATCCAACAAACTCTTATCAAAACAGCTGTTGAAAAAATCGATATCGACAGACCAAACTGGACTTTTGTTGCTGCAAGACTTTTTATGTATGATTTATACCACAGAGTCAATGGCTTTACAGGATATACAAAATTAAGAGAGTATTTTGAAAAAGGTGAAAAAGAGGGCAGACTTCTTTTAGGATTAAAAGATAGATATGATTTAGATGATTTAGATGCTTATATAAAACCTGAACGTGATTTACAGTTTAACTATCTTGGGGCAAAAACACTTTACGACAGATACCTTATCAAAGATAGACGTGGAAACCCGATAGAGTTACCACAACATATGTTTATGGCAATAGCAATGTTCTTGGCACAACATGAACTCAACTGTCAAGATTGGGCAAAAAAGTTTTATGATTTGATTTCAAAATTTGAAGTCATGCTGGCAACACCAACACTCTCAAATGCAAGAACACATAGACACCAACTCAGCTCATGTTATATCGGAAGTACTCCTGATAACATAGAAGGTATCTTTGATTCATACAAAGAGATGTCACTACTTAGTAAATTTGGTGGTGGTATCGGTTGGGATTGGAACCTTGTTCGCTCTATGGGTGGTAGTATCGATGGTCACAAAAATGCAGCTGGCGGTATCATCCCCTTTCTTAAAATCACCAATGATATAGCGATTGCAGTAGATCAGCTAGGAACTAGAAAAGGTGCCATAGCTGTTTATATAGAACCTTGGCATATGGATATCATGGATTTCTTAGATTTAAAGAAGAACTCAGGCGAAGAGAGACGTAGAGCGCATGATCTTTTTCCTGCTATGTGGATAAATGATATCTTTATGAAAAGGGCTCAAAACGATGAGATGTGGACACTCTTTGATCCATACGATGTAAGCGATCTCTCTACTTTATATGGAGAAGCTTTTGAAAAGAGATATATAGAGTATGAAAATGATGAAAATATAGCAAAAGAAAAAATCAGAGCAAAAGAGTTATGGAAAAAAATGCTTACAGAACTTTTTGAAACAGGAAATCCTTTCCTTTGTTTTAAAGACAGTGCAAATAAAACAAACCCAAACAGCCATACAGGAGTTATCAGAAGTTCTAACCTTTGTACCGAAATATTCCAAAACACCGACCCAAATCACTATGCGATAAAAATCGTATATGAAGACGGTACTAAGGAAGTTTTAGAAGAAAATGAAGTTATCAAAGTTGATAGTGGTATAACAAAAGAAGCTAAAAAAGTAACTGCTCTGGATACAATAAATGGTAAAAAAATCTTTATCGTAGAAAAAGAGATGAGTGAAGGAAAAACTGCCGTATGTAACCTTGCAAGTGTTAACCTCTCTAAAATCAATACCCAAGAAGAGATAGAACGAGTAGTACCCATAGCTATCAGAATGCTAGACAATGTTATAGATTTAAACTTTTATCCTCATGCAAAAGTAAAAAACACTAACTTACTCTCAAGAGCCATAGGGCTAGGTGTCATGGGTGAAGCACAAATGCTAGCAGAACAGGGTCTTGAATGGGGAAGTTATGAGCATTTTTCAAAGATAGATGAAGTTATGGAAGCAATTAGTTACAACGCCATAAACTCTTCTTCAAAGCTTGCTATCGAAAAAGGCAAATATCCAGAGTTTGATGGTTCCAAATGGAGTAAAGGTATATTTCCAATAGACACTGCTAATGAAGAAGCTAAAAAACTAGTTGACAGAGGTGGTTTATTTGGAACAACGTACAACTGGGATGAACTTAGAGAAAAAGTTAAGAAAAATGGTATGAGAAATGGCTACTTGATGGCGATAGCACCTACAAGTTCTATCTCTATTTTGGTGGGAACAACTCAAGCGATTGAGCCTGTTTATAAGAGAAAATGGTTTGAAGAAAATTTATCTGGTATGATACCGGTTGTTGTACCAAATCTAAGTCCTGATACATGGAATTTATACACTCCAGCATATGACTTAGACCAAAGACTTCTTATCAAAGCAGGCGCTATAAGACAAAAGTGGATTGACCAAGGCCAAAGTTTAAACATCTTTATCACTTTAGATAAAGCAAGTGGTAAATACCTCAATGACATATATATGCTTGGTTGGAAACTAGGGATAAAATCAACTTACTATCTAAGAAGTCAATCTCCTGAAAATAAAATAGATGTTGCTGATAGAAGCATAGAGTGTGAGGGATGTCAATAGTATGAAAACTATTGGTCTGCTTGGTAGTATGAGCTGGGAATCAACCCAGACATACTATCAACTTCTCAATGAAGGAGTCAAAGAAAAACTTGGTGGTCTCCATAGTGCAAAAATCATCCTTTTTTCAGTGGACTTTGATACAATAGAAAAACTACAAAGAGAAAGCAAGTGGATAGACGCTGGCAATCTACTAGCACAAAATGCTAAATCTCTAGAACTTGCAGGTGTAGATTTTATCCTGATATGCACAAACACCATGCATAAAGTTATTGATATCATACAAAAAAATATAAATATACCAATAGTACATATAGCTGATGCAACTTCAAAAATCATGAAAAAAGAGGGGGCTCGTAAGAGCATTTTACTTGGTACAAGATTTACAATGCAAGAGGATTTTAATAAAAAAGTAATAGAATCTTATGGCATACAAGTAGTTACTCCATCACAAAAACAGATAGAAATTATAGATAAAATCATATTTCATGAATTAGTTCTTGGAAAAATAAATCCACAGAGTAAAAAAGAGTACATTGCTATACTAAATGAACTTTGCATAATGCATAAAGATATAGATTCTGTGATACTTGGATGTACGGAAATAGGGCTACTCATCAATCAAAATGATATAAATTTAAAAATCTTTGACACAACAGTTTTACATGTAAAAGAAGCACTGAACTTAGCTATTTACAACAAAGAAAAATAATAAATTTTATTAGTTAAAATATTTAATAAATAAACATACTATTTTAAACTAAACTGCCATTTTACAGTATTTTATAGAGTTAAGAAAATTATCGATATTCACACTATTTTCACAGTGTGACAAAAGAGTTACACTTTATTTTTTAAGTTTCAACTTACTTTTTATATTATATAATCCTCCTTAAATACTCTCCACAGAAGATAGGAATAAAATGCTAACAAAAGTACTCAAAAGAGATGGCACTACACAGCCATTTGAAGCATTCAAAATAGAAGATGCAATCAAAAAAGCTTTCAAAAGTGAAAGAATCACTTATGATGAAAATGTATTTAAGAATCTCCTTGAAACATTAAACACAAAAAGACTAGCTGCCGTTGAAGATATCCAAGACTGTATAGAACAAGAGCTATACAAATCAAGATATTTTGATGTTATGCGTTCATTTATGATATACCGTCATACACACAAAATGCAAAGAGAACATATAGCTGGTCTCAATGACGATACAACTTTTATCAATTCAACACAAACAATTGAAGAGTATATAGGCAAAAGTGATTGGAGAATAAAAGCGAACTCAAATACAGGGTATTCAAATGCTGGTCTTGTTAATAACACAGCAGGAAAAGTTATAGCAAACTATTGGCTTGATAANNAAGAGGGGTTTGCTCATAGAAATGGTGATTATCATATCCATGACTTAGATTGTTTGACAGCATACTGTGCAGGATGGAGTTTAAGAGCCCTTTTAAATGAAGGATTTAATGGTGTAAGAGGAAGAGTTGAATCAAGACCTCCACAACACTTTAGAGAAGCACTTGGTCAAATGGCAAACTTTTTGGGCATACTCCAAAGTGAGTGGGCTGGTGCTCAAGCATTTAGCTCATTTGATACTTATCTCGCTCCTTATGTTTTTAAAGATGCAATTTCGTATAAAGAGATAAAAAAAGCTATTANNCACGTTGGGGACAAAGTCCATTTACCAACATCACTATAGACTGGACAGTACCACAAGATTTGGCAAATCAAACTCCAACATCAAATGATATACATCTTTTTAAAGGTATTGATGATAAGAAACTTTTAGAAGAAGCAAAAAACAGAGGTGTTTCTTCATTGGAAGCGATGACATACAAAGACTTCCAAAAAGAGATGAATCTTATAAATAAAGCTTACTATGAAGTGATGACAGAGGGCGACAAAACAGGACAGCCATTTACTTTTCCAATTCCGACTGTAAATATCACCGAAGATTTTGACTGGTATGGTGAAAACACTGACTTATTGTTTGAAAATACTGCAAAAATTGGTTCATCATATTTCCAAAACTTTATAGGAAGCCAATATATACGAGATGAAGATGGCAAATTAGTAGAAAACCCAAAAGCTTATAAACCAGNNTATGTGTTGTAGATTGCAACTTGATCTAAGAGAGTTACTCAAACGTGGTGGTGGTCTATTTGGTAGTGCTGAAATGACAGGAAGTATAGGTGTTGTTACAATCAATATGGCCAGACTTGGCTATCTCTACAAAGGAAATAAAGAAGCTCTTATGAGTGAGCTTGAACACTTAATGGACTTAGCAAAATCAACACTAGAGAAAAAACGTGTTTTTGTACAAGATATGTACAATAGAGGTTTATATCCATATACTTCGAGATATCTTCCTGGATTTAACAATCACTTCTCAACCATAGGTATCAATGGTGTTAATGAAATGATTAGAAACTTTACAGGAGATAAGCATGATATCTCTGATAAAGCTGGAATGAAATTTGCTCATGAAATTATAGAGTTTATGAGAGCACAAATGGTTAAATACCAAGAAGAAACGGGTAATCTTTATAATCTTGAAGCAACCCCAGCAGAGGGAACAACATACCGTTTTGCGAAAGAAGATAAGAAAAGATATGAAGATATCATCCAAGCAGGTGAGGGTAAGAATATTTACTATACCAACTCTTCACAATTGCCAGCAGACTATACGGATGACCCATTTGAAGCTTTAGATTTACAAGATGACTTACAGTGTTCATATACAGGTGGTACTGTTTTACACCTCTACATGAAAGAACGTATAAGCTCAAGTGAAGCTTGTAGACAAATGATAAAAAATGTAATTACAAATTATAGAATGCCTTATCTAACTATAACTCCTGTTTTTTCTGTATGTGAAAAACATGGGTATATTAGTGGAGAGCACGAATTTTGTCCAAAATGTGATGAAGAATTAATACAAAATTATAAAGAGGAGTTAGTACATGAGTAAAGAGGAACTTTTAAAGAAGCTAGAAACAAAAAGAACAAAGTGTATCGTTTACACAAGAGTTATGGGTTACCACAGACCTGTTGAATCATTCAATGTTGGTAAAACAGGAGAACATAGAGAAAGAGTGAAATTTGTCGAAAACTGTTCTCACAGATAAGACCGTATTTGAGATAACAAGATTTACAACGCTAGATTATGCAAATAATCTAGCGTGTATCTTATGGTTCTCTAAATGCAATATGGCATGTCAATACTGTTATAATGCTGACATTGTAAGAGGTATAGGAAGATACACAAACCAAGAAATACTAGATTTTCTTAAAAGTAGAGTAGGAAAATTGACTGGCGTAGTTTTAAGTGGAGGTGAGTGCACACTCTATCCCCATCTTATAGAACTTTGCGAAGAGATTAAAGAGTTAGGTTTTAAAATCAAAATAGATACAAACGGCCTTAGACCAGATGTCCTACAAGAGCTCATTGATTTTTCTTTAGTAGATTTTATCGCACTAGATTATAAAGCACCTTCTTATAAGTTTTACGAAATTACCAATAACAACTCTAATGAAAAATTTTACAAAACACTAGATATGCTGATTGACAAAGAATTTCCTTTTGAAGTTAGGACTACGGTTCACAGTCATTTGTTAGAATCAAAAGATATAAATCAAATAATTTTAGATTTAAAAGAGAGAAAATATAGGGGAACTTACTATTTGCAAAATTTCTTACATGTAGAAAATACATTAGGAAATTTAGATATTCCAAGTGTCTCTATCGACAAAAAATTACTCCTTGACGATATTCCAATTGAAGTAAGAAATTAATATCTTTATAACAAAGAAGTATACAATGAGAAGTAATAAATACGATTTTTCTTCTGATATAAATGCCATAGCTATGGAAAACTCTCCTTGTAATATATTTTTTATAGATGAATTTGGCAAAATTTTTCACACAAACCATACTGCCTGCGATCAATTAGGCTATGCATATGAAAAGCTAACAGAAATGCATATTTGGGATATAGATACTTTTGCATTAAATTCTTATGAAAAATACCTTCATCTCTTTGAAAATATACAAAAAAATAAACTTCTTCCAACATTTAACTCTTTTTTTGCAAAAGTAAATACAGAACAATTCCCCGTTGAGATACATACAAAATCATGTAAAAACCTTGGAACAACACACTACCTAATGTATGCATTTGATAGAACTAAAGAGTTTGAACTAAAAAATGAACAAGAAATTTATACAAATATGCTCTCGTTTGTTAATGAGTTTATTTTTATCGTAAATATAGTCAACAACAAGATATTATTTGCCAACGAAACAGCATGTAAAATATCTGGTTATACAAAAGATGAACTAAAAAATATGTATATTACAGATATAAAACGTCCATTTAACGAAAAAGATAAATACTATGAAACCATTACCTATATGGATAAACAAGACGATGTAATTTCATATGATTTATTTTTAACAAAAAAAGGAGAAACAATACCGGTAGAAACAAGTTCACAGATTAAAAAAACCAATCATAACTACTATAAATTAATCATGCTAAAAAGTATCCCTAAAAGATTAGAATACATACACAATGAAAGAATTCTCACAAAAAAACTAGAAGATTATAATACAAATTTGCAAAATGAAGTAAAAAAAAGAACAAGAGAGTTAAATGAAACAAATGAAAGACTTTCTCTAGCCGTAGAAAGTAGTAGCGATGGTTTTTGGGATTGGGATATCAAAACAAATAAGATATTTTTCTCCCCTATATGGAAAAGTATATTAGGATACAAAGAAAATGAACTTGATAACAGTTTTTCTACTTGGAAAAAACTTGTCGTTACAGAGCACAAAAGAGCTTCTTGGCAACTCTTTAATGAATTTATTAAAAATTCTGGTAGCTCAATAAAGCTTAACTTTGATATGCGTCATAAAGATGGGCACTTTGTTCCCGTAGAGTGTAGGATAAAAAAGATATTGGATGAAAATAGACATGCTATTCGTTTGATTGGCACATACACTGATATGTCAAAAGTAATAGAGGTAAAAAAACAAGAGAGACTTATACAAGGAAAGCTGATTGAGAGTGAAAAAACACTTGATGCCATCTTTAATTTTTCAAAAACAGGACTTTTACTAATAAATAACAAACGTATCATCCTAAAAATCAATGATTACCTTTTGAAAAAATTAGGATATGACAATGCTTATGAGCTTATTGGACAAAGTACAAAAATATTTTATGCAAATAAAGACATCTATGAAAAATTTGGAGAAGAAACTTATAAAAAATTTGTTGATGGCACCATAGATAAACTGGCTTTTTTAGCTTGCAAAAAAGATGGAAGCACTATAGATTTTGAACTGCGAGGGAATATGCTCCCTAACAACAATTTTTTATGGACAGTAAGTATTTTCGAAGACAACAAAGAAGAAACATCTTTAGAAAAAACTAAATAATTAAGCGCTATTTTGCTAGAATAACAAACAAAATATACTAGGAAATATAATGGAAAGAAAAAAAATATACAACCCAAATTCCAATGAAAGTTTAAATGATAGGCGAGTATTTAGCGGTAATCCTCATGGTATCTTAAATTTTACAAAAGCAAAATATACTTGGGCTCTAAAACTTTGGGATATGATGGAAGCAAACACCTGGTTCCCAAAAGAGGTAGATACAACAAAAGATGTTATAGACTATAACCGAAACCTTACAGATGCAGAAAGAAGGATGTATGATTTGGTTTGGTCTCAACTCATCAGTATGGACAGTTTTCAAACTAACAATTTAGCAGATAATATCAACCCTTATATAACTGCCCCTGAGATAAATGCATGTTTAGCAAGACAAGCCTATGAAGAGGCTAATCACTCAAAATCATATGCGGTTATGGTTGAAGCCATTTGTGATAATACAGATCTCATATATGAGATGGAAAAACACGATGAAGTTCTAAGACGCAAAAACGACTATATCTCTAGTGTATATGAGGAGTTAGCAGGTAATGTTACAGACGAAAAGCTTGTCCTTGCAATGTTTGCCAACCAAATCTTAGAAGGCATCTACTTTTACTCTGGGTTCACAGCTATATATGCGCTTGCTCGAGCAGGGAGAATGCTAGGAAGTGCTCAGATGATACGCTTTATCCAAAGAGATGAAATCACACACTTGCTCCTTTTTCAAAACATGATAAATTCAACAAAAAAAGAACGCCCTGAACTCTTTACAGAAGAATTAAAAGCAAAAGTTTACAAAATGTTTGAAGAAGCTGGAAAACTTGAAATTGAGTGGGGTCAATACATCACTCAAAATCAAATCATGGGTTTCACAGATGATATCATCCAAGAGTACATCCACTACCTTATCGATGACAGACTTGTAGCTGTTGGCTTTGAAAAGATGTACAATGCAAAACATCCAATCAAATGGGTTGATGACTTTTCAAAATTCAATGAGCAAAAAACAAACTTTTTTGAGGGAAATGTAGCTAACTACAGCAAAGGCAGTCTATCTTTTGATGACTTCTAAAACACTTTGCGCCCTCCAATTCGACTATGAAAACAAGAGTCTTGAAACCAATTTCAAGACTCTTGAACGCCTTTTAAATAAAACTCCTGATAACTCTATCGTTTTGGCTCCTGAACTTTGTTTAAGTGGATATAAATACGACTCTATGGAAGAATCTTCATGCTTTTCTGAATATATTTTACCAAAGCTTCAAAAACTCTCAAAAAACAAAATCATAGCCCTCACACTTATCGAAAAAGCAGATAACCTATACTATAACAACTTTAAAATACTAAGCCATGAAAAACTGATTTATACGCAAACAAAGTCAAAGTTATTTCAGCTCGGAGATGAACAGAAATTCTTTGCAAAAGGAGATGAGCATAATATAAAAATTTTTGAAATTGATGGAATAAAAATTGCTGTACTCATATGCTTTGAATTGAGATTTACAGAACTTTGGCAACAAATACTTGGTGCAGATATTATCTTAGTACCTTCTTTTTGGGGGAAGTTAAGAAAAGAGCATTTAAAAGCGTTATCACATGCTTTAGCGATTGCTAACCAAGCCTTTGTAATTGTGGCAAATAGTAGTGATGAGACCATGGCAAGTAGCAGTGGCATAATAACACCTTTTGGTGATGTTTACAGAGATGATTCATCCTATATAATTAGCAAAAATGTAGATTTAAATGAGATAAAAAAAATGAGAAGGTATCTCAATATAGGATTGGTATAATTGAACGACTTTAGCACCAGATTAAGACAACAAAAATGTAGAAAAATGGCTGATGATATTTCTCAAATATGCAATATTGATGAAAAACTCTATAACGCTTTTTGTGTAAGTGATAGAGAAGTCTTTGTTCCAAAAGGTTTTAGCACACATGCTTACAAGCTAGATGCTCTTCCTATGGTTGCAAATCAATGGATAAGTTCTCCTCTCACAGTAGCTAAAATGACCATGGCCCTTGAGTGTAAAGGTGCTGATTCTATTTTAGAAATAGGCTGTGGCAGTGGCTATCAAGCCTTGATTTTGAGTAAACTTATAAGAAGGGTATTTACTATTGAGCGTATTGAAAGATTGCTTTTAGAAGCACGCGAACGCTTTAAAATACTTAATATCCACAATATACACACAAGATATGATGATGGACAAAATGGATGGAGAGAGTATGCTCCCTTTGATAGGATTTTATTTTCTGCTTCAACCCCTAAAATACCAGATGAAATTTTTCACCAGTTGGCAGAAGGAGGTATCTTAGTAGCTCCAATAGAAAAAAATGGTAAACAGATAATAACAAAGTATATAAAACAAAATGCACATATAACTGCTTGCGAATTAGATGAGTGCCTTTTTGTTCCTGTTAAAGATGGAAAGGGATATTAATCCCTTGTAAATAAGTTTAAAACAAATCTAAATACAGCTCGTATAAGGTATAAAACTACATATACAACCAACGTAAAATATAAGGGATGAAAAGGACCAAATTGGCTGCTACTTAAATGTTCTATGTGCTCTATTGGATGAGACAACCACTGTTTCATATGCATACCAAGAGCAAGAAATAAAAATAAACCAATAAAAATAAATATCTCTTTTTTTATACTGAACATCCGATATCCTAAAAAAATTTTATTGATTATATCTAAAAAAAAATATCATAGTTAAACAAAGGGTTAATAAAACCCTTTGTTTATTTATTTACTTTGTAGCGTTTTTATTGAGGTTGAAGTATATGTAAGAAGCCATGTCTTCTGGATGGTATTTCATCCCTTTCGCTTCTATCTTTGATTGGTTATGAGTCATGACTTCATTTCTTGCACCCGATGACTGAAAACCATCTGATTGCAAGTCATACAATGTCATTTCTAACTCATTTTTACTCATATCATTTAAAGCTGGTCCTTTTTTCTCTGGATTTCCAGCACCATCTAAACCATGACATTTTGAACACATACGCTTATATATTTCTGATACACTATAAGGTCTCTCACCAGAAGTTTCATCATATCCAACTGATTTTGAACTCTTATTAAAAGTTGTATAGATATATAAAGCCATATCATCAGGATGATACGTCATACCTTTCTCGTTAATTTTCTTTTGATTATGTTCCATTACTTCATTACTACTTCCTGAAGATTGTGAACCATTGGCAACCAAGTCAAAAAGAGCATACGCCAATTCACTTTTGCTCATATTGTTCAGTGCAGGTCCTTTCTTTTCTGGAAGTCCTTGCGCACTTTGACCATGACATTTTGAACACATATTATCATAGATTTGTGATACACTATACTGCTTTGCTTGTGCAAAATTTAAAGTAGCACATAGAGCCAAAATAGTATAGATAAATTTTTTAAACATCTCTTCTCCTTTAAATTTTATCTATTTACGCTCTACCTGTAAGCATACCATGGAAATACATTGGTTTTAGCATATAAACCTTTAGTATCCACCAAATCCATCTCTCTTGTGTTGGATCTAGAGGGAATGAAGGTGTAGGCTTTTTAGACCAATCAAACTCTGCTAGCATTACTGTTCCAAGTCCTGTGATGAGTGGACAAACTGTATAACCACCATATTTTGCACTTGGCTTTTTCTTTTCTAGTACATCAATAATGTTTTGAGCTGCAACAGTATATTGTTTTCTAACAGAACCACCAGTTTTTCCCATAGGGATACCAGCGACATCTCCTAGCGAAAAGACATTTGGATATCTCGTGTGTTGTAGAGTCTCTTTTTCAACTTCTACCCAACCACCTTTTGCCGCACTTCCTCTCTTCCACGAAAGAGGAGAGTTTTTAACAACATCGGGAGCACTCATAGGAGGTGTTACATGTAAGAAATCATACGCAACATCGACAAGTTTTGTTCTTGGAATCATCGTAAATTCTTCTAAGTCTGCATCCCACTCTCCTTTTTCAAGAAAGTGATGCTCAAATGTAGCGATTTTTTTTGCAGGATTTACTGCCACTAGATTATGTTTATAGTTCCACTTCAAATCACGTGCTTTAAATTGATTTACAATTGCTTCGTGATACTCTGGAACTCCAAACATAGAGCCTCCATTTGGATAAAATGTCAATTCTGCATTTTCTCTAGCACCAGCTTCAACAAGTCTTGCGTGTGTCAGGTTCATAATTTTTTTAGGAGCGCCACCACACTTTATAGGTGTATTTGGATGCGTAAAAACGCCTTGAACTTTTTTGCCACTTTTTGCACTTGCAACAAACTCTTGCATAAGTTCCCAAGTCTTTACAGCGCCATCGGCAAAGTATATAGAGCCTATCCCATTTGTCCCTATAACACTTTCACTCAAACCATCTATCTCTTCATAGTTTAACTGTAAGCCAGTTGCTACAACGAGAATATCATAAGCTATAACGCCATTTTTTTCAGTTATCACACTATTTTTATCTGGATCAAATTCTTTTACACTATCTTGAATCCATTTTGCAGAAGAAGGATAATAATCGACATTATCCCCCATAATGTCTTCTTTTTTCCATACTCCAGCAGCTATAAGAGTCTGCCCTGGCTGATAGCTTACACTTTGTGGATTTGGCTCAATGATAGTGATATCAGGATTACTAATTTTTTTTGATAGTAGTGAAGCGATAGAACAACCCGCTGCTCCTCCACCTACTATAACAATTTTGCCCTTTACATCAGATGCTTCTGCTCTTGTTGCAGCTTGCATCTCTGTCGGATTTAGCATAAAAGAAGCCGTACCAATACCAGCTAATTTTAAAGCATCACGCCTAGATAAACCCCTCTTCTTTAACTCTTTGTCCAATTCATTACATAGAATATCTACATTTTCATGAATCATAGCTTCCCCTTATAAATAATTATTCATAAAGGATACGTTAGCATATTTCTTTTTATTTGTAGCTTAAAATTTGCTTTATTAGTAACTGCGGTGTGACTAAACCTCTATAATTATTCCTCGATACTGTAAATAAAAGGTCTATCATGTCACCCCTTTTTACGTCAATATCATAGTTGAAAAAAAGTGATTCTATGGATAAATTGTCTTTTTGCAATATAAGCTTCAAATGCCTTCTATCACGTCCTATAACCTTATCAACTTTTACAATTACATCTCTGAGTAAAAAACTTGGTTTTGGATTTTTTTGTCCATATGGTTCAAACTCTTCGAGTATCTCTAAAAGCTCAAAATCTATCTCACTCATATCGATTTCACCTAAAACACTACTCCCTGCTTCTAACTCTTTCGTCGTCAAATTACACGAGGATTTCACTATTTGAGTTTTAAATTGTTCTAGGTTATTTTTATCAATAGAAACGCCAGCTGCTCCTTTGTGTCCACCAAATCCAAGGAGTATATTTTCTTGTTCTTGTATCAAAGAGAGGATATCAACATCCCCCACTCCTCTTGCGCTTCCTTTGGCTATACCGTCTCTGATAGAAAAAACAATAGCGGGTTTTTTGTATCTTTTTGAGAGCCTTGAAGCGACTATGCCAACCACACCCTCATGCCAATCTTCACCCCAAACAACAATAATATTTTCGTCATCTTTTATTTGTTGCATAGATGCTTCAAAAAGTAACTTTTCTTCGTCTTTTCTGCTGTTGTTTAAGTGCACTATATACTCTAATTTTTCTATTGCATCTTCAATGGTCTTAGATTTTAATAATTCAAACGAATAAATCGCATCTTCCATACGACCTGAACTGTTAATAAGTGGTGCAATCAGAAAAGAAATATCGTCACCCTCAAGTGTCGTTTTGGAAAAATACTCTCTTATAGCTTCAAAAACAGCACGTCTTGAACGGTTTAATGCAACTATCCCTTTTTTTACCATCACTCTATTCATATCTTTAAGTTCCATCATATCAGCCATAATAGCAATACAAAGGAGATCAAGAAATTGCGATAAATCATAGTTTAAGTCGAGTTCAGATTTTAATGCAGCTACGAGATACCAAGCAACTTGTGCTCCGCATATTTCACAATTTGGAAAATCACAATCATCTTGTTTTGGATTGACAATAGCATATGCATCAGGAATTATGGAGGGGACAGTGTGGTGGTCTGTGATAATTAAATCTATACCATTTTCTTTACAATAGTGCGCAGCCTCAACTGCTGAGATGCCATTATCCACAGTGATAATCACATCAGCTTCAAGTTTTTTAACGATATCTACATTCAGACCATAACCATCATTAAATCTATTTGGGATATGTAAGGAGTATCTCACTCCTATATCATCAAAAAAATCACTCAGTATGACAGAGGAAACAACCCCATCAACATCATAATCACCAACGATAGCGATACGCTCGTGATTGCGTATCGCTTTTATTATCCTTGAAGATGCTTTATCAATATCTTTAAAAGACTCTGGTTTTGGCATATCACTCAGACAAATACAAGAGTCATCTTTAAATCTACTCTCTAAAATTTTCCGAACATCTTCTTTACTTAGCACCTTATCCATTTTGGCGATGCGCTAAAGACGCGCCTGAAAATGCTAATATTGATTTATTTGGTGCAGTTAGACGTGAAGTAAACTCTGGGTGAAATTGTACACCTAAGAACCAAGGATGGTCTTTTATCTCTACAACTTCGATAAGCCCATCAGACTCTCCACTTACTATCATCCCAGCTTTTTCAAACTTTTCTCTATACTGTGGATTTGCTTCATATCTGTGTCTGTGTCTTTCGACTATCTTCTTTTTATTGTCATATACTTTTCTTAAGAGTGAGTTTTCTTTTGTGTCACACTCATATCCACCAAGTCTCATCGTACCGCCTAGTGGGCTTTTATGAGTTCTGAGTTGTTTTTGTCCACTTGTATCTATAAAGTTATCTATCAAAAAGATGATTGGAGATTTTGTATCGGCTTTAAACTCCATAGAAGTTGCATCTTCGATACCTAGTACATGTCTTGCAAACTCTATCATAGCAAGTTGCATACCTAAACATATACCTAAAAATGGAACTTTATTAACTCTTGCGTATTCGATAGCTTTTATCTTACCCTCAACACCACGCTCACCAAAGCCACCTGCAACCAAGATACCATCTACATCGTTTAATAGACTTTCAGCACCTCTATCTTCAATCTCTTCAGAATCCACCCATTTGAGATTTATACGAGCATTGAGATGTGCTCCTGCGTGGATAAATGACTCTGTAAGTGACTTGTAGGCTTCTTTGAGGTCAAGATATTTCCCTACAAAACCGATAGTAAGGTCATCTTTTGGTGCGATAACTCTTTTGACCAAAGTATCCCATTCATCCATATTTGGTTTTAGACTACCAAGTTCTAGTGCTTCTGCGATAGGCTCTAGGATATTTTCTTTTTGAAAGTTTAATGGCACTTGATAGATAGTTGGTGCATCGCTTGATTCGATAACAGAGTTTCTCTCAACACCACAAGAGAGAGCCAGCTTGTTTTTTAACTCTTTTGGAAGAGGCATTTCCGAACGACAGATAAGCATATCTGGGCTTATACCTATTCTTCTTAACTCTTGTACAGAGTGTTGTGTTGGTTTTGTTTTAAGCTCACCCGCAACTTTGATATAAGGCACAAGCGTGAGGTGGATATACATAGCTCTTTTTTTGCCTACATCGCTTCTGAGTGAACGGATAGCTTCTAAGAAAGGAAGTCCCTCGATATCACCTACTGTTCCACCAATCTCAACAATAAGGATATCTTTGCCCTCACCCGCTTTTATAATTCTTGATTTTATTTCATCTACGATATGAGGGATAACTTGGATAGTTTTGCCTAGATAATCTCCTCTACGCTCTTTTTCGATAACGCTTGAGTAAACACGTCCTGTTGTAAAGTTATTTGATTGGGATAAGTCATCATCTAAAAATCTCTCATAATGCCCTAAATCAAGGTCAGTCTCCGCACCATCTTGTGTAA
Source organism: Sulfurospirillum sp. UBA6810 (assembly GCA_002469305.1). Classification (GTDB taxonomy): domain Bacteria; phylum Campylobacterota; class Campylobacteria; order Campylobacterales; family Sulfurospirillaceae; genus UBA6810. The sequence goes on from DKEY01000078.1 coordinate 16,091, forward strand.
CAAAAACTTCTCCGTGCTCTAGTGGACTCATCGTACCAGGATCTACGTTGATATATGGGTCAGCTTTTAAGATACTTACCTTTAAGCCTACATTTTTCAAAAGTGTTGCTATACTCGCCGCTGCTATGCCTTTACCAAGAGAGCTTAAAACTCCTCCTGTTACAAATATGTATTTTGTATGCCTATGTGCCATCTCATATCCATCCTGTATTTTTTTAAAAAATTATATCCGATTTAACATAATAAACCGTTTATCTATTTACCCTTATTTGATACAATTCATGATATTTTGATAAGGATAATCTATGAAAAACTACATTTTACCGCTGTTTTTAAGCCCTTTTATATGCTTTGGAGCGACTACAAATCTCGATATATACACAAACTCTGCATTTATAACCAAGACTACTACACTTGAAAAAAGGGGCGATGTAACTTTGCAAGTACCCGCTTACACTACCCTCTTGGATATAAGATTTTCTCTTCAAAAAGGCTGTGAGATATCCAATCCAAAGTTATCAAAAAAGTTAGAATTAGAGACAAAAAATTCTTTACATGTAAAGAATTTGCTAGAAGAGAAAAGTAAAATTTTAAATGAGATAAATGCACTCAAAGCAAAAGAAGAACTCTTAAAAACTCTTTCACTCAAAAATGAATTTGATGTGAAAAAGATAGAAAAAATCTCTTCATATCTCACTACAAATCTCATCAAAAATCAAAATGAAATCAATATGCAAGAAAAGAGATTAAAAGAGATAGAAAAAATCTTGCAAGAGAGTGTTGCTCTCGATAAAGAGTATAAAAACTTACATGTAAGCTATCAATGTCAAAGTGACAAAAGCAAACTGCAAATTTCCTATGCTTTAAAAGAGCTCAGTTTTACTCCATTTTATGAGATATACGCCAATGACACTCAAGCAAATATAAAACTAAAATATAGAGCAAAGATTTCTCAAAATGGACTTGAAGATTTGAAAAATATAGATATGCATATCTACTCTTATGCCCTCAATAAAGAGGTAACCCCGCAAGTATTTTATCCAAGATACATTTACAAAAAACCTGAAACACTCTATAAAGAGAGTGTTGCTGCAATCATGCCAAGAGCAATGATGAAAAATAGCGATACCCTGATAGAACAACGAGAGATTGAACTACAAGAACTAGGTACAAAGTATGTATATAGTATCAATCTTACTTTAGGGTTAAACAAAGAACTTTTGATTGATATAAATACTGAGCAAATTGACGCAAAATACACTTCCTACATAGATGGATATGGCACAAACAAAGCTTATCTTGAAGCAGAGTTTTTGACAAAACATGAGTACCAAAGTGCTCCTGTAAAACTCTTTTTAAACTCTATGCCCATCTCTCAATACACCATGCCTCCTATAAAAAAAGAATCACCGACAAAACTCTACTTTGGAGAAAATCAATTCTTACATGTAAACAAAGAACTTATCAAAACAGAGAGTCAAAAAACACTCTTTGGAGGTAGTGAAATTGATACACAAAAGTGGAAATACACGCTTACAAACAGAGCTAAAAAAACTTTACATGTAAGCTTTGTACAGAGTGTTCCCGTCTCAAAAGATGGCGATGTCACAGTTAAAACTATCGCTGAGCCAAACTACACTTCACAAAATGCTGAGGGTAAAACTTCTTGGGAGTTTGAGCTAAAAACTGATGAAACAAAAGAGATAATCTTTGGATATGAGATAACAAAAAAAGAGTAAAAAGACTTTTACATGTAAGGAATTTTCCTTACATGTAAAGAAAAAAACTACTCCATAGTATCACTTGGAACGCAAACATTGCCCTCCATGATAACTCTGGCACTGCGACTCATACTCGCACTCTCTACTATAAATTTTCCATTTTGATTTAAGATAGTTGCTCCAACTTTTAAAACACCTGAGGGATGTCCAAAAGTGACTGCGTCTTTTTCTCCCCCACCACATGCTAGGTTGACCAAAGTTCNNAAACACCTGAGGGATGTCCAAAAGTCACAGCATCTTTGTCTCCACCACCACTTGCGAGATTGACCAAAGTCCCAGGAACACAAGCAGCACATCCGATAGCCACAGAAGCAGTGCCCATCATCGCATGATGCAATTGCCCCATAGACAAAGCTCTTACGTTGAGGTCAATATCTTCTGTTGTGATTTCTTTGCCACTTGAAGCAGTGTAGTTTTGAGACTTTGAAACAAAGGCAATTTTAGGAGTATGTGCTCTTGTTTTTGCCTCTTCAAGCTCTTTGATAAGCCCCATCTTGATAGCCCCATATGCACGTATAGTTTCAAACTTTTTAAGAGCCTCAACATCTGAGTTGATATCGCTTTGAAGTTCAGTTCCCGTGTATCCTAAATCCTCTGCATTTAAAAATATAGTAGGGATTCCAGCACTTATCATCGTAGCTTTAAAAGTGCCAATTCCTGGAACTTCTAAATCATCTACCAAGTTTCCTGTTGGAAAAAGTGGCTCGCTTGGGTCCACTGGAGCTAGAAACTCTAACTTTATCTCAGCTGCCTTAAAAGCAACCCCATCTATCTCATAATCTCCTATCTCTTGAACCTGCCCATTTTTCATAGGAACATGACAAAGGATAGTTTTTTTGATATTTGCTTGCCAGATACGAACACTCTGGATACCATCTTGCACAAGATTTTCCACATAACCGCTGTGGATAGCAAAAGGCCCTACGGCAGAGCTGAGGTTACCACAGTTGCCACTCCAATCCATAAAAGGTTTGTCGATAGAGACTTGCCCAAAGTAGTAATCTACATCGTGATTTGGTTGTGTACTTTTACACACAAGCACTGTTTTACTTGTACTTGAAGTCGCTCCTCCCATACCGTCGATTTGTTTTCCATAAGGATCAGGAGAACCAACAACACGAAGCAGAAGTTTGTCTCTAGCCTCTCCTGCACCTTGAGCTGCCTTTGGTAAATCCTCTATGCGAAAAAAAGTCCCCTTACTCGTACCGCCACGCATATAGGTTGCTGGGATTTTTATCTGCGCACTCATACTATGCTCCCTCGGCCACAAAATCTTTAGCAAACTTTTGCAAGATGCCACCAGCATTGTAAACTGCAACCTCAGCACTTGTATCAAGCCTACATGTAACGCTGAATTCTACTTTTTCACCGTTTGCGCGAGTCATTACTACCATCAAGTCAGTTCTTGGAGTTATATCTCCAACGATATCAAAAGTTTCACTTCCATCTATGTTATAAGTGTGTCTTGTCTCACCCTCTTTAAATTGAAGTGGCAAAACACCCATGCCCACAAGATTTGTTCTATGAATCCTCTCGATACTCTCAGCTATGAGCACTTCTACGCCTGCAAGTCTTACTCCTTTGGCAGCCCAATCACGCGAACTTCCTTGCCCATAATTAGTGCCAGCGATGATGATAAGAGGTTGTTTTCTTTTTGTGTAGGTTTCTATCGCTTCCCACATACGACTCTCAACACCCTCAGGCATTATCTTAGTAAGCGAGCCTTGTTTTACCTTTCCATTTGCATCTTTTACCATCTCGTTATAGAGCTTTGGATTGGCAAGTGTTGCACGTGAAGCTGTATGATGATCTCCTCTATGGGTTGCATAAGAGTTTAAATCTTCTACTGGCAATCCCATCTTGATACAATACTCTCCCGAAGCACTCTCAGGCAAAATCGCATTCGAAGGAGAGAGGTGGTCTGTCGTGATATTATCAGGGAAAACGCCTAAAGCTCTCATACCTTTAAGTGTTGGTCTTCCCATATACTCATCTTCCCAATACGGAGGCTTTTGGATATAGGTAGAGTTTTTATTCCAACTATAAAATGGGCTCACTTTAAAATCACTCAAAGCACTTTTTGCAAACATCGGCTCATAAATCGCTGTAAACATCTCAGGTTTTACAGCGGCTTTTACTACCTCATCTATCTCTTTATCGCTTGGCCATAAATCTTTAAGTGTGATAGGATTTCCATCTTTATCAGCTCCTAACACATCTTTTTCGATATCAAAGCGAATA
>DKEY01000078.1:20127-25451 GCA_002469305.1 Sulfurospirillum sp. UBA6810
GGATTCTTCCATCAAAGTTTCTATTGCCTGAGAGAACTGCTGTGGTGTAGATGTCATTATCCACTGCTTCTTTTTGGATTTTAGGATCAAGTGCACCACTCATACCGTTACATGTAGTACAAGCAAACCCTACGATACCAAAGCCAAGTTTTTCTAACTCCCCGAGTAGATTTGCCTCTTTGAGATACTCCTCTACTACTTTAGAACCTGGTGCTAAAGAAGATTTTACCCATGGCTTTCTCTTTAAGCCCAGTTCATTTGCTTTTTTTGCCAAAAGTCCTGCTGCTACAACATTTCTTGGATTTGAAGTGTTTGTACAGCTTGTAATCGCAGCTATCAAAACCGCACCATCTGGCATCTTTTCACCCTCTTGTGAAAACTCTTTTACAATTCCCTCATCTTTGAGTGTATTCGTTGGCACGAGTTTATGTGGCTTTGAAGGCCCTGCAAGGCTTCTAGTGACACTTCCTAGGTCAAACTCTAACTCTCTTGCGTATAGAGCATTTTTTAGGCTATCAGCCCAAAGACCATTTGCTTTAGCATACGCTTCTACAAGAGCTACTTGGCTTGCTTCACGCCCTGTGAGTCTGAGATACTCTAGTGTTTGTTCATCTATGGCAAACATCGCAGCACTTGCGCCATACTCTGGTGTCATATTTGAGATAGTTGCACGATCACCTAGTGTGAGATATGCTAATCCTTCTCCATAAAACTCTAAAAAAGAGGAGATAACATTGTTGGCTCGCAAAAAGCTTGTCATAGAAAGTGCGATATCCGTAGCTGTGATGCCCTCAGCTCTTTTGCCTACTATCTTGACACCAACTATCTCAGGAAGTCTCATATATGAAGGATTGCCTAGCATAACATTTTCAGCTTCAAGTCCACCAACGCCTATGGCGATAACACCAAGAGCGTCAACATGAGGTGTATGAGAGTCTGTGCCTACTAGCGTATCAGGATATGCGATGCCATCAACACTATGGATAACAGGAGACATCTTCTCTAAATTGATTTGGTGCATGATGCCATTACCTGGAGGGATAACATCTACATTGTCAAATGCCTCTTTTGTCCAATTTATGAAATGAAATCTATCAGCGTTTCTTCTATCTTCGATGGCTCTGTTTTTACTAAAGGCATCAGGATCAAATCCACCGCACTCAACTGCGAGTGAGTGGTCAACGATGAGTTGTGTTGGCACAACGGGATTTACTTTTGTAGCATCCCCTCCTTGTGCCGCGATAGCTTCACGAAGTCCAGCCAAATCAACAAGTGCAGTGAGTCCCAAGATATCATGACACACAACACGGCTAGGATACCAAGGAAAATCCTTATCTTCTCTTTGCTCTATGATTTGTATGAGAGAGTCTTGTAACTCCTCTTTTGGACACTTTCTAAGAAGATTTTCTGCCAAAACTCGTGAAGTGTAGTTGAGCTTTTCAAAACTTCCTGACTTGATTGCTTCAACTGCACTTTTCACATCATAATAGCTTACATGTAAGCCCTCTAATTTTTTGAGATAGTTTTCATTTTTCATTTTTTTATCTTTTATCCAATGGAACAAACATAAGGTCATGTGGACCAACATACTGTGCTGATGGACGGATTATTTTTCCATCTTCTCTTTGCTCTATAACGTGTGCGCCCCAACCAGTTGTACGAGATATAACAAAGATAGGAGTAAACATATCTGTTGGAATTCCCATCTGGTTGTAAGAGACTGCTGAGAACCAATCGAGATTTGGGAACATCTTTTTAGCATCCCACATAACTGACTCTATACGCTCTGCCACATCATACATCAAAGTATTGTCATTTTCTTCTGCCAAAGACTTCGCAACTTCTTTGATAACAACATTTCTAGGGTCACTTATCGTATATACAGGATGTCCAAATCCTATGATAATCTCTTTGTTTGCCATACGCTCTTTGATATCAGCTTCAGCTGCTTCAGGTGAACTGTAACGCTCTTGGATTCTAAATGCAGCCTCATTTGCTCCACCATGTTTTGGCCCTCTAAGAGCGCCGATGGCTCCTGTGATAGCTGAGTGCATATCGGAGTTTGTTCCTGCTATGACACGAGCTGTAAATGTAGAAGCATTAAACTCATGCTCTGCATAAAGAATGAGAGATATATGCATCGCTTTTACCCATGAGCTTTTTGGTTTTTTACCATGTAAAAGATGTAAAAAATGCTCTGCGATAGTATCATCATCACTTTGTAACTCTATCTTTTTGCCATTGTGAGAGTAGTGATACCAGTAAAGTAAAATTGAGCCAAAACAAGCGATAAGCCTATCTACGATATCTTGTGCTGCAACTTTAGGATGTGCTTCATTCTCTGGTTCTATACATCCTAAAGCTGCACAACCCGTTCTCATAACATCCATAGGATGTGTCTGTCTTGGAAGTTGCTCTAAGACTGTTTTTACAGCCTGTGGTATATCTCTGTAAGATTTTAACTTCTTTTTATATGCTGCAAGTTCTGCCTTATTTGGCAATTTTTCATGGATGATGAGGTATGCTATCTCTTCAAACTCGGCCTCAGTTGCAAAATTTAAAATATCATAACCACGGTAATGCAAATCGTTTCCGCTAAGTCCTACCGTACAAATTGCTGTATTTCCTGCTGCTGTTCCTGATAAGGCAACAGATTTTTTAGGTTTAAATCCTGTATTTTCAGTACTCATAGTAATTCCTTTATATCTTTTTTAGCATTTGCTTTTTGAGAAAAGCTGGTCTAGTTTCTCTTCATAAGAGTGATAATCTAACATGTCATACAATTCCATTCTTGTTTGCATGATATTTAGAACATTGCTTTGTGTTCCCTCTTTGATGATGGCTGTGAAAACATCTAATGCTGCTTTATTCATAGCACGAAAACCTGAGAGTGGGTAAAGCACCATACTTATACCAACACTTGCTAACTCTTCTACTGTAAACATAGGAGTAGCGCCAAACTCTGTTATATTTGCTAACACTGGCACTTTGATAACTTTTGTAAAATCCTCATACTCTTGAAGTGTATGGATAGCCTCAGCAAATATCATATCAGCTCCCGCGTCCACATACGCCTGAGCACGTTTGAGTGCTGATTCTTGACCTTCACTCGCATGAGCGTCAGTTCTAGCCATGATGACAAAATCAGGGTCAATTTTTGCATCCACTGCTGCTCGTATGCGGTCACACATCTCATCTATACTTACTAACTCTTTATTTGGTCGATGACCACATCTTTTTTGTGCTACTTGGTCTTCTATATGACAGCCTGCTGCTCCTGCTCTTGTCATCTCTCTTACAGTTCTAGCGATATTAAATGCCCCACCCCAACCTGTATCTGCATCAACTAAAAGCGGAACATCACATCGTCCTGTTATACGTCTGATATCTATACAAACATCTTCTAGCATCGTCATCCCAAGATCAGGTAAACCATAACTTGCATTTGCAACTCCTGCACCTGAGAGATACAGAGCTTTTGCTCCAGCACGCTGCGCCTGCATAGCACTATAAGCGTTGATGACACCTAATATCTGAAGTGGGCTTTGCTCGCTCAAAGCCTCTTTAAATCTTTTTCCTGCACTTTTTATCATAGCATCAACCTTTTATTTTTTTATTGGGTAGCCAAGAGCTTTTATAGCCTCTTGTACTTCTGGCAATACATCTTTATCTTCTATCGTTGAGGGCATACTCCACTCTTTTCCATCGGCCATACTTCTCATCGTGCCTCGAAGTATCTTTCCACTTCTTGTTTTTGGAAGTCTCTTTACGACGGTTGCTATCTTAAATGCAGCGACTGCTCCAATCTCATCACGAACAAGTTGCACAATACCATCCACAAGAGATTGATGGTCTCTCTCTATACCTTCTTTGAGTACAACAAATCCCATAGGAACTTCGCCTTTAAGCTCATCATCAACGCCTATAACAGCACACTCTGCAACATCAGGATGTTTTGCCACTATCTCTTCCATCTCGCCAGTTGAGAGTCTATGTCCAGCGACATTGATAACCCCATCCATACGACCCATAACCCAAACATACCCATCTTTATCGATATAGCCTGAATCTCCTGTGAGGTAGTATCCCTCATAAAAGTTGAGGTATGAACGCTTATATCTCTCATCATCTTCCCAAATTCCCATCAAACAACTTGGCGGAAGAGGGAGTTTTATCACAAGATTTCCAAGCTTCCCAGCCTTGCACTCTTTGCCATCAGCATCTAGCACTTTGAGGTTAAAGCCTGGCATAGGTTTTGTTGGACTTCCTGGTTTGACTTCCATAGGGTCAAGTCCAAGTGGATTTGCAGCTATCGCCCAGCCCGTCTCTGTCTGCCACCAGTGGTCAATGACAGGCTTTCCAGTTATTTGCTGTGTCCATTCTAGTGTTGGAGAGTCACATCTCTCCCCAGCCATAAATATTGTTTTTAAATTTGTAAGATCATACTTCTTCGCCCATTCGCCATTTGGATCCTCTTTTCTTACTGCTCTAAAAGCTGTAGGTGCTGCAAAAAGAACATTTACTTTATATTCGCTGCACACTCTCCAAAAAGCTCCTGGATTTGGTGTACGTACTGGTTTTCCCTCATATACAACCGTTGTACAACCATTCATCAGTGGTGCATATACTATGTATGAGTGTCCAACAACCCAACCAACATCACTCGCAGCCCAGAAAACATCACCAGGTTTTGCATTGTAAACATTGTCCATCGACCATTTCATAGCGACTGAGTGTCCACCATTGCTTCTGATAACCCCTTTAGGTTTTCCTGTTGTCCCTGAAGTATAAAGTATATAAAGTGGGTCTATCGCATCAACTGGAACACAATCTACTGGACTAGTTTTTTCTTCTTCAACTTCCCAATCAACATCTCTCCAAGGAAGCATATTTGCTCTTTCTTGTGGACGTTGCCAAATAAAACAAGTGGTTGGTTTATGGCTTGATTTCTTGATAGCTTCATCAAGGAGTGGTTTATAGTGGATAACTCTACTTACTTCTATACCACAGCTTGCACTCATGATAACTCTTGGCTTTGCATCATCTATTCTTGTTGCAAGTTCGTGCGCAGCAAATCCGCCAAAAACAACAGAGTGTATAGCGCCAATACGTGCACATGCAAGCATAGCAATAACAGCCTCTGGAATCATCGGCATATAGATAACAACTCTATCGCCTTTTACCACACCCTTGTTTACAAGCATACCAGCTGTTTTTGCAACACGGTCACGAAGTTGTCTATAAGTATATGTCTTTTTCGTATCTGTTACTGGAGAATCAAAGATAAGGGCTAGTTGATTTGCTCTTCCATGGTCTACATGTAA
>DKEY01000078.1:25460-51671 GCA_002469305.1 Sulfurospirillum sp. UBA6810
TTGACTACATCTAAAACTTTATCCCATTGATGATACCAATGAACTTTCGTAGCAGCTTCTGCCCAAAATGCTTCTGGGTCTTTGATAGATTCTGCGTAAACTTTATCGTAAATTGCTCCCATACTAGAAACCTCCATATATAATCTTTTATTGGTATTTATTATACTTGAAGTGATAAAAATGTGATGGTACAAGTTTTAGTTTTGAAAAACTGTTTTTGTACAAAAAAATCAAAATGCTCATTATTTGTATTTAATGTACAAAAATTGTACAATATCACTTGTGATTATCTTGTTTTCTCACTTTAGAGGTTTTACATGTACAAAAATACTATAGATAAAATAATTGATATTTTTAATCGCTCAGGGCTAAGTATCTCTAAGTTTGCTTCCATCATCGGCAAAGATAGACGTACGGTCACTTCATGGATAGATAGAATGGTACAAAAAGAACCGAGTGATGATGTTTTAGAAAAAATCTCTACATTTTTTAGATATCCAAACACTATCTGGGATGAATCCTGTCAAAATGATGAGTTTAAAGAGTTGCTTACTTCCATACCAAAAGAAGAGATAAAAATCATAGATGAGGGCTATCTAGGAGGGCTTAAATACATCTTGGCACATGAAGACAAAGAGAGATTTGTTATCCATCCGCAATTTCCAGGGCCCATGTACAGAGACACGACAGTTCCTAGAGTCTATAGAACACAAAGTTCGCTTGAGATAGAGAGCTTCAAAAAAGAGCGTATCAACAAAATGCTCTCATACTCTTTCAATACAACCGAATGGTATAGCATCAAGTCGCTTTTGAGCTTTTGTTTTTCTCCTATTGGCAATTTTTATACAAAAGTGCAAAAAGTGCAAATCTTAGAGTTGATGTATAAAAACTTCCATGAAAATTACAACAAAAGGCTCTATTTTTTTGACTCCTACTCCAGAAAAATCTATGGTCTTGATACTGCCTATACTTCTATCAATATCAAAAATGGTGTTATGTTTTTTAAAGCCCCTTTGGAGTCAGTTTTTATAGAAGTGAGAAATAAAAAACTGATAGAGAGAATTCATAGACATTTTACCTTTGGAAGCGAGGCACCAACGCATATAAATCCCAATGATGCAACAAGCATTATAAAGATACTAAAAACAACGATAGAACAAGGCAAAGGTATATGTGAAGCGTATGAAGAGATAAATGTAAAAACACTCTATGCTGGACTTTTTAAAAACAACATCAGCATATCGCTCCATGAGAAGTTGTCCACCCCAAGAGATGGACAAAGAACAAACTAGGCTTTTTTAACAAAATCTTGTCTAAGTTTTATCGCTCCAACACCTGGAACTTTACAGTCGATGTTATGACCATCATCACCCTCAACAATTCTGATGCCTTTTATCTTTGTTCCAACTTTGATACCACTTGAGCTTCCTTTTACTTTCAAGTCTTTGATAACAGTAACACTATCTCCATCTTGCAATAAAGCTCCATTTGCATCTCTTATTTCAAGTGTTGTAGCACTTGTGTTTGTTTGCGTTTTACTCCACTCGTGGGCACACTCAGGACAGATATATAAATCCCCATCTTCGTATGTGTATTCACTCCCACATTTTGGACATGCTGGCATATTTTCCATAATTTTCCTTCGTAATTTTCGAGTATTTTACCCTTTCATCTCAAAAATATTGATAAAACATGCTTTTAAAGCCTAAATCTACTTATCTCTGTATTCAGATTTTCTGTCATCTTACTAAGATGATGTGATGCTCCAACTATCTCTTCCATACTTGTCACATTGACACTAGATATATCATTTATCTTGTCAATCTCTTTTGCAATACCACCTATCTTTGCTGCTGTCTCGATATAGTCTTGTATCGTCTGTCCTGCATTTTTCACAGTTCTATCTAAAACATTCACAACATTTTCAACATTATTTTGAACAGATTCTGATTTGCTTGTTATTTTATTCATCTCATTTGAGTTATATGTCATCTCTCCACTTACATCAGAGATAGACTGAACAACAATGTTTATAGTTGAATTAATTTCGATGAGAGATTTTTGTGTACGCTCAGCGAGTTTTCTCACTTCATCAGCGACAACTGCAAACCCTCTACCATGTTCCCCAGCACGTGCTGCCTCTATGGCTGCATTGAGTGCTAAAAGATTTGTTTGGTCTGCGATATCGTTGATAACTTCTAAAACTTCTCTTACTTCTTGGGTACTGTTACTGACTGCATTTAGTTTTTCAGCTAACTCGGTTTCTCTTGCTGCACTATGTTGCAGCATAGTTGCCAAGCCACTTACTTCATCATTTACTTGCTCTAAATTTCCAACTATATTTTGAACATCAGTATTTGCAATTTTTGCTTTTTCTACTGAAGATTCTAAATAATCTTTTAGCATATCAGCTTGTGAAGTTACACTTTGCACTATCTTTGACTCTTTATCAACTCTTTGTCCAACTTCATATGCGGTACTTGATAGTTCATGAGATACCGATGCATTTTCATCACTACTTGTTTTTGATGTAAGGATGATAGTATGTATCTTTTCGATAAATTTATTTATATTTTTACTAATCAAACCAATTTCATCATCTCTTTTAACTTCGAGTCTTTGTGTGAGATCTCCCTCGTTACTTGAGAGTTTTTCTATCAACTCATTGAGACGCATGAGTGGCTTAAACTGTGCATTGAGAACAAGCGCAAGGAAAACAACTGAAAATACTGTCATAACAATTCCTGCTATAAAAAAGAGTTTCACAAGAGTATCTAAAAATGCATATGCTACTTTTTTATCAACAGATAAAGCAACTATCCAGCCATTGTCAAGTTTTTTAAAAGTTAAAATTTTGTCCTTACCATCAGATGAGATATACGTATAATCACCGCTATCTTTTGTTTGCATATACTCATAAGCTTTTTTTAGGGTAGGATTTAACTTTACCATCTCCTTGTTTTGACTCTCTTGGTTTGGATGGATGATGATTTTTCCACCTTCATCTACGATATAAGCATATCCTCCCTCAAACTTTGTAGAGTAAACTTTTGCCATAATATCTTCAACCAATAAATTGGCAGAAACAACACCCACTTTTTTTGAATCAACTTTTACAGGTGCTACGATAGAGATAGTGAGTTTCTTACTACTTGCCCCCATAAAAGGTTTTGTAAGCAGAGCTTTTTCTGCTTGAATACCTGTTTTAAACCAAGGGCGAATTCGTGGGTCATATCCTTTTGATGGAGGATTCCCACTCGCATATATCATCACACCATTATCTAGTCCGAGATATGTTTTTTCTGCTTTTATGCCTTGTTTTACGCCATTTAAAAGGGGAACCATCTCCTCTTGAGTCAATACTTTATGTACACCTATTTGGCGTGCAACAGCATCTATAACATCGATTTTGGAATTTAACCAGCCATTTATATCTGTATATAAAGTTTCTGTCATTTTCATCTGTTTACTAACAACTTCTTGCGTTAAACTATCTTTTACAAGATAATAACTCGCAACTGAAAAGATACCAAGTGACCAAACTATACACCAAACTGCCAATAAAGTAATTCTTTGCTTAAATCCTATCTTCATCGTTGTATCCTTTATAAATTTTAAATACTAAATAGATGATTTTAACAAATATGAGGGATATATATGAGACTTTTAATTAAACTTGAAAGGCTGCTATGATTATAATTTTTTATTTGTGATGTTATAGATAAAACTAAAGATTTCTGCAACTGCTTTATAGAGATTTTCTGGTATCTCTTTATCTATCTCTATCTTTGTGAGCAGTTCCACCAAATCTTCATCTTTTTTGATGGGTAGTTCATTTTCTTCTGCGATTTTGATGATATTTTTGGCTATCTCTCCTTTTCCTTTTGCAACAACTTTTGGCGCTCTATCCTTTGTTGTATCGTATTTGAGGGCAACAGCTTTTACTATCTTATCATCACTCATATTTGTATATTTATCCCCATATCGATTTGTGTATCACTGATAAACTCTTGTGTCTGTTTTTTTAACTTTTCATCTTTAAGTGCATCATAAAAGTGCATAGAAGAGGGGATTAAGCCCAATTTGTTTAGCCCAATTCTTAAGTCTTTCATATTATCTTTAAAAATCTCTATAAACTCTTTTTTTTGTGCAAATACAGAAAGATTTATGTGATTGTCTTCATAAAGCATAACCATCAAATCTATCTTTCCATACTCTTTCAAACTGAGGTTAATCTCGCAAAAAAATCTATCTTCCTTTAAGCGTTTAAAAGAGACTTCTCCTTTTTCTAAACCTTGCCACAAAAAAGGAAGGTATATATTTGTAGTGTTTGTGAGATAAGAATTAAGCTGATAGTACTCTACCGAATTTAGCACTTTATCGATTTGAGCTATACTCTCTCTTGCTTTTACAGAAGTAGAACTCAGCGCTTCCTCTTTCATCTGCAGTAAAACAGCTTTTATATCTGTTGCAATCTCTTGCTTTAAATTTTTTATGATATCTAGCTTTTGAAAAGGAACAGTTTTTAGTAGCTCAACCTCTTTTTGAAGTGCTTGTTCTAAGTGATTAAGCGCCTTTACAATCTCTAAGGCATTTGGCTGCTTTATATCTATGTTTTTTAATTCTACTTTTATATTTTCTATCAAATTTGTAAGGTTTTTTGTAGTTTGAAAAAACTCTGTCCCCTTGAGAGCACTTTGTGTATCTTGTGTTAATAGATTAGATTGATTGGAAGTTGCTTGAAGGGTTTGTGGCTCTTTGGCAAATAGTTTAGTTTGATTTAAAATAACATCAATAAGTTTTGTGATAGTATCGATACTTTTGGGTGCTATATTTGCTACGATACCTTTAGATTCTGTAACAACACTTTTTAAATCCAACAAGGCACTTTTTAGCTCAAGATTTAACTTTTCTACCTCTTTTGAAACCAAAGGAGTGTCATTGATGATTTTAGACTCTATGAGCTTTGCATCTTTCATAAAGCTTTCTAATGTAGCAATACTTTTTAGGATAGGTTGCTCTAGTGATGGAAGAGATTTTACCTTTGCAATTATCGCTTGAACATCTTTTAGAAACTCTTTCGTGGCTGGTGTTTCATTTTTGAGTGCTATTTGTATATTTTGGATAGTTTGTGCGATTTTTTCATTGGAGAGTATTTTATTTGTATGGGTGATAAGCTCACTTTTGACATGCTGTATAGCTTTTTGTAAATCAGTATTTTTCGTATCTTTAAAAAGGTTTTCATACTTTGTCAATGCCTGCACTATCTGTTTATCAAGTGTCAAATCACTTTTTAAAGATACAAAGACATTTTTTATATCATTGATGAGTCCCTTATCTACATGTGGATTTGTTTTCAAAGCTTGTATAAATGTTTTTATATCATTTATAAGAGTTTGCGTTTTTGGAGTCTCTCCCATACTACTTTTTAAAATTGTTTGTAATTTTTTTAGAGTATTTTGTATCTCTTGTGGTAAAAGTATTTGAGGTTTTTCTGCGACATTTAATTTAGACTCTAAAAAAGAACCCGAATTTTTTATCTGTTCTTTTAAATTTGTAGTATCAATTTGTTTTATATCTACTAAATACTTTTCTAGTTTAGGAACATATTTTTCAAAAACCTTTTGCTCGCCAGTTTGTTTCACTAACTCTTTTAACTCATTGACTGGATTTTGTATATTCTTAGGTATATCACTACTTTTGAGTGTATTGAGGATACTCTCTTTTGTTTTTGTGTCAGAAGCAACAGTTTTAAAGAGTGATTCAATCAAATCTCCAATAGATTTATTTTTTGCTTCTACATGTAAAGGTATTTGAGATTCATTTGATGAAACAATAGTACCTTTTTGTCTTAACTCTTTTGTACTTTTTGTATTGAGTGTATTTAAAAGAGTCGTTGTAGAGATTTGCATTTTTACTCTTTTTTTGATTCTTCTAGCATTTGCTTCATCTTTCGCTCCATCCTCTTTTCAAAAGCTTCATTTGAAGGTGTTTGAGGATTTGCAAATTTTACTTTTCCATACAAAACACAACCCTTATCTCCTGGGTCACACTCTTTTTTTATAATGTCACAAACGCCCCTTACATCATGAGGACAAGACCAACCACCTTCATTCATATAAGTCCTTTTTCTCTCTTTATAAGATTATATCAAAATGTTATAGATATAAAATCGAACATTTTTTCTATATATTAAATAAATTGTTTAAGAAATAAATCATTTTTTTGTATTTTTAGTTAAATAAAAATATGATTATCACAGCTATATTATTTCATTCTTAAATTTTTATTAATATTCATTTTTTTTTAAATACTATTTAAGCTAGAATAAGAGAATTATTGAAACATTATTTTACTTTTTTGTATTTTTTAGTATATTTTTATTTTATTTTAAGTATAAAGTCGTATCATTTCGAAAATATAAAAAGGATAAATTATGAATAAAGATATGAATCCACTTCAAATTCTTCAGGTTATTGACGTTGCACTTGTTTTTGCGTTGCTTGGTTTTGGCTACGCGATAGTTACAACCCTATCTTAATAAATCGAAACTATCTTTTATAGCCTACCTATAAAAGATAGTTTTTTATGAGTGCAGTTGAACCACTAAGAACAAACTGAACTGCAATCGCTCCAACAATAAGACCCATAAGCCTACTGATGATTTTTTGCCCCGTAATTCCTAGATATTTTTTTATGTAAATACTATTTTTAAAAGAAAGATATACTGCAAGTGCTACTATTAGATAAGCCAATATCAAAGCAGAGAGTTCTATCACTGTGTGTGTATGCCCTTTTAATATAATAACCGTGGCAAAAATCCCTGGTCCAAAAGTGATAGGAATTCCCAATGGAATGATGGCAAATTCATCATGATTTTGCGCTTCTTCGCGTTCTTCTTTTGTTTGATTTTTATTTTCTATTGCACCATTGACCATCTTGATAGCAGTAAATAAAAGGATAATTCCACCCATAACTTTTAGAGAATCCAATTCGATACCAAAAAGTTTGAGCAAAAAATTACCACTTATGAGAACAACAACAAATGCAACCAATATAGTTAGCGTTGACTTATAGGCTATCTTACTTATCTGCTCTTTTGTTGCATCCCCTGGTAAAAGTGAGAGCATTATAGCACTCACTCCAAGAGGGTCAACTATCGCCATCATAGTGATAGTATGTTGTAAAAGTAAATTTAAAAATTCCATTAATCTACTTTTAAAACAGCACCGTTGCTTGCATTTGTAACAAGTTGACGGTACTGCTTGAGCCAACTTCCTTGTATTTGTTTTACCAAAGGCTGAAACTCTGCTTTTCTTTTCGCTATCTCTTCATCGCTTAGCACAACTTCTATCGTATATGCATCAACATCTATATTGATAGTATCTCCATCTTTTAGTAATCCTATCATACCACCCTCAGCAGCTTCAGGAGAAACGTGTCCGATACTAAGCCCTCTTGTAGCACCTGAAAATCTACCATCTGTTATAAGTGCAACGTCAGCTCCTAAACCCATGCCCATGATGAGTGAAGTAGGAGAAAGCATCTCTTGCATACCTGGTCCTCCACGAGGTCCTTCGTAGCGAATAACCACAACATCACCTGCTTGGACTTTGCCACCAACGATACCTGCTATCGCTTTTTGCTGTGAGTCAAAACAGACTGCCTTACCTTTAAAACTTCTCTCTCCAGTAATCCCTGCTGTTTTTATAACACAACCCTCAGTCGCAAGATTTCCAAAAAGTATCGCAAGTCCACCTACTTTTGAATAAGGATTATCTAGCGTATGGATGATAGTAGTATCTTTTATCTGGGCATTTTCTATTCTTTGTGCTATTGTCTCACCAGTAACTGTGAGATTGTCAAGATACATTGAGCCATTGTCACGTTTTGCTATCTCATGCATAACAGCACTCACGCCACCTGCACGGTTTATATCTTCCATATGTACTGTTGAAAGAGAAGGAGATATTTTTGCTATGTGTGAAACTTTTTTGCTTATCTCATTGATGTCTGCTATGTTAAAATCAACTCCAGCCTCTTTTGCGATAGCTAACATATGTAAAACAGTATTTGAGCTCCCACCCATAGCCATATCTATTGCAAATGCATTTCTTACTGCTTTTTCATTGAGAATATTTCTAAAGTTATATGTGCTATCTAGTGCTATTTCACACACTCTTTTTGCAGCAGCTCTTATGAGTACTTCACGCTCAGGAGTCATCGCAAGGATAGTTCCATTACCAGGAAGTGCTATACCCATAGCTTCCATGAGCGTATTCATGCTATTTGCTGTAAACATACCAGAACATGAACCACCACTTGGACAAGCATTACACTCTATATCCGTAAGCTCTTCTTCGGATATATTTCCTTTTTCAAACTTACCAACTGCTTCAAATGCTGTTGCCAAATCTATCGGTGTACCATCTTTTGTATGTCCCTTTTGCATAGGACCACCACTGACAAAAACTGTTGGCACATTTACCCTCAAAGCTCCCATAATCATACCAGGAACTATCTTGTCACAATTTGGAATACATATCATCGCATCAAGTTTATGCGCATTCATAACCGTTTCTATTGAGTTTGCTATAAGTTCACGAGAAGGCAGAGAGTAAAGCATACCATCATGCCCCATAGCTATACCATCATCAACACCAATTGTGTTAAATTCAAATGGTACACAGCCATTTTTTCTTATCTCATCTTTTATAATTCTTCCATACTCTTGTAAGAAAAAATGCCCAGGGATGATGTCTATATAAGAGTTTGCAACACCTATAAAAGGCTTATCAAAATCTTCACTCTTAAGACCTGTTGCTCTAAATAAACTTCTATGAGGTGCTTTATCAAAACCTTTTTTTACCTGATCACTACGCATAAAATTCCTTTAATTTTTTTGGTTTATTATATCAAATTTAGAATAATTAGTATAATTTATCTATAAATATAACTTCCTAATGCCCTAAAATAGGCTTCTTTAGAGATAATTTTATAAAACTCTTTACATTTAAAAACAGATATGATATAATTCCGTCTCATTTTTAATGCGGGAATAGCTCAGTGGTAGANNTCGAACCTCGTTTCCCGCTCCATTTGTTAATATAAAAAATGCGTATGCCCGGATGGCGGAATTGGTAGACGCAAGGGACTTAAAATCCCTCGCTCGTTTTGAGCGTGCCGGTTCAAGTCCGGCTCCGGGCACCACTATTTTTTTTAAAATGGCGACATAGCCAAGTGGTAAGGCACGAGCCTGCAAAGCTCTGATCCTCGGTTCGAATCCGAGTGTCGCCTCCAAGTTAACTTGAAGGATTTGACATGAAGTATATCGCAGGAATATTTGCAGTTCTTCTGCTAAGTGGTTGTGCTACATGGGATGGAATCAAAAGTGATTCTAAAGATGCTGCTACGTGGACTAAAGAAAAAGTCAACGATGGAGCAACTTATGTGAAAGAAAAAACAGAATAGTTTTTTCACTTATTTATTATTGTCGGGAGATGGCAGAGCTTGGTTTAATGCACCGGTCTTGAAAACCGGCGAGGGTAATACCTCCAGGAGTTCGAATCTCCTTCTCCCGGCCACTACACTTTAAACCCCTATTTACGGTACTTTCAGAGTTTAAAAACAGCAGTGTGCCAACATTGTGCCAAAGGGTTACGCTACATCTTGTAAAAATGTTGCTCTTTTCTTTGTGCCATCATCAATATATCTTCACCATTACTAATCGCCCATTCAAGCGGATTTTTATCTTATAATTGAAAATGGATTTAAAAATTGACGTTTCCAAAAGAGTTTTTTATCCACCTTTGTAAGTTTTGCTTCTTCACAAATATTATCCCAATTGTCAGTAATTACCGTTTCAATTTTATCAAATATATCACGTGCTTCTTGTGATGATAATTGAAAGTTTGGAGCGGCCTCAAGGCATGTTTTTAGTTGACTCAAGCCATTGTCTCCAACAATTTTCATTGCCTGGGCTGTCTCTTGTCCAGTTCTTGCTTGTGGACAAATATCATAAGCAGGAGTAAGCTCTAGTTCTTGCCCATCCCAAAATCCAGCATGATTTCTTGCATGGTCATCGTTGTTTCCACATAAAATATTAAATACTAGTCTGCCAAAGAGTTCGTGAAGGGTTTTTGTAGGATTTTTAAAGCGATGTCTAATAATCTCAGCCAATGTTTCATAACTTGAATATCTAGCCATTGTGTCATCTAGTTGAAATAGTGTTAAAGCAGATATCATTGATTTTCGAGTCCATTTACCATTTTTAGCATGGCGATCAAATCTCTTAACAAGGAGAATTTCTTTTCCTAATACTTCAATAAGCCTAACAGGTGCAACATTCAATCCACAGAGGTTAGCTAATTTCATGGCAATATATTCCGCTTTAACAACGCTGTATGTGTCACTACTAGAAGAAAATTTTGCAATATATTTTGAATTTTTATCTTCAATTAACGCCTTAGGGCGTGCTCCACCAATCGAGCTTCCATGAAATATAGCTTGATCTAATTCTGGAGTAAGAGGAACACCTTTTTCTACACGTTCAGCAGACTCCAATAGTTCTTCCAAGCTTGCATTTTCGGTTGCTCTTGGAATATATTCTGTTGGAGAACGCTGAAAGTCTAATGCTCCGATACGGTCCGAACCAGATTCTAATAAATAGGTAATTTCATTGAAAACATCTGTATCAATATCATTGCCTTTCACTCCCATTTTACGATTAATAATAACTCGTCTACCCCATGCGTCTGGAGCACTGTCACGAATAGAACTTGGTATTTTTAAACCACTAGGTAAATCTATTCTACCACGTTTTAATGGCAGCTCTGGTTCATATATAGAAATCTTATCATCTCTTTCTAAGTAACTCTTCCCATAGTTAAAATAAATAAAATCTCCTTCAACTTCAAGTTTCCCAGCAATTATTGGATCAGTTGTTTCTGGAAGCCAAATCCAAACATAAGCTTCTTTATGGTTAGAAATCATCATCTACAACCTTTGTGCTACTTCTTGTTCTTTTAGGTAGTAGGGCTATTTTACTTTGAACTAAATTGAAATTAGTATTAAAATATTTTTGATTATCTTGTTCAAACAAAGGAACACCTACTAAAACAGCAGCTTCAAATACAAGTCCGATTGATGATGTCATTTTACCAGCTTCTATTTTTTGGAGTGTCACTCTTGAAATACCTGTACGCTCTGCTAGGTTATCCAATGACCATTTACGTTCCATTCTTGCTAGTTTGATTTGTTTTCCAAGTAAAGATACAGCATCTTTTGCTTGAAAAGAGTAAGTTCTTTTTTTTATCATGCTTAATCCATTGTAGGTCATTTTAATTTACATAATATAATTTAAAGTACATTATAATGACCTATTTGTATTTTGTCAAGTTATCTTAAGCTCTAAAATAGGGATTATTATCTCCCTCTCCCACCACTACACTTCAAGCCCCTACAAAACCGATACTTTATGAGTTTAGACAAGATATTTTAAAAGCTTTTATATATCTATACTTCGCCCATTGAAGTGAAGTTTAATACAAATTTTTCTAAAATAAACACTAAATTTTATAATTGTGAAAAATAAATAAAAGGATTTAAGATGACAAAAGTTGGAATAGGCAATAAAGCAAAAGAGTATAAAAAGGTTTTAGAAAAATCCGGCTATTTTACTGATGAGATGAAGAAATTGTTGAGCAGACACGCATTTTCTAGCAATATTGCTTTATTAGGCGCCATAAGCGCGTATGTATTAATGTTTTTAGGATTTTTTTTAACTCTGATAAACACAAATAATTATGGCAACGCGGCACCAGTACTTCTTGTGATGGGGTTCTTATTCTCACTTGCTATAGCATTATTATTCTCCGCTCTTTTTTCAAAACCATTTGCAAAACAATCAAAAAAGGCATTAAACGATTTTAATAATATATTTTTTAATAATTTCTTGTCGAAAAAACTTGTTATAGCCCACTCAGCAAGTGAGCTTGATGGATATGATTACAATAAAGGAGAAATTATTAATTTAGAAATTAAACAACCTTATAGCCCAAATCAATATATTCACGATTTAGCGATAGAGGCATTTATGAGAGAGGCTGGTGGGTTTATTTTGTTGGAAAAGAGTGAAAGTCTTGTAAGAGCACTCCCATACAATAAAAAATCAGGCTTAGTTCCATTGGTAAAAGCACAGGCTGTGTTGATTAACAATGTTAGAAAAAATGCTAGTAGTTCTAATTCTAGTGATAAAACAGATATTGGTTATTGGTATGAGTTATTGCAAAAAGGTGCTATAACTGACGAAGAGTATAATAAGAAGAAGCAAGAGCTGTTGTAGTAGATAATACGCAAGAAGGCTGATTTAGAATCTTTTTAGATACAATATCACTTTTAAAATAACTAGCTTTATGTAGGATTTTTCATGCTCAAAGGTATCATCACCCTTCTTCTGTTTCAATTTTTAGGCGAATGTCTTGTGAGGTTATTTAACCTTTTTATCCCTGGACAAGTTGTAGGCATGATACTCCTACTTGCATTTTTGCTCATAAGGGGCAAAAGTTTTCACGCGCTTGATACAGCTGTATTTTTTCACCTTAAGTATTTGCCACTGCTTATCATCCCTGCAGCTACTGGTATCATCACACAGTTTGAGACTATCTCAAAAGAGTTTTGGGCTATCATTATCTCACTTATCTTTGGCACTATCATCGCTCTTGCTTTTAGTGCAAAGCTCATGGATATCCTTGTTGCAAGAAAGGATAAACAAGTATGAATTTTTCAGCACTGATAGAGTATATCGCCTCAACACCTCTGACTTGGATACTTTTAACACTTTGTGCTTTTAAGCTAGGTATCATCATCTATGAAAAAACAAATAAACACGCGCTATTTCAGCCTATCATCATCGCGTATGTCATCATCATCCCTGTACTGCTTGTCACAAACATAAGCTATGAAGAGTATTTTTCTTCAGTAGAAGTGATACACTTTTTTCTAGGACCTGCTACAGTAGCTTTAGCACTTCCGTTGTATAAAAACATCACTTATATCAAATCTCTTTTTGGCCCCATCCTCTTAACACTTATCATAGGTGGGACATTTTCTATCATATCAGCTACTTGGATACTGTGGCTACTAGATGCTCAGCTAAGTACAATCCTTTCCATGACAACAAAATCTATCACAGCGCCAATCGCAGTTATAACATCTGCGCAGATAGGAGCTATCCCTTCACTTGCCTTAGGATTTATCATCATCACGGGTGTTGTAGGTGCTCTCTTTGGAAATATCGTTTTTAAAGTTATGAAGATAAAGAGTGATGTTTCAAAGGGTTTTGCGCTTGGGCTCACTTCTCACGCCATAGGGATAGCAAGAGCTATGGAGATAAGTGACAAAGCAACTGCTTTTGGAGCTTTAGGTATGGGATTGTTTGGTATCTTTACTGCTATCTTTCTTCCTATCATCATCCACCTGATATTGTAGAAACTTACATGTAAAGATTTCCTACATGTAAAAACTTACATGTAGGAAAAAAAGATTACTTTGAAGTGTTATTTATATATGCGTAATCGCCCATTTTAGTCCATGCACGAGCTTTTTGTATAAATGCTCTTTGGGAGTCTAAAATCTCTTTAAATACAGGATCTTTTGCAGCTTGCTCATCTAGTATCTCATCATTTGCTTTTGAAAGAGCTTGAAGTACTTCTACTGGAAAGCTCGCAACTTTGATATCAGGATGTTCTGTTTTTATCTTTTCCCAAGCTATTGAATTTTCATACATTGATTTTTCTAAAATACCTTTTGCAACTTTACTCATAGCAGTCTCTAATATAAGTTGTAAATCTTTTGGCAATTTATCATATGTCTTTTTATTTACTAAAAATTGTGTCTCACTCGCTGGTTCTTGCCAACCTGTGTAGTAATATTTTGCAATTTTTTGGAAACCCATATTCATATCAAACACTGGACTTATCCACTCAACAGCGTCGATAGTTCCCATCTCAAGAGATGTATATAATTCTCCTAGTGGCACAGTAACAGCAAGTACGCCAAGCTTTGACATAACTTCACCACCCATACCAGGGATTCTTACTTTAAGACCTTGTAAATCTTGTAGTGAATTTATCTCTTTTTTATACCACCCGCCCATCTGCATACCTGTATTGCCACCTTGGAAGTGGATTAAACCATGATTTGCATATACTTTTTGAGCCAACTCTTTTCCCCCGCCATACTCAAACCAAGCATGTTGTTCCGTAGGCAAAAGACCAAAAGGAACCGTTGTAAAGAAAATCAATTTAAAATCTTTCCCTTTGTAGTAATAAGATGCTGTATATCCTATATCATACTGACCTGTTTTTGCCAAATCCATAACAGCCAAACCTGCTTTGTGTTTTGCTGGGTCATCAACTCTGAGCAAAAGTCTTCCATTGGACATAGTTTCTACCATATTTTTCAGTAAGGTTGGTGCTTCTCCCAAGATAGGAACACTTACACCCCACGATGTTGCTAGTTTTAAACGATATACCTTATCTTCTTTAGCACTTAAAGTTGTTGTTATAAGTGTTGCTAGAGAGAACAAAACTATTTTTTGCCATTTTTTCATACGGACTCCTTATAAAATATTTTGTATTGTAATCTAAATAAGTTAAAAACTTATAAAATCACCATAAATTCGAGTAAAAATTAAGAGCTTATAGGGTAAAATTGCAGCATGAAAAATATAACAATTAAATTTATCCAACTTGGTTCAGTTTTTATGGCTTTAAGTGTAGCGCTTGGGGCATTTGGTGCTCATATGTTAAAACCTCTCTTTGGCGCGTATGAAATGGCTATTTACAATACAGGTGTAGAGTATCAATTTTATCATGCGCTTGGTCTTTTGCTTATAGCGTTTGTTTCACATGTAAGTGAAAATACAAAGGTAAATCTAGCTGGCAATATCATGACACTTAGCATACTTATCTTTTCAGGAAGTCTCTATATACTCGCAGCTACTGGTATAAAATGGCTTGGAGCTATCACTCCTATCGGTGGAACTGGATTTATCGTAGCTTGGATTATACTCGCTTTTTCTGTTCGTAAATCTAGCTAAAGCCTTACATGTACAAATACTTAGCGCTTTTACAAAGCAACTCTTCACTGAAAAAACTAAGTGCAATTCAACTTTTGTGTTACTTTGGTGCTTGGTTTAGCCATATGGCTATCTATACACTTTTGATTGATTTAAATGCCCCTATATGGGCGCTAAGTACAGCTGCTGCTTTTACTTTTTTACCCTCTATGCTTTTAGCTCCTTTTAGTGGTGCCATCATTGATAAGATAGATACAAAAAAGTTCATGCTTTTTCTCATCAGCATAGAGATGAGCAGTGTTTTTATGATGGTTTTTATAGACAAATTAGAATACATATGGATTATCTTGGGGCTTGTATTTTTGCGTATGGGTGCTGGAAGTATTTACTTTCAAACAGAGATGTCTCTTTTACCTAAACTTTTAAATGAAAAAGAGTTAAAACTAGCAAATGAAATTCACTCTATGATTTGGTCTATCTCCTATGCTCTAGGTATGGCTATCTCAGGATTTTATGTTCACTACTTTGGTGTAAAGATAGCCTTTATAACCGATATTTTGATTTTTTTAGCTGGCTTTATCATACTAACAAAACTTGAAGTTCCAAGCCTTATAAGTGATAAGACTACAAAAGTATTTAAGATGATAAAAAGTGGATTTGTTTATCTAAAACAAAATCCTAAAATCATGCACTTGATACTCCTTCACTCTTGTGTTGGATTTACTGCGTATGATGCTCTTATCGCACTTCTTGCAGATATAAAATACAGCTACATCCTTGCTGTACCTCTCACCATAGGCTTTATCAATGCCACAAGAGCAGTGTCTTTAATCATAGGACAATTTATCCTAAGTTCTCACATCAATGCCAAAAGTCTGTTTAGTATGCTTATACTTCAAGGGCTAGGTATCATCACTTGGGGGCTTTTACAAGATAGTTTGCATGTAAGCTTTATCGGGATAATTCTCTCAGGATTTTTCACAACAACTCTATGGTCATATACCTATACGATTTTACAGTATGAAACACAAGAAGAGTACTACGGAAGAGTTATAGCTTACAATGACATGGTTTTTATGGGTATGAGTACACTCGTCTCTTTTATGATAGGATTTTTATATGAACATGGAGTTTCATTGAGTATGATAACTATCTTGTTGGGAGTTATTTTCATAATTTTTGCATTTTATTATAAGTGGATTTCTGCGACTTATAATCTTACATGTAAAGAGTGATTTACCTTTTTGCCAATGTTTTTGCTAAAGCTTTTTTAATACTATCGTAGAGCTTATCCGTTGGATGTCCAACCTTTTCTATCGTTCTTAGTATCTCTTTGCTCTCTTCGTATTTCTTTTCCCAAAGGTCTATGTCTTTTTGTTTGTTTGATATCTTTATATCAAAGTCATCAACAACTCTTTTTAACAAATGCTTTTGAGATATAAGGTCATCTTCTTTTTTATAAAGCTTTGCCATAAGAGGTTTTTTGTCAAAAATTTTCTCAACACCATCATCCAAAAATTTCACTTTTTCATTTGGTGAGTCTTGTACCTTTGACAATGTCTTATGAAGATTTGCATGGCTATTTTCTAGTTTTTCTAATTCCAACTCATTTTCTTTTTGCAATTTCATAAACTTTACTTGTTCGTCTTTATATCCTAGCAACTTTTTTTTAATTGTTATGAGTGAATTTCTTTTATCATAGATAGCTTGTTTTGCACGTTTATGCTGGAGCATAGTAGAGCGGATTGTTGTCATATTCCATGCGTGGTTTGTATCATCCAAGATAGGATTTGGTTTGTGTCTCACCCCTTGTTTGTCGATAGTTTCATGCACACTAAAGTAACTTAAAAACTCTTCAGCTTTTTTCTCTTTATTTGCAAAGTTAAATAAAATATCTTCAGAAATATAGTACAAAATATCATCAAACAACTCTCTAAGCAGATAAAAACTCATCCCTCTAATAGTCTTTATATCATCTATATCCATATTTTGTATAACAATTATTTCAACCATATTTACAAATACAGATATAAACATCTTTCTAAATTCAAGAGGATTTATTTTTCTAAAGCTCAGCACATCATCTACAACTAAAGAGATGATGCTAAACACTTCTTCTTTATATGAATCATGTTCAAAATACTGACGTTTATACTCTTCTAAAATTTCTGGGGCAATTCCACAAGCTCTTCTGTCTTTTCCATCAGACTCTATTTGCATAAAAAACTTAATATAGATACCATCTTCTAAAAAAAACACATCATCACTATTTTTCATTTCAAACTTTTTTTTGAGTTTATCTCTAAGTAAATCTTTAGATGAAAAGCAGTTGTGTGGAAGTTTGCAAGAGTTCAAAAGAGACATAATTTCATCAATTTTATCACCACGAAGGAGATAAAGCATCTCTTGAACTTTTATGGAATCAGCATTTAAGTGTTCTATGAAATTATCTACTTCTTTTAAAACATCTTTATATTTTAAAGTTTTCTTTTCACCTAACTCATTGCTGTCCACTTAATTCTCCTTAAAATCAAACCATTATAGTAGCAAAAAAAACTATATAGTTATATTATGAAAATTTATTTTATATATATTTAAGTTTATAAAAAATTATAATATAAATTTTTTATAAGTATTTAAGTAATTCAATATTTTTTTTCGAGTATAATCATATCTTTTAATGCCTATTTAAATACCATGTAGGAGAATATATGGAGACAATTTCACATAGCTGGAGACGTTTTGTCAAGTTTATTACATTTATAAATTTACCAATAAAGAAAAAATTTTTACTTTTTGGTCTTGGAACATTTTTTTGGTTCTTTTTAGTTGGTACAGTTGCTGTATCCGTGCTGACTTTTATACACTATAGATATTCTCAACTCTCAAATACAACTATTCCTTATATGCAAACGATACAAAAAGTTTCTCCGAAACTAGATGCACTAGAGCAACTCTCAAAGTGGGAACATACTAAAAATCAAAATAAACAACTGCTAGAAGCTACTTTGTTTGTCCGCTCTATGCTCGATACTGTTACACAAACTACTATCAATATGCAAAGTTCCAATAAAAGTGGTAATTTTTTTGAAATGCTTACATACTCTCTTTCAAAAGATGACCCAGAGGGAATTGGTGCTTTACAAGATATTTTAAATCAAATCAAAAAGATGGAGAGTACAATCTCTTATGCTCTCAAAAAAACCAATGATAAAGTAGATACTGATTTGAGTTCATCTTGGGATGAGCTGAACACAACCATTGTAAAAACGAAACAAGTGATAGAGTCATTTTCTGCGCGTACCACAAAAATGCATGATGAATACAGCATACAAATGAATAAAGCTATTAAGTTTTCAATCAATAGTATCGCTATCATCATTCTTATCGCAGTTTCACTCCTTCTGTTTTTTACAAGATGGTTAACTGATGCTTTCTCAAAACCAATAGAATCTATGATTCATCAGATACACTCTATCGGAACTGGTGAAGTTGATTTAAGTAAAAAACTCAAAATAAAATCTGAAGATGAGATAGGAACACTTTCAAAAGAGTTCAATAAACTTGTAGATACTGTCTATGGTGTGACTGTCTTTAAAAAAGTTATAGAAGAAGATACTTCACTGGACGTTGTATATACAAGACTTGGCGAAGTGTTTGAGCGAGATGCGAAGATAGATGAATATAGAATATATGACATCAATGACGCAAAACAAACTATGAAAGTAGTTCATCCACCTTTATTTGGTGATGAGACACTTGCTTGTCACGATGAAATACTTAACAACTGTTCACTCTGTCGTGCACAAAAAACAGGTCATAAAATTTCATCACTTGAATACGCAGGAATTTGTAGACAATTTATACCAGAGCAAGAAAAAGAGCATATTTGTATCCCTCTTATCGTAGCTGGAAAACCAGGTGCTGTTGTTCAATTTACTTTCAATACAAAAAGAACTGATGAAGAGATAGAAGATATACAAGAGAGAGTTTTTAAAGCAGAAAGCTATATCAAAAATTCACTCTCTGTTATAGAAACAAAACAACTAATGCATACCCTAAGAGAGTCTTCTTTGGTAGATGGTCTGACAGGACTTTATAACAGAAGATTCTTACAAGACCATTCAAATCAACTTATAGCTGGTGTGCTAAGACGCAAAAAGCAAATCTCACTTTTGATGTGTGATATGGACTTTTTTAAGCAAGTCAATGATGCACATGGACATGATGCTGGTGACTCTTTGTTAAAAGATACTTCTGCTATATTTAGAAAAAGTGTACGTGAATCTGATATCGTGATCAGATTTGGAGGAGAAGAGTTTTTAATCCTTCTCATAGATACAGAACCTCAATATGGAATGATGGTAGCTGAAAAAATCAGAAAAACAGTTGAAAATACAAACTTTAAAATCCCAAGTGGTGTCATCAAAAAAACAATCAGTATAGGTATATCAGAATTTCCAAAAGATACTGAAGGCTTTTGGCAAGCTATAAAATTTGCTGATGTTGCTTTATATAAAGCGAAGGATACTGGAAGAAACAGATGTGTAGAATTCACCTCAGAACTTTGGGATCAAAAAGATAACTTTTAAAAAATAGAGGAGATCTCTCTCCTCTATCACACACTTTTTAGGAATTACTTATAATGAGATATATTCCATTCAAAAATAATTATATCTAATTATTTAATTAGATAAAGTCATATAATTATTTTACATTTATGTTTTAATGTTATAAGATACCTCTATAATTAAATCTTTAGGATTCTATATGCAAATGATTACTCTCTCAAATAATCAATTTTTAGACAATTATATCCTCAATAAAGAACTTTGTGAAAAAGTTGGTATCTCTTCAAATGCGTATAGATTTTGGAAAAATATAAAAGCAGCAAAGTACGATAGTTCACGTGCTGTATTTTTAGATAAAAAAACTATACTAGATAAATATCAAAAGACTTTAGAAAACTGTACGGATTTATCAGGCATGGTTCAATCACAGGCCTTTTGTACCTATACTGGTATAGCATCTTCGCATCTTATCGCTTCAAATAACTCTTCTTTATACCAAATACTAGATATTATAGATATTTGCGGCATAAAATTTGTAAATTTAAAAAAATTTTATGATGATTTAGGTTTAGATTATAAATACAATATATATGTTGAAAAGTGCAGATTTTTTGGACCTAGTCCACTTGAAAAAAAGATAAAACTTACAAATGAACTTTGTTTGGGTTATTATTGATTTATCAAAGCACTATAAATACTAGAAATCAAAATAGCTAGTATAAAAACGCCCCCTATCACCAATCTAATATAAAATTTTTTATACCTTTTATCCATAAAATCTCCAAAAAAAAATAAAAATTTACTTTTTCAGTACGTTTTTAAAATCTTATCATATAATTATAAAAATGTGGAGAAGCATATGCAAATAATTGAAGATGTACTTAAAATATTAGAAGAAGAGGTAATCCCTGCAGAAGGATGCACAGAACCTATCGCTATAGCCTATACAGCAGCAAAAGCAAGAGAAATTCTTGACGATGAAATACAAAAAGTAATTATCAAAGTTTCAGGGAATATGATAAAAAATGTAAAAAGTGTCGTTGTTCCAAACAGTGGTGGTATGGTTGGAATTATAACATCGGCTGTTATGGGCATAATAGCTGGAGATTCTAAAAAAGACTTGATGGTCATCAGCGATATAACTCCACAGCATATGCAAGAAGTAAAAAAATTTATAGATAAAAAAGAGATTATTATCGAACATATCGATACTGATATAAAACTCTATGTCAATATCTACCTTTATTCAAAAGAGCAATGTTCTTGTGTTGAAATAAAACATATGCACACCAATCTAACAAGAATTGAAAAAAATAAAGAAGTGATTTTAGATAGACCTTGTAATGACATGGATTTTAACTCTCCTCTTGAAAATAGAGCTAAACTCTCTATCGAACTTATTTATAACCTAGCAAAAGAGATAAATATAAAAAGAGTTCAACCACTTTTTGAAAAAGTTATAGAACTAAATTCAAAAATAGCACAAGAAGGCTTGAGCGGAAACTATGGTGTCAATATAGGAAAAATTATACGGGACAATATAAACAAAGGCATCTATGGGGACGATGCAAGAAATAGAGCAGCTTCCTTTGCAAGTGCTGGAAGTGACGCAAGGATGAGTGGTTGTGCACTACCTGTGATGACAACAAGTGGTAGCGGTAATCAAGGGATGACTTCATCACTTGCTCTCATAGAATATGCAAATTTTTTAAATATAGAAAAAGAAAAACTCATGCGTGCACTTTTCTTTTCTCATCTATGTACAGTACATATAAAAACAAATGTAGGAAGGCTCTCTGCTTATTGTGGCGTTATATGTTCTGCGGCTGCTGTTGCAGGAGCACTTGCTTTTTTAAATGATGAAAATTTTGAAGTTATAGCACACTCAATTGGTAATACTTTAGGAGATGTATCTGGTATCATTTGTGATGGTGCAAAATCCTCCTGTGCCATGAAAATTGCCACAACTATATATGCTGCCTTTGACTCCTATATGATAGCAGCTCAGGGTAAATTTTTACATGGTGGAGATGGCATCATAGCCCATGACATCGAAGAAACATTGAAAAACATAGGAGAGTTATCTAGGGATGGTATGAACATCACAGATAAGGTCATAATAGATATTATGAATAAAAATAAATAATTCTTGATATAGGACAATTTTTTATTTATAAGTATTTGTTAGAATTTCTCCAGTTTAACTTTTTAGCTTCTCCAAAAAGTTAAGTTATTGGAAATATTGGAAATTCGTTTTTTGATAAGTACTTTGCATTTTCACACACTTTTTGCAAAGTATTGGTTATCAAATCTGTTATCTTATCACACACACTCCTAGACAGATTTGACTCTCATCACAAGAAACGAATTTCCAATTTCCAAACCCTTTCAAATTATTATAATATCCATATAATTAATACCAATAAAATCTACTTGCAAAGAATTACCATTTATGATATAGTTCTAATTATATTATAAAGGAGTAAATATGTCTCATATAACTTTACTGAAAACAAATGAGTTAAAAGCTACTCCACAAAGATTGTGTGTTTTAGAAATACTAGAAAATTGTGGACACGCTACACTTGAAGATATACAAGAAATTACAAAAGAAAAATTTCCTACACTATCGCTTTCAACTATATATAGAAATTTAAATGAAATGGTCGAAAAAGGGATTGTGAATGAAGTGAAACTAACAAAAAAACAACATTATGAAATCACTAAAGATAAACATCTTCATCTTTTTTGCAAAGAGTGTGGAAAAATAGAAGATTTTTCTTTTGATACAAACAGTTTTACAACAAAGATAGAAGAACTCGGCAACTGTAAGGTTTTAAATGATGTTATAAATTTAGAAATCATTTGTAAAGATTGTCTATCAAAAAAACACTAATTAATAAATAAGAACAAAAAGGATATACTTTGCGTTCTTATTTATTGGGTAGATGGGAGAGCTGGTTTAATCCAGTCGCCTGGAACGCGGCCGTAGGGAAACTTACCGGGGGTTCGAATCCCCCTCTACCCGCCACTTACCTTAAACTCCCTATTTTACGGTACTTTTGTTAAGAGAAAATCCAACTGTGCCCAAAACAATCAAAATATTTCTATAAAAATCAATCTAAATTACTCTTTTCCAAAAAATGCATCTAACTTGATTAAAAATTTGTAGTTTGGCTCATAGTCATGTTCTATATGAAAATTTACACCACTGTTTATTTCATAAAATAACCAATTTTTATAGATATTTTTTCTAAAAGTTATTTGCGAGAGATAGTTATTTATACCATTATGTTTTTTCATTTCCTCTAGATATGTATATTGAAATTTTGTATTTCCGTAAAATCCCTGTGTAAGTTGCAATCCTGTAACTGTATCTATCATCCAATATAGATGAATGGCACTGCTATAATTCATACCACTTAAGTCCTCTCCTGTCCCTCTGTTAAATTCTATACGAAAAACAAAATCTTTTTCAATCTTTTTATCAAAATAAATATTTGTGTACTCTTTAAAATTATCTTTGATTGAATATTCAAATGTTTGTATAGGTTCAAAATCAAAATCAAAAATAGTAGTTTTATAAGCAAATCTAGCTCTAGTAAAGAGATTAAGACTCCGTAACCCGACAGAATATTTTATATCAGTATTATTTGAAACTTTATCAAAGAGTGATACACCNNCACAGTTGTTTTTACACTACCGATACACCTATCTCTGCATTTTCTTTTTCATTTTTTTTAATAAGAGAATTTATGTTGTCTTGATTAAAATTAAATATAAAAAGTTTAATATTTTTTTTGCTTTTGCTTAGAGGAAGTTTTGCACTCACTTTTATATCAAAATTATTTTTAGAAAGAGAGTTATATTCATAATTTGTACTAAATTTTATAAAGGATTTTTTAGTTTCTTGTATATGTTTTTCATTTTGAAAAAGTTCATCTATACTTTTTACTTTGTTTATTTCAGAAATATTTTGATCACAACAAATCAAATTAGAGATTAAAATATCTGTTAAACTTGCTATATCTTCTACTTTAGTAGAAATTTGCTCATGAAATTTATCTATTACATCATTTTCATATTTTTTTTCTATATCATTTGCAAATGAAACAATTAAAAAGAAAGTTATAAAAATGATATATCTAAGCAAGGCATACTCCTTAGCTCTTTTATAAAAGTTTAGCACTTATAAAGTTACATGTAAAGAATTTACTCTAAAAGAAGAATATACTTAGTAAATATTTTAATACTTTTTAAAAAAATTAGTTAATTTAATTTAACTTAAAATATTTTTTTGTTACTATATAGAAAATACTTGATTGGAAAGTCTATGCGTAAGATTTTACTACTATTTTTACTTCCTGTTTTTCTTTTTTCTGCAAATATGAATAAGCATGGTATTGTCACTAAAATGAGCAATAATAGCGTTGATGAAACTATAAACAAAATTATAATGGCTGCTAAAAAAAATGGTTTTGATGATTTTTCTATTATTGACCATAAAAAGAATATGAAAGATATAGGAGCTGGCGATATAAAAGAAGCGAAGCTTATTATGTTTTTAAAACCAAATATCTGCTCAAACCTACTAAAATATGACCCAGCTGTTGGTTTGGATTTGCCACTAAGAGTTATGGTTTATGTGGGAGAAGACAATAATATCTATATAAAATATAGAGATCCTAGATTTCTAAAAAACATTTATAACATAGGGGACAAAAGAGAAGCTTTAGTTATGAGTTCTAAGCTAGATACTCTTACAAATATAGCGACTGAGTAGTCTCATTTAATCTCATTTTCAAAAAATTCTAATATTCTTGTTTGTAATATAACTGTATTTTCATCACCATTACAAGCAAAAAAACTTCTTAGATGATTCATATTTATCTTATCTTTAAATCTCGCATTTCTTTTTAAATCTCTGTCAATTTCTAACAAAAGACAATCTATATCTAACAGCTTATTTTTTAATATCTTATTTACATACTCTTTTGTAGTGTGTACTAAAACATTGATTCTATACTCATCATCATATATCTCCTCTGCTATTTTTTTCAAAACTTCATACTCACAACTATTGTCTACCTCATTTGAAGCAATCATAGCAGCAAAAAGTTTTGCACGAAATTCTAATGAAGTATGATGATATACAAACAGTTCTCTAAAAAAAGAGAGAAAAAATATCTTTGCACTTTTAAAGGACATTCCACAGCCTAAATTTAATCTGATATAATTATAACTAAATTTTATTGATTATGAGATGAGGGATTGATGAGCATACGCGAACAAAAAGTTGAAATAGAAAACATACTATCAAATATCTATATAACAAAGGCAGATATTCTAAAAAACGTATCAGAATTAACAAATTATATTGATACAGAAGTATTTGATATAAGTTATGAGGAAGACAAAAATATAAGTGATTTGATACAAAAAAGAGTTAACTATATATCCAATTTAGTTATAGATGCTCTTAAATCTACACTCAAAGATAGTGATTTGATAGAATTTAAAACAAGTAAAATTGATTTTGAAGTATATGAGCCTATATGCTATATATATGGGTTTAAAAAGTTGAATGAGGAAGATGAATATAGATTTAAAAAGTTACATGTAAACAGTTGTATAGAAAATGAAAATGCTTTTTTAATCATCTTGGATTTGGTAAATGGTGCAAAAATAGTACCTTGGAAATAAAAATTTAAGATTTTTTTGATATAATACGCTTCGCTCTCCTTTAGACCTGTGCAATGCTTTTCTTAGAGCACCGCTTCAGGGTGGGAACACAGCAGAGCACTCGCTAGTAGTATGTGCCGCAGCCATCTGGAGGAAGGTTTTTAATCCATTACAAAATCTTCGATTTCTAAAGCAAGTTTATAAAAATCAACTCCCTTCAACTTTTCCTTTTTCTTTTAATGTCTCTTTGATAAACTCTTTCCCTTGGATTAACTCTTTTGACTTCACACCGTGAGATATAGAAAGAATTGCCTCTATAAAAGCTGAAAGCCTATCACAGTTTTTTAAAGCTTTTCCATCTATTGGGTTATATCTATTTTCATTGTATAACTCTAGTGAACTTACTATTTTGATTTCACCATCATTTATTTTATTTAAAAACTCATTTTTTTCATTATCTCCATAAAGACCAAGAAGATACTTAAAAGAGTTTGCAAACTTAGATGGTATATAAGGCAGTATTTCATCCTCAATCATCTTTATCTCATATTCACTTATGATATCATCTAGTCCGCTTACTGAGTATTTTACAGGGCTTATGATATCTCTTGTAAGCGCTTCAGGAAAATCATGAAATAGGGCACAATAAAAGTTATTTTCCACTCTTTTATCACATGCCTTTACTTTTGTAGAGTAAAAATAGCCCATAATTGCGACTATAAGCATATGTCCTAAAACAGAAGTTTNNGGATTCTTGGAGTTTGAGCCCATCTCTTTTGAAACCTTAACCTTCCGCTCAAATCTATGATTTTTGAAAGCTTTTGATTGAGTGCTATCTTTCTTACACCTATAAGCTCATAATAATCTTCAATCTCTTCA
>DKEY01000078.1:51858-54022 GCA_002469305.1 Sulfurospirillum sp. UBA6810
GCAAAGCTTTTCTAAAAACATCAGGACGAATATCTGTTACAACAACTCTACGCAAAAACTCAAAAATTCCAGCTTCTATGAGATGAACATGGTTTACCTCACCTTCTTCCATATTGGCAATAAAGTAGGCTATGATGAATTTATGAGCTTGTTTATCAAGCTCTACCAATTCTACCATCCGAGGATAATCGTTCCATCTTTGGATTGAAGCTGCTGCAAAAAATTGTTCTATTAGTCCTGGTGATAACATTGTATATCCCTTTTTTTCTTACATGTAAAGAAAATTTACTTATATTCTGATTTGTTTTGAGTCTAATTCTATCACAGTATGTACATTTCCTCTTGGATTAAAATCTGCTACAACTTTAAGCCATTTTGGTTTTAATTTTGAATCAAGTACATCATATATTTCATTTGCACTATTTTCATGAGATATGTTTTTATTCATGAAACTATTTATATAAAGTTTTATAGCCTTCAATTCCACTACAAACTCATCTGGGGTGTATTCAATGTAAATTGTTGCAAAATCAGGATAACCACTTCTTGGGCATAAACAACAAAACTCAGGAAGTGTCAATTTAATCACATAATTTTTTTTATGCTGATTTGGCCAAATTTCCAAATCTTTATCTACATCAAACTCTTTTATCTCTTTCTCACCATATTTCATACTTTTTTCTCCTCTATTATGGGTAATATATGTTTCAAGCTTTTTGGTTTCGAAACTATAAATCCTTGAATAAAGTCAGGATTTAACAGTTTTACTTTTTCATAAACATCAGCTTTATCGACAAATTTTACCATTGATTTTATTTTTAATTTTTTTAATAATTCCATATAAGAACTAAATAGCTCAAAATAAACACTATCATCTATATATTTTGTAAACTCTATATCAAATTTAACCAAATCAACTTTCAAATTTTTTATATATTCCAGTGAACTATTATCCCCGGCAAAATTATCAATAGACATTTTAAATCCTAGTTTTCTATACTGATTGATAATTTCATTAAATCTTTTTATCTCTTTATATTTTTTTTCTTCACCAAATTCCAATATAAAGATATTTGGATTTATCCTGTTTTTATAGAGTAATTGATTGATAAATATTCTAAATTCATTATTTCTCAGAGTTACTGCTGACATTTTTATAGAAAAGCACACATCTTTTAAATCTTTATTTTTTATCTCTTTTACTAAAGACGTTAACATTTTTTTATAGAAAATAGTTTCATATCCACTTTGATTAACAACTCTCTCTATTTGATAATAAGAGAGCATTCCATAAGATTTTGAATAAATTTTTACCAAAACCTCCAATATTTTTATGTTTTCACTTTTATCATATGAAGGTTGAAATTTAAATATAAACTTTTCACTTTCTATCGCTTCTATGATGATTTTTTCAAATTCATCTGGCTTGATATTTGGTAATAAACTCTCTTCAATTTTATTTTTATCTATATCTAAAAGTAGCTTTTTAACAATATTTGATACATCACTATCATAATTTGATTCTATGAGTGAAAAATCTATCTTGATCTCTATGTCATTGATACCTATATTTTTTAACTCTTTAGAAAATATCGTTAAAAGATGTGTTAATTCTTTTGTTTTACCATTGATAATAAGTAAAAAATTTCCTCCACCATACCTTCCTATGGGTATATCTTTAAAATTATAACTTTTAAAAAAATCATTGAGTTTATTGCTAAAAATATACAAAATATTATCAGCAATCGTAATTCCATATCTTTCATTTATATCAGATATATTTTCCACACGAATTAAAACTATAGTTCTAACTCTTTTTAACTTCTCAATCCTCTCTAAAATCTCTTTTCTTGTAAATGTTTTAGTTATAGGCTCAATTAGTGTAGATTTAAATCCATTGTAAATAAGATAGAAAATATAATAAACATATATAGGAACAAGAGAAATAGATAAAATCAAATGTTCAAGTGTATTATCAGAAATTTTAAAAAGATAAAAAAGCATAAAAGCCAAAAGAAGAAAAGGAAAACCAATTTTCAACGCAATAACAAATTGGTTTTCTCTCTCTTTTGACTCTGAATATAACATAAACTTTACACGTCTAAGTGTTTTACATCTTTTGCGTGATCTTGTATATACTTTCTTCTTGGTTCTACTTCATCAC
>DKEY01000078.1:54111-54621 GCA_002469305.1 Sulfurospirillum sp. UBA6810
ATGCACCTTTTTTTGCATTTTTTTCGATTTCATTTAAAACTTCTACTGGGTCACGTCCACTGATAACATCAAATATATCCCTCTCTTTTATCTTTTCATGAATATATATTGCTTCTTCATAGAGTGGATTTGTAAAGAAATTATCATCAAGTTTTAACTCTTCTAAACCATCACCTGTTTGGATAAATAAATGTATAGTATCTTCATTTACAGAGTGATTTAGTAGGTTATAACCGATATTTGACATAAATTTTTGAAGCTCAACAAATAAATCTTTTGTACTCAAAGCTACTAAATCTGGATTTTCAATCAAATGTCTTATTATTGAAATGACAGAAAACCTTTTTTCTAACTCTTTTAAAGTACTTCTATATGCAGAAACTATTTTGAAAAAATCAATCAAATCTTTTTGACCAATTCCTTCAAATTCAACACCCTCTATACCATTTTCAATTAAATATTCATTTAACTCTTTATCATCTTTTAGATAAATCTCTTTTTTACCTTTTT
>DKEY01000129.1:0-20110 GCA_002469305.1 Sulfurospirillum sp. UBA6810
CTCATAAAGATGCCAACACCAGCACAGAGCATCCCAACTCCTCCATTTTGGGGCAGACGAGTTTTAAGCGCTGATGTCAAAGAGATAGCATACTCATGGATAAATCACAAGATTCTCTTTTCTCGTGCTTGGGGGTATAGTGGCAAGGGTATGAGTAAAGAAGAAAAACAAAAACAAGCAGATGAACTTCTTTGGCCACTATATGAGAGACTAAAGCGAGATATAGAAAGACTTGATTTGTTTGATCCTAAGATTATCTATGGCTACTATCCATGTAGAAGTGATGAGAACAAACTCTATATCTTGGATGAAAAAAGAGGTTACTTTAGTGAAAAAGAGGTCAATAAAGAAGCCTTACATGTAGAAGATATAGTCCATACTTTGGACTTTCCAAGACAGGCAAAAAAGCCTCATCGTTGTTTGAGTGATTTTTTCAAAAGTGATAGAGACGATGTCGTAGCCTTTACTTGTGTGAGTGTTGGCTCACGCTTTAGTGAGTATGAAAAAGAGTTATACGATAAGGGAGATTTTAAAGAGTACCATATGGTGCATGGACTTGGAATTGAGCTTGCAGAAGCACTTGCTGAGATAGTTCACAAGCAAATTCGTCTTGATTTGGGAATCGCAGAGGGTGAAAAACATGCCCTCAAAGATGTGCAGATGAAAGCTTATACAGGGTGTCGCTACTCTTTTGGATATCCTGCTTGTCCAGAACTGAGTGATACGAAGGTTATCTTTGATTTGCTGAAACCTGAAGAGTTTGGGATAGAGCTGAGTGAAACGTATCAAATCCACCCAGAACAAAGCACCACAGCGATGGTTCTACACCACAGAGAAGCGATGTACTTTAACGTTTAGCTAAAATAGGGGTCAGAGTGAGATGTCAGTGCCCACGACCTAGCATTTCACTTGCTTCAGTGATAATCATAAATCCCTCGGGGTCATGTTTTCTCACAAGCTCTCTTAAGTATTGGAGTTTTGAGACTTCAACTACGATAAGTATCATTGTTTTCTCTTGATTTTCGTACAAACCATCACCTCTTATGATAGTTCCATACTCACCAAGTTCTTCTCTGATTTTAACCTTTAGTAAATCAGCTTTATTGGTAACAAGATTGACAAGTTTTTTGTTTAAACGACCCGTTAAAATCATATCAATAACTTTTGCAGTGATATAGATACTAACGATACTCCATAAAACTTTTGCATTATCATCAAAGATAAAAAGAGCACTTAAGACGATGAGAGAATCAATGATAAGTAAAACTTGTCCAGCCTTCATCTCTGTTTTGGAAGCTACAATTTTTGCGATGATGGTTGAGCCACCAGCGCTTGAGTTTCCTTTGATGACAAGAGCTAAACCTATACCGATAAAGATACCGCCAAAGAGTGAAGCAAGAATAGTATCGAGGACAAAAGCCTTTACATGTAAGACTTCCATAAAGGTATCAATCAGCGCAGAGATAAGTAAAAGAGTCACAACTGTTCTGATGGCAAACATCTTTCCTAGATACTTTATACCCACTATAAGCAAAGGCACATTGATAGCTATCATAATCGTACCTATGGTAAAAGGTGTTACATAGTGCAGTAAAAGAGAGAGTCCAGCAGTCCCACCTGTGAGAAGTTGATTTGGTGTCAAAAACCAAACAACACCAAGGCTCAAAAGCAGAGAACCTGTAAAGATGAAAAGATAGTTTTTAAATTCTTGTTTTGTCATAGTATTTCCAGTTTTTGCGAAATTTTATCAGTTTATCTATAAATAAACACTTTTTAAGTAAAATGTCACTTCCAAATTTTAAGGAGAAAATGTATGAAAAGTCCAAAAGGATTTCGTGGAAGATACTTTTCATTGGCTGCTATTCTTGCACTCAGTACGACTATCACGCTAGCAAATGAAGCACAAAGCTTTGTTGATAGTAAGAAAGAAGTACAAGCACAAGAAGAGTTCGCTGAAAAAGAAGAGTTGACACCACCAGCAGAGGAATTAGATGTTGCTATAATCTCAAAGAAGATTACAGTTAAAGAGAGTGATGCACCTTTTGCATCAGAAATCTACACACAAAAGCAGATTGAAAAATCTCGCGCAAATGATATCTACGAATTTTTAAATACCCAAAGTTCAGTTGTTACACTGCCTAGTTATGGAAATATATTTTCTCAAAGTATAGATATGAGGGGATATGGGATAGGTGATGGCTATGAAAATGTTGTTATAAGCGTCAATGGAAGACGCCTAAATAATATAGATATGGTTTCACAGCTACTCTCTTCTATACCACTTGAGAGTATAGAGCGTATAGAAGTTATAAAAGGCTCAGGTTCAGTTGAGTATGGTGATGGTGCAAATGCGGGTGCTATAAATATCATCACAAAAGGATATGAGGGAGCAACTGTTAAGACTTATATGGGTGACAATGGTTTAGCATTTGTTTCACTTGGACTTGGTATAAAAGAAGAAAAATACTCTTTGAGTGGATATATTGATGATTATGCACATGATGGTTATAAAACCATAGCAAGCAATGGAGTCAAAGATGCAAGTTGGAGTAGAACGAAAGAGATCAAAGGTACTTTTACCCCTATTGAAAACTTGACTTTCAATCTAGGTAAATCTTTTGCCAAAATGCAAATCAACTATGCAAATGCATTAACACTAGCACAATATAACCAAGATCCAAATTTTACTCCAATCCCAAATGTTTTTTGGTGGGGAATTGAACAAGATTATAAAATACAATCCTATGATACAAGTATCTTAAACTATGGATTACGCTATGACTTTTCAAATAAAATTTCATTGGATGTTCAAGTATATGATGAAAACAAAGAGAGTTCATATGAGAGTGTTGGAGGGAGTTTTCCAAGCACTAGCCTCAGCAAATACAAAAATGACTCTTATAACGCAACACTAAATTATAATGATGATGCTCTAAAATTTGCACTTGGTATAAATAAAACACAAGGCAGCAGAAATGCCTATGGATATACTGTAACTAAAGACAATCTAGGATTATATGCAAAAGCAGATTATGACTATGGTGATAGCACTTTTTCTTTTGGAGCAAGGACGGAGAGGGCAGAGTATAGTTATAAAAAAGTAGGGGTAAACTTGGAAGATGACGCTTCTATGAGAGCTTATGATATCGGATATAACTATAAACTAGATAAGCTAAGCTCTTTGTTTATCAACTTTAATCAATCATATCAATTTCCAAACGTAGATAGATTTTTTGATGCATTTACAGACTCTTTTAACGGCTTTATAGACCCAATGCAAGTTAAAACGATAAATATGGGATATAACTACCTTGGTTATCCAAACAAATTAAAAGTTTCTGCATTTTACTCTGATGTAAAAGATGAGATTTATTATAATGGAGCAACTTGGACAAATACAAACTTGGATAAAACACGAAAGTATGGTGCTGAGGTATATGATAAATATAATTTCACATATAATATTTTTACAACATTCAATTATACGTATGTGGATACGAAGATAAAAGAAGATAGTACAAATTCTGGTGGAATAGGACGTGAAATACCAGGTGTTTCTAAACATAATGTTAAGATATCTTTAGGCTATAACCCAACCCATAGAATCAATCTTTTGCTTTCACATGTATATAAATCAGCAGCATTTGCGATGAGTGATTTTGATGGCAACTATGGAAAGATGCAAGCTTATAATGCAACAGATTTTTCAGCAGTTTATAAGTATAAAAACTATGAATTTTTTGCAAAAGTAAACAATATTTTTGATAAGAAAAATGCCTTGTTTGCAGATGATGGAACAACTTTAGGTGTTTATCCTGTAAATTATGAGCGAAACTTTATGCTTGGATTAAAGGCTAAATTCTGATGAAACTATCCCTCCGAGAGTATATTTGGTACAAGTTTTTCAATTCCCTCTTTTTTGGGATTTCTGTTGGGAGTATATTTATACTCTACACTCCACTTGAACCCTCCATCTACTCTCTTGGGGGGATTTTACTCGCACTTGGTATGCTGATAATTGCAAAGTATTATGATAGGTTGATGGATTTAAAAACATTTTTTTACATCACTTTGCTAGTAGAGTTTGTCGTCTTATGTTTTGTTGTCTTTTTTCTTCTTTTTAACTATTCGTATATGAGTGCTTTAGTAGTTTATATAGGCTATCAAGTTACATTTGTTTTTGGAAATTACTTGGTTCGCATGGAGACGATAGTTTTAAAAAAGCCTATACTTTTGTCTTTTACAGATGTGGCAAAACAAAAAGCATATCTTATTGGATTAGTATTTTCTTATGTGGCATATAAAGCTTTTGAATATTTTGAAATTATAGATAAACAGATACAAGTATATAACTTACATGTAGGGATGTTCTTTTTGCAAGTTTTGATAATCTACCTTGTATTGAAGAGTTTTCGTAAATTGATTAAGTAAAATCAAAAGAATTTAGTGCTATTCTTATCACAAGTGTAAAATTTTTTTTACTTATATCTTATAATTATAAAGAAAACAGTTTGTTAGAAAAGATACTCAATAAATTTTCGCTTCTCCAATCTCTAGCGATTATGGTGGTTTTTACCTTGTTATTACCTGTTCCTATTTTGTTTGGGGTATATGTACACAGTACATTTCAAACAAAACAAGAGGAATTTGTTGTTGTTTCAACCAAAAAATTTGAACTCTCCTCTGAAATATTTTCAGAATCATTGTGGAACTTTTATCCTGAACTTGGTAAAACGATGGTGCATCAACTTAGTTTAGATAAAAGTTTTGTATCTGTCAATTTAAGCGATGCTCGTGGTGATATTTTTATTTCACATGTAAACCAAACTGTTACTAATCCAGAAGAGATGTTTATGTTAGAAAAGGTGCTCACTAAAAATGAGACAGACATAGGTACTCTTACTATGGTATTTAAAAAAGAGGGCTTACTTGAATCCATAAAATCTGACTTTTTTCTTTTTGGCTCTATTGCATTGCTTCAGGCTATTATGATAGTCGTAGTAATCTCTTTTATCTATTATTATAAAATTATAAAGCCTATGAGAAGG
The DNA here is from genome assembly GCA_002469305.1 of Sulfurospirillum sp. UBA6810. GTDB lineage: Bacteria > Campylobacterota > Campylobacteria > Campylobacterales > Sulfurospirillaceae > UBA6810. Next base: position 5,049 of record DKEY01000129.1, read on the forward strand.
TTGGTTCAAGATTCTAAAAAACTTGCGCTTAAAGAGTTAGATGAGCCTTTTGTATGGAAAGGCAAAGATGAGATTAACTCTTTGGGAAGAGCTTTAGATGCAACAAGAATTGCTCTAAATGATTTGTTTTCTACTCTTATCACGCAAAATGCCACATTGGATGAAAAGGTTCAACAAAGAACAAAAGAGTTAGAAGAAGCAAGTAGATACAAGTCTGAATTTTTAGCAAATATGAGTCATGAGATAAGAACTCCTATGAATGCTATCGTTGGGATGTGTCATCTGATAAGTAAAACATTGCTCAATGATGCGCAGTCAAACTATATCATCAAAATCAAAGATGCCTCTTCTGTGCTTTTACGTATTATCAATGATATTTTGGATTTTTCAAAGATTGAGGCAGGAAAACTTAGTATCGAGTATATCGCTTTTGATATGCATAAAGAACTGAAAAAAAGTGCTTCTATATTTTCTATTTTGGCAAAAGATAAAGAGATAGAACTAGAGTCTGATTTTGTGCATACACATCGGTTTTATAAGGGTGACCCATATAGAATCGTGCAAATCGTCAATAACTTTTTAAGCAATGCAATTAAATTTACAAACAAAGGGAAGGTTACTCTTAGTGTAAAAGAAGAGGAAGCTTCTCAAAATAAAAAAAGATTAGTTTTTAGCGTAACAGATACAGGCATGGGCATAGCGGAGGAAAAGAAGAGTAAACTTTTTAAAGCTTTTGGACAGCTAGATGCTTCAACTACAAGAAAACACGGTGGTACAGGATTAGGTCTTTACATCTGTACACAACTTGCAGACATGATGGGTGGTAAGATAACTTTTGATTCACAAGAGGGAGAAGGAAGTACTTTTAATTTAGAAATTCTACTAGAAAAAGCTGAGGGACTTGATGTACAAAAAGAGAATGGATTGGACCTTTTTATTCCTATCAATATCCTTCTTATAGAAGATGATAAAAACTCAAGAAATATCATAAGAGAATATATCCGCTCATTTGGATTTTTTATTACTATTGTGGACTCTTATGAGAAGGCAGTAGAAAAGATAGAGGAAACGAAAGAAAAATTTGATTTATTGATTATAGATTATCATTTACCAACAGTTGATGGTATAACAGCATACAATCTACTCAAGAAGAAAATGCACCATAGACCACCTGCTATCATGATAACAGTTGATGAGGATGGCAGTTTAAAATCCAAAGCAATCAATAGCGGTTTTGAACGATTTTTAGTAAAGCCTATCAATCCTTCATTTTTATATGATGATATCACCTCTTTATGCAATATAGAAAAAGCGGATGTACATAATTTGCACCATGCAAAGATAGACTTCTCTGATAAAACTATCTTGATAGTTGAAGACAATGACATCAACCTTGAAGTGGCTATGTACCTTTTAAAAGAGACAGAAGCCCATGTAGAGATTGCAAGAAATGGTTTTGAAGCAGTTGAAAAAGTGAGACAAAAAACTTATGATGCGATTTTGATGGATATACAAATGCCTGTTATGGATGGGTATGAAGCAACAAAAATCATCCGAAAAGAGTTGATGTACACAAAACCTATCGTAGCTATGACTGCAAATGTTATGTCCCATGATGTTAAAAAATGTATAGAAATTGGTATGAACGAGCATATAGGTAAGCCTTTAGAGGTTGAAGATTTTTATGGGACTCTTTTAAAAGTCTTTGACAAAATTCCTCTTAGTAAGCCTAGAGCTAAAGCTATGCAAGAAGATGTTTGCTTTGATAAAAATAGTGCTATCAAAAGACTCTCTAACAATGTTTCATTGTGGGAAAAGACTTTTTGTAAGTTTTATGACAAATATGAAAACTTGATAGCAGATATAAATCAACTCCTTGAAAACAACGATAGTGAGTCTCTTAAGATATATGCACATACCCTTAAAGGTCTTTGTGGTACCATAGGTGCCAATAGATTGCAAAAAGAGGCGTATGCCATAGAGCTGCAAGTCAAAGATGGAATTGATATAAAAAATATTTCTTTTGAAAAATTATTTTTTGAGTACAGTCAATTTTTTGAAAATACAAAAGATATTTTTGATACTAATTGTAAAGAGATAGAGATAAAAAAAGAGACACAAATCAGCAACGATGAGATTATAGATAAACTCAGTAACCTAGAAACAGCACTTGAAATGTCTAGTGTTTCAAAGGTGAAGCAGTGTATTGAAAAGCTCTCATCTTCTCAAAAGATAGTAGAGCATGAGCTTTTTAAAGCTATCGTTATCCATTGTGAAACATTTGATTTTGAAGCAGCTATCAATTTTGTAAAGCAACTTAAAAAGGAGATAAGAGATGTCTAAGATATTGATCATCGATGATACCCCAGAGTATATCGAAATGTTAGATGATATTTTGCATGAATATGAGATATATGCTGCAAAAGATGGTAAAAAAGGTATCCAGTTAGCTGAAAAGATTTTGCCTCATCTTATCCTTTTAGATATTAATATGCCTGAAATCAATGGCTATGAAGTTTGCCGTAGAATTAAATCAAATAAAATTTTAAAAAATATTCCTATTATCTTTTTGACTGCAAATGAGGGAACAAATTTTGAAGAGATTGGTTTTGAAGTAGGTGCTGTTGATTATATCTCAAAACCTTTTAATACACCTGTTTTAAAAGCACGTGTTAGTACTCATATCAATCTTTATAAACTCCAAACAAATCTTGAGAGAGAAGTTGAAAGTAGTGTAAAAGAGATTAAAAAACTTAACTCTGAGATGACTTATCTCGCTGCTTCTATTGCTGAGATGAAATCAAAAGAGACAGGGCAGCATTTAAAAAGAGTATCAGAGATATCTTATATGCTAGCAAAGTATTATGGGATGGATTTACAAGAAGCAGAAAAGCTAAAAATGGCTTCTATTTTACATGATATTGGAAAAGTTGCAATACCTGATAGCATTTTAAATAAGCCAGGACCACTAGATGAACAAGAGTGGTGTTTGATGAAAAAACACTCTGAACTGGGATATGATATGCTGAGAGATTCAGAGTTTGACTTGATGAAGTTAGCTTCACTTATAGCGTTAGAACATCATGAAAGATGGGATGGAACAGGTTATCCAAAAGGATTAAAAGAAGAAGAAATCTCTTTAGTAGGTAGGATAGTCTCTGTTGCAGATGTTTTTGATTCGCTTTTAGATAAAAGAGCCTATAAAGAGCCTTGGTGTGAAGAGGATGTCAGGGAGTATTTTATACAAGCAGAGGCGAAACAATTTGACCCTCTCATAAATAAAATACTTTTAGAAAATTTTGAAACTTTTTTATTGATTAGAAAATCATTAGAAGAGGGTTAAGTATGAAACTGATAATTTTTATATTTTGTTTTCTAAGTTCTGTTTTTGCACAAGAATTTTCTATACATACAGAAGAAATGCCACCTTATAACTATAAAAAAGATGAAAAAGTAAGAGGACTTTCTACTCTGTTTTTAGAGCGAATTATGATGCAAAACAAAACTCCGATAAATGTTTCTAAGATTCACCTCACATCATGGTCAAGGGCATATAAAGATACTTTAAAAAATGAAAATGGTATTTTATATAGTGCAGCAAGAACTCCAGAGAGAGAAGGGTTGTTCAAGTGGGTAGGACCGATTGATAGGATGCAAATAGGACTAATTGCAAAAAAAAGTAAAAATATAAAAATCAATTCAGTGCAAGATTTAAACAAGTACAAAATAGGCACTATGTCAGCAACAGCAGCAGAACATATGCTCCTCAATCTAGGGGTTGAAGAGAAAAATTTGGATAGATTTTCCTACATAGAATCTCAGCTGAAAAAGTTGGCAGCAGACAGAGTCGATATAGTTGCTTTTAGTTATCAAGCGATGAAGTTTTTACTTGAAAAACTTGAGTTAAAACCAGATGAGTATGAACTTATTTATACTCTTAAAGAGGTTGAGCTTTACTATGCATTTAACAAAAAAAGCGATGATAAGCTGATAGAAAATCTCAATAATATAATCATAAAACTTAATAGCGATAAAAAAACTTCATTTGAAACACTCAAAAAAAACTCTTGCTTTGTTAAATGAGTTATAAAAGATGAAAATATTTATTTTTTTAGCCTTCTTTGCACTCTCCTTATATGGTATAGATATTTTTCAAGGTAAAAGTGAAGTTATAATCTTAGAAAATATAGATAAAAACTCTGTTGTGAAGTTTCAAAATAAAGTGATAAAACCTATCCCAAATCCTCTTGATAAAAAACAAATGCTTATTTTACTACCTGTTGATTATAAAAGTTTGCTTGGGGAGTATAAGCTAGAGTATCTACATAATAACTCCAAAAAAAGCATCTTGATACATGTAAAAAAAGGGATATATAAAAAAGAAGAGCTTCGAGTCAATCCAAAAAAAGTAAATCCTCCAAAAGAGATGTTGGAGCAAATCCAAAAAGAGTATAAAGAGGCAAATGCTATTTATGATACTAATGGGGAAAAAATATACTGGGCAAAGCCTTTTATCTACCCTCTTGAAAGTGAGATAACGAGTAACTTTGGAAATGCAAGAGTTTTTAATGACACACTCAAAAGCTATCACAGTGGAGTGGACTTTAGAGCACAAGTAGGAACACCTATCAAGGCTACAAATGATGGTAAAGTTGTACTTGTAAAAGAGAGATACTACGCAGGAGGTTCTGTTATCATCGACCATGGCAATGGACTTTATAGTTGCTATTTTCATATGAGCAAATTTTTTGTAAAAGTAGGAGATATTGTAAAACAAGCTGAAGTTCTTGGTTTAAGTGGAAAAAGTGGGCGTGTAACAGGACCTCATCTTCATTTTAGTTTCAAGTTGTTTAACACAACGATTGACCCACTTGATTTTATAACAAAAGTAAATACTTCAGTCTTTAACTAACTTTGCAACCACTTTTCTCACGATAGGGATAACAACTATAACAGAGGGGAAAGCTACTATAAAAGCTTTATAAAAGGCACTAAACCAAATACTCATAAACTCCTCAACCAATCCAATGTTTACAAAAGATATAACTCCTGACATCAAAAACGACATAAACGAAGACATCAAAAAAGCAAAAGTAATAAATTCGTATTTTTTGGGTATCAATTTCTTTCCTTACATGTAAAAAAAGAATTATACAATATGGAGGTTAATTGAAGGTTACATGTAGAGGATAAACCTCTACATGTAAGAAATTATTTTATTAAAAGAGCGTCCAAATCATTTTGGTAATTTTTTGTATCTGTCAGATGAAGATTGAAGTTTTCTTGCAAGAATGCAAAGATATCATCATTAACAAATTGTGGTGGCTTTGGTCCAAGGTAGATGTCTTTGATGCCTAAACTAAAGAGTGCTAAGAGAATAAGAACAGCTTTTTGTTCCATCCAAGAAAGAACGATAGCGATTGGTAAGTCATTTACAGGGATGTTGAGTGCTTGAGATATCGCAGAGGCTATATGAACTGCACCATTGCTGTCATTACACTGACCAAGGTCTAAATATCTTGGGATACCTGTTCCTTCTATTTCACCAAAGTCTATATCATTGAATCTAAATTTACCACAACTTGAAGTTACGATAACACAATCTTTTGGCAAGTTTTTCGCTATATCTCTATAATACTCTCCACCGCTTCCTGGTGCATCACAACCCGCGATTACGAAGAATTGTTTGATTTTACCTGCTTGAACAGCTTCTAGTACAGCAGGTGCTAGTGTAAGAAGTGTTTTATAGTGGTGTCCTGTTTGCAGTGTTTCCTCAGAGTTAAAGTTATCAACATCAGGTAGGCTTAGTGTTTGTGCGATAATCTCTTCAAAATTGTCATTTTCTATCTTTTTACCCTCTTTTATACCTACGATATCATATGTATAGAGTCTATCTGTATATGTTGATTTAGCAGTTGGAGGTACGATACAGTTTGTATTTACGATGATAGTTCCTGGCCATTTTTCAAAAAGTTCATTTTGGTCAAACCAAGCTTTTCCGATGTTACCTTTTAAGTGAGAAAACTTTCTAAGTTCAGGATAACCATGAGCTGGTAGCATTTCAGAGTGTGTATAGATATTGATACCTTTACCCTCTGTGTCTTGGAGTAATTTTAAAAACATATCAAGGTTATGACCACTTACAAGGATAGCTTTACCTTCTGCTTTGTTTTGGCTTACTGTTACAGGAGTAGGGATACCAAGGTGAGAAGTATGCGCTTCGCTGAGTATATCCATCATTTTAACACCAGCATTTCCTACCTTCATAAGTTGTGCTATATGGTCATCGAAATTAAAGTTAACATTTGTAAGTGTAAAGTACAAAGTTTGTGCTATAACATCATCTACCTCTTTTGTATTTGCACCAAACTCATTTGCATGAGTTCTATAAGCACTTAAACCTTTTAGACCATAAACCATGATATCTTGAAGTAGTGAAAGATTTTTATCTTTTCCACAAGTACCTACTTCTTGACCTTTTGAACCACATCCGCCAATCATACTCATTGAACATTGATTACATAACATATTTAAAGACATTTTATCTCCTAATTTAATTTTGCGAAATTCTAATAGAATAAAAAAGTAAAAGCATTGATAAGCCTCAATGGTTTAGAATACTTAAAGATTTATAAATATATAATGCCAAAGTTTTATGGAAAGTGGGATTATGAAAAAAACTTTAACAAATTATTATCTACTGGTTACTTTGGTATTTATCGCCATAACAGCCATTGCCAATATCTTGATAATGAAAAGTTCTCAAGATGAACTTTATAATGCAAATAAAAATGAATATAAAGAAGAGATACTTGTAAATTATAAAAATGAGCTCAAAGCTAGAGTAGAAATTATCGAGCAATATATCACAAATCAAAACTTGCTTGTTGAAGAACAATTAAAAAATGATATTTCAAAGCGTGTACGAGAAGCCCATGATATCTCTATGAGCTTATATAATCAATACAAAGACAAAAAAAGTACAAATGAGATCAAAGAGCTTATAAAAACAGCATTGAGAGATGTAAGATTCAACAATGGAAGAGGGTACTTTTTTATAGATGATATAGAGGGAAATTGTATCTTATACCCTATAAGACCAGATCTTGAGGGCAAAAACATAATCAATTTGCAAGATATCAATAAAAAATATGTTATAAAAGATTTTATCAATATCGTTCAATCAAATGGTGCTGGATTTAGTGAGTACTTGACCTATAAATACAAATACCAAGAAAATGATAAAAGATATAAAAAGATAGCTTATGTGATGCTGTTTGAGCCTTTTAACTGGGTATTGGGCACAGGTGAATATACTGATGATGTTGTAAAAGATATCCAAAAAGAGATAGCTTTTAACGTCAATAAAATGAAAGTTTCCAATAAAACAAGCTATATCAATATCTTTGAAGTGCATGATTTCAAAGGAGGAGATGAGTTTGCTACTATGGTGGTAAACCCAAATCGAGATGATATATACGGTAAAAAGATAAGCTCAACTGTCAAAGATATAGATGGCAAGATGTATAGAGCCAAGTCACTAGAGCTTATCAATAAGTATGGAGAAGGCTTTGTAACATATAAATATAAAAAGCTCAATTCAAATAAAGTTGAGGAAAAGTTAACATATGTAAAGCTTTTAAACCACTGGAATTGGGTTGTATCAACTGGTATTTATCTTGATGAAGTAGAGTATTTAGCAAAAGAAAAACAAAAAAATATAAAACTACTTGAGCAAGAAAATAGTAAAAAAACTCTCATATCTCTTTGTATCCTCTTTAGCATTTTGATAGTATTGACATTTTATGTAGCCAAAATACTCAAAAAAAATATAGATAAAGCAAAAATTGTTTTTAAAAAAGCAGTCATAAAGCGAGAAATCATAGACCAAAACAAGCTTGATATCGCAGATTTTCAAGATTTGGCAAGTGTTGCCAATGAAATGTTGGAAAATATCAACATACAACAAGAAGCATTGAAAAAAATAAATTCTACTTTAGAAACTACCATTGAAGCTAAAACAGAAGAGTTGATCGAGCTCAATAAATTTTTGGAAGACAAAAACAAAGAGTTAGAACAAAACTACTACACAGATCATCTCACAGGATTGAAAAATAGAAATATGTTTGCAAAAAATCTTGCAACATATAAAAATCCAGTGGCAATCATCTTAGATATAGATGGATTTAAAAATATCAACGATTTTTATGGCATGATAAGTGGAGATGACTTACTGATTGCCATAGCAAAGTATATAAATCATTTTGCGATAAAAAACGAGATGAATGCTTATAGGCTAAGTTCAGATGAGTTTTTACTCTGTTTTGATAAAGAGATAAAAGAGCAAGAATTAAAAGAGTATGTGGAAAAGTTTTTGAAGCTTTTTGCTCAAGAAGAGTTTTTTGATAGTACACACCAAAATAGGCTCAATATAGAATTTACAATCGGTATGGCACTTGAACAAGAAAATATCTTGGGTAAGGCTGATATCGCTTTGAACTTTGCAAAAAAGAAAAAACTCTCTTATGTTATCTATGATTCTAACAACCCTCATATGAATACTTATAAACACAATATCTACTGGAGAGAAAAAATCCAATGGGCGATAAAAGAGGATTTGGTGGTTCCATTTTTTCAGCCGATAGTCAATATAGAAGATAAAAGTCATAAAAAGTTTGAAGCGCTAATCCGCATCAAAGATGGTAGTGAAGTTATCACCCCATATATGTTTTTAGATGTTGCAAAAGAGACAAAACTCTATCCAACGCTTACAAAAATCATGATAGTAAAGACATTTGAAAAATTTCATAATACAAACATAGAGTTTTCCATAAACCTCTCTTTACAAGATATAGAAGATGAAAATACAGTAAAGTTCTTACAAAGTAAGTTAGATGAATATGATGTATCTAGTAGATTGATTTTAGAGATGTTAGAATCAGAAGAGATAATTCAAAGTGAAAAGTTTTTGCCCTTTGTCCATGCTATGAGAAAACGCGGTGTGCGATTTGCTCTTGATGATTTTGGAAGTGGTTACTCTAATTTTTCATTTTTGCTTAAGATGCACCCAAAGTACCTCAAGATAGATGGTTCCCTTATAAAGAGAATTACATATGACGAAAACTCTCTTAATATAGTAAAAACCATCATGGTATTTGCAAATCAGATAAATGCAACTATCATCGCTGAATTTGTTGAAAATGAAAAAATCGTAGAAGTACTAGAGTCACTTGGTATAAAGCATATGCAAGGATACCACTTTGCCCCTCCTTCAGAAGAGATAAATATATAAGTCAACAAAACTTTACCAATCTTTAAGCCTTATTGTATTAGTATTTCGATACTCATGTATGGGCTTAAGGTTTAAGCAAACATCAATGAAGACGTGAGACTTGCATTGATACTTCCAAAAATTACAATTTCATATACATGTGTATTCTATCTTAAGGAGATATTAGTGAGAGGAATATTACTTTCATTGTTGGCTATTTTAGTTTTTGTAGGTTGTGGTGGCAAGGTTAAAGAAAACCCTAAATACAACTACATAACAGCTGAAAAAACTGCTGAACTTATGCGTGAAGATGCTTCAAAACTTGTACTTATCGATATACAAGAAAAAGATGATTTTGAAGAGGAACATTTAAAAGGTGCGATTGCTACTTATGCATATCCTGTAAAAACAGAAGATGAAAAGGCGCGTTTAAGAGCTCTTTTGGCTGATATAAAAGCGGATCAAAAAGTTATTATTATCTGCCCAAGAGGTGGTGGTGGTGCTGATAGAGCTTATGATTTTTACCTTGAAAATGGTATAGCAAAAGAAAATCTTTTTACACTTAAAGATGGACAGTATGGCTGGCCAAGAGATAGTATAAGTGATGTTTTAGATAAGTAATGAACAATTATTACAAACTCTTAGCTCTACTACTGGTAGTGGGGCTAAGTTTGATCCCACCCATCAAAGAAGAACTCTTACATGTAATCTCTTTATTTCAAAGTATTGAGATAGAGAGTATTAAAAACTATATTCTCTCTTTTGGTGTGCTAGCTCCTTTTGTATCATTTTTGCTGATGGTATTTCAATCTCTTGTTGCGCCACTTCCTGCTTTTTTGATAACTTTTGCAAATGCCACACTCTTTGGATGGATATATGGAGCATTGCTGTCTTGGAGTAGTGCTATGGTTGGAGCTATTCTTTGCTTTTATATTGCCAAGTTTTTAGGAAGGGATGTTGTTGAAAAACTCACTTCCAAAGCAGCCTTACAAAGCGTGGATGCTTTTTTTGAGCGACATGGACGCTATGCTATACTCATTGCCAGACTTTTGCCATTTATCTCTTTTGATATCGTAAGTTATGCTGCTGGTTTGACAAAAATCAAATTTAAAGATTTTCTCATTGCAACAGGACTTGGACAACTTCCAGCTACTTTGATTTATTCATACGCAGGGCAGATGCTCAGTGGTGGGTCTAAGATGATAGTTTATGCCTTGTTGATGATTTTTGCATTTTCAGCACTTTTGGTTTTACTAAAGAGGGTATATGTTAAATCTGTCAAATAGCAATCATGATGATTGTGTGGATTGTAAAAAGTGTATGGTAGGATGTCCTATGCTAAGCACATTTACAGACTCCCCTAAAAATTTATTACAAGACTTTAAAAAAAACAAGCCAACTTCACATGTAAGTTTTTCATGCGCTACATGTAACTATTGTTATAGTGTTTGTCCACAAGATATAAGTTTTAAAGAGTTATTTTTTCATGCGAAAAAAGAGCATGCACAAGATATAAGCGTGCTTAAAAACTTTGGTTACAAATCCATTTTATTTCACCAAAAAAATAGTTTTTCAAAACTTTTTACTGCAAAAACAAAATTTCATGAAGGTAAGTATAAACATATGGCTTTTATGCCAGGGTGCGCTCTCTCTTCCTACTCGCCAGATATGCTCAAAAAGATATATACGCACTTAAATGAAGCGATGCCGGGAATCAATGTTTTACAACAATGTTGTGGGCAGCCAACAAGAATTGTTGGAGATATGCGACGATTTTACGAACTCTATGCAAAGTTGCAAGGGGATATAAAGGCTATGAAAGTAGATACGGTTGTAACTGCTTGTGAGAATTGTTATATGAGTTTGAAAGAGTATTCTCCAAGTATAAAAGTGGTCTCTTTATACGAAGTTTTGGCTGATATCGGTATCCCAAAAGAGAGAGAAAATATATATAGTAACTTTGAAAAAGTAGCATTGCATGACCCTTGTCCTACAAGATATGAGAGCAATCTTCAAGAGAGTGTACGAAAAGTACTCTCTCTTTTGGGAATTTCTTATGAAGAGTTTACAAGAAACAGAGAAAGAACGGAGTGCTGTGGGAGTGGAGGGATGTTAGAGCTTACAAACCCTCAGTTGGCTCTATCACAAATGCAATCACGTGCAAATCAGACTACATGTAAGAGTATTGTTTCGTATTGTCAGTCATGTGCTGAGTCTATGAGTCGTGGTGGAAAAAATGGCTTGCATATCCTTGATTTTGTATTTGGAGATATAAAAAGTAAAGAATTTCAGCAAAAGAGGAATGGTGTTGTTATGAAATGGTACAATAGATATAAATCAAAAAAAATGGTAGAGAAATTATGAAAAAAAGCATCTTTTTATCTGTTTTGGCAGTTTTGATAGGACTTTTTTACTATTTTGATATATTTTCATTTACAAATATAAATGAGATACGAGATTTTGTTCTTGGCTATGGAGTCTATGCACCAGTTATTTTCATCATCCTTTTTACTATCGTACCACTTACTCTTTTTCCTGACGCACTTCTTGCGATAGCAGGGGGACTTATCTTTGGATTATATGAGGGAAGTTTATATATCATGATAGGGGCACTTTGTGGTGCAACTCTCTCTTTTTTTATCGCAAGATACTATGGTTCATGGCTTAGAGATAAATTAGAGGGTGAAAAGTTTTTAAACATAGATACTGCTGTTAAAAAAAATGGTTTTTTAATTATATTTTTACTCAGACTTATCCCTCTTGTTCCTTTTGATATCATCAGTTATAGTGCGGGATTTTCTTCTATCAGATATAAAGATTTTTTTATCGCTAGTTTTGTTGGTATCATTCCTGGTGTTTTAGTTTATGCAAATATAGGGGCAAAATCTCTTGCCTTTGGTTCAAGTGAATTTTATATCTCAATAGCCTTACTATTGGCTTTGATTGTTATCTCAATGATGTTTAAAAAAAGCCTTAAAAAAAAGTTTTTTGTACAAGAAACTATCCAATAAATAATATACAATCTACTCTCACTTTATTTGCATATCATATTGGATAAGATATAATCCAAGCTTAAATGTTCAACAGGATATAAAATGCCACAACAACAGCTCTCTTGCCAGGAGCTAGATAAGTACAAACAAGTTTTACTCAATGATAATATGCTTTTTGAGTTAAGTGTTGTTTCTCAAATGATAGTCAATCATAACAGATATATTATAAGGGTAAACAAAAAATTTAGCGAACTTTTTGGTTATGATACAAATGAAATTCTTGGCAAAAAGACATCTGTTTTAACTCCATCAAAAGAAAAATTTTATGAATACGAAAAGTACTTTACTCAAACAAAAGAGGGGATTGTTACTAGTGAAGAGTTGCTTTATAAAAATAAAAAAGGAAACCTTTTTTGGACAAAACTAGAGGGGATTACCTTTAGCATAGAAGAGGAAAAAGCTTTTGTATTGTGGTCATTTATAAATATAGATAAAGAGGTAAAATATCGAGAAGAATTAAAGCTTTTAGCTTCGATAGATCCTATGAGTGGACTTTACAATAGGCGATTTTTTTCTGATATGGCAGAAAATATAGTAGCTCTTGCAAAAAGACAAAAAAGAAATGTTTGTATTATCCTTTTAGATATAGATAACTTTAAAAGTATCAATGACACCTATGGTCATGATGTTGGAGATGATGTAATTAAAAAGTTAAGCAGAGTTTTAAAAGACAATACAAGAAAAAGCGATATACTTTGTAGATATGGTGGCGAAGAGTTTATACTCTTATTACCCGAAACGAGTTTACAATGGGCTACTAAAATCGCAGATGATTTAAGATTAGAATTTAACAGTTATAAGTTCACTCTTCATGAGAAACAGATAAGTTTTACAGCTAGTTTTGGTGTGAGTACACTAGATATAAGATTGGAGTCTGCTCTTGAAGATGGAATTAAAAGAGCAGACAAAGCTTTGTATAGAGCAAAAAACTCTGGAAAAAATCAAGTTGTAGTTAATTAGATTTTATCATTTCATTGATATGATTTATAGTAAAACTTATGTAGTTTGAGCACTTACATGTTTTGCAATTTTGCTCCATAAATTTTTCTTTTGCATCTGTATCATTGAGTGAAAAACCAAGTAGCACACTACACTCGTGAGCCCCAAATTCTTTGCCAAAAGACTCTTTTAAACCAGCTATGTTTTTATATAAAAGCTCAAATGACTCCTGTGCATTTTGTCTCCCTTGCATCATGGAAAGAGCCAAGATACCTCCACTTAAAGCACCACATACACTATCTCCGTTGGCAAGACCTCTACCAAATGCAGTTGCGATATTTGGAATAAGTGGCGAATTGATGTTATGTGTTTTTGCTATATCCATCAAAACAGCTTCTGAACAGAGATAGCCATTGGAAAAAAGCTCAAGTGCTTTTAGTTTTTCGTCATTTGTTTTCATCTTAGACCTTTTAATTTTTTGTATGATTTTATCATAGCAAGAGATAAATACTACTAAAACAAAATAAGTACATCATAACTATATTTTTTGTAAAATATCAAAAATTATTTATAAAGAAGATAATGCATATGGATGGTTTAGAAGTAGCCGAGATTATTGGTATCTTGGCATTTGCCCTGAGTGGCTTTTTAGTTGCAGTGAGAGATAGACTGGATTTGTTAGGTATTTTTATCTCAGCTTTTTTAACAGCACTTGGTGGGGGAATTTTAAGGGATACTGTGGCAGATAGAGTACCTTATACTTTTTCACATCTTATGCCAACTCTCTTAGTTATTTGTGTTCTTATTTTTAGTGTTTTATTTAAAGTGCATAGAAAAAATGAGTTAGAAAAAAAGACTTATTTTATACTGAGCGACTCTATCGGACTTGTTGCTTTTTCTATTTCTGGGGCACTTGTGGGGCTTTTAGTAGAGTTTAATATCTTTGGTGTTGTGATGCTAGGACTTGCTACTGCTGTTGGGGGTGGGGTAATGCGAGATATCTTACTGAACAAAGTGCCGATACTTTTAACAAGTGAGTTATATGGAAGTGTAGCTATCATCATTTCAATAGGTGTATATGCTTTAAATTCTTTACATGTAATGAGCTATTTTACGCTCATGCTTTTGTTTGTAAGTGGCTTGACACTGAGACTTTTAGCGTACTATAAAAAATGGCATTTGCCTAAGATTGATTAACAAATTTAAGATATAATTGTATTTTTATTAAGGAATGTGAAATGTTAGAAAAAATGGATAAAGAAAACGTACTAAACACTTACCCAAGAAACTATGTAAACTTTAAACAAGGGATAAATGCTACTCTTTTTGATGATAAAGGGAAAGACTATATAGATTTTACAAGTGGTATCGGTGTTGTCAGTGTTGGTCATGGCAATGTAAGACTTGCAGATGCCCTGTGTGAACAAGCAAGAAATCTTATACACACATCAAATCTTTTTTTAATTGAACCACAAGCAAGACTTGGACTCAAACTAGCAGAACTTAGTGGATTTGATATGGCAACATTTTTTGCAAACTCTGGTGCTGAGGCAAATGAAGGAGCTATCAAATTGGCTCGTATGTATGGGGCTCGAAAATTTGAAAATAAACGATATAAAATTATCACGCTAGAGCATTCATTTCATGGCAGAACAATAACAACAGTAAAAGCAACAGGTCAAGAGAGCTTCCATAAAACAGAGTTTAGTCCATATCCTGAGGGTTTTTCATATGTAAAAACCATAAATGATATCTATAATAGCGTTGATGAAGCGACAGTTGCTGTTATGATAGAACTT
>DKEY01000129.1:20168-31431 GCA_002469305.1 Sulfurospirillum sp. UBA6810
ATTTATAGAAGTGGAGAATTTTTAGCAACAAATCTTTATGAAATAGAACCAGATATCATCACTCTTGCAAAAGGACTTGGTGGTGGAGTTCCTATCGGAGCTGTCATGAGTAAACACAAAGATATCTTTCAAGTAGGAGACCATGGCAGTACTTTTGGTGGTAACTTTCTCTCAACTCGTGCGGGAAATGAAGTACTTGCTATACTAGAAGAGTATAAAAACTCTGGGGCTTTAGATGAGGCATTAGTCTATTTTGATGATAAACTAAAAGCGTTGGTTGCAAAGTTTCCAACACTTTTTGAAAAAGAAGTAGGTTTAGGACTTATGAGAGGGATTAGATGTCTTGATACCAATCTCCTACCAAAAGCTATAAGTACAGCGTTTGAAGAGGGTGTCTTGATACTCAAAGCAGGACGTGGAACACTTAGATTTCTTCCTCCTCTTACTATCTCAAAAGAAGAGATTGATGAGGGTTTTAAAAGGTTAAATTATGCATTTGAAAAATTATGTTAGTCTTTTTTTAGTTTCTACTTTGTCTTTATGTGCAGCAGAGAATAGTTCTTTACTCTCAGCCCTTAAACAACAAAAAGTTGAAATAGATAAGCAAAAAAATGAGTTAGAGAGTCAAAATTTAAAGTATGATTGGATTAACAATATCGTTGGTTCATATTCTTATATAAATTCTGACCAAACTACAAGTGAGAAGAAAACGGGACTTTTTTCTGTTACGATAGACCAGCCTATCTTTAAAAGTGGAGGGATATATTTTGCTATCCAGTATGCTGGTGCAAACAGAGAATTTCTTGAACTTAGCACAAAATTGAGTGAACAGACTTTGATAAAAAGTGTCATATCCTCATGGCTTATGATAAAAAGATATGATGCCCAAATCCAAAAGCAACAAGCTTTGATAGCAAATGCAAAGATAGACATTATCAGAAAAAAAGAGCAGTATGAAAATGGCTTTTTAGATAGTAGCTTTTTAGACAATGCCATTTTAAACAAAGGTGCACTTGAAAAAGCACTAATAGATATGGAGTCTGCCAGATTTGAGCAACTGATGGCATTTGAGTCTTTGAGTGATATGGATTATACTACTATCGAGCCACCAAAGTTCATGCTAGTAGATGAAGCAAACTTCTTGGAAAACTCTCTTGTAATCAAACAACAAAATGCAAATAGCATCAAAAGTGACTATCTCAAAAAGATGACTATCTCAAACTATCTTCCGACAGTCTCTTTTACAGCAGGTTACTATGATAGTGAGATAGATGTAGGAAGTACCAATACAAAAGATGCTTATAGAAACTTTGGTTTAAAAGTCAGTATGCCGCTTCTTTCAGTAAACCGTGGCAGAACTATCGAGATAAGAAAGCTTGAAGCACTTAAGGCAAAGCTAGAGTTGGATGATGTAAAAAGAAGTGAAAAAAGTGAATATAGAAGTATCGTAAAAAAGATAGAACTTCTGAGTAAAAAAGGACAAATTGCTCTGGAAGATTATAAGCTTTATGAATCACTGTTAAACTCTACAACAGAGCTTTACAGTGCTGGAGAAAAAACGATATATGATGTAGATACTTTGAAAAACTCAAAAGAGACGATGAAGTTTGATAAGCAGATATATGATATAGATATCCAACTCTCACTACTCTCCCTTTATGCGAAGATGAATGGTAAAATTTAGCGAGTATATGAGTGAGTGGCTCTACGCTCCTGGCGGATACTATGCAACTCACAATACCATAGGCAAAGAGGGTGATTTTTATACAGCCGTCAGTTCTAGTATGTTTTTTGGTGGAAGTATTGCCAGTAGAGCTATTAAAAGTATAGAAGAGTTTTTAACTCCTGAGTGTTCAGTAGTTGAGATTGGTGCACATAAAGGCTATCTCTTAGCTGATATGATACAGTTTATCTACACACTCAAACCAGAACTTTTAAATACACTCACATTTTATATCGTTGAGCCTTTTGAACAAAATCAAAAAGCACAAAAAGAGTACTTTTATGAGTGCTTTGGTGAGGCTGTGAAACTCTTACATGTAAAGAGTCTTCAAGAGCTTACATGTAAGAGTGCTTTTGTTGTAGCAAATGAGATATTTGATGCCTTTACATGTGAGATTGTCAAAGATAATCAAATGCTTTATATACAAGGGCATGAACCTATTTTCCAAGAGTTGGATGCAGATACAAAAGCCTTAGCAAATAAGTATAAAATCACAAAAGGTGAAGTTGCCATAGAGTATGAAACATTTGCTTCTGATATGGCAAACTCTTTTGAAAAATTCGAGTTTGTTACTTTTGATTATGGGGATAAACACCCACGTCAAGATATCTCTTTGCGCATATATGAAAAACATCAAGTGTATCCTTTTTTTGGACTTACACATATGGTTGATGCAGAGCTTCGAGAAGCTAAAACGCTCAAAGAGTTATTTGGAAAAAGTGACATCACATATGATGTCACTTTTGAGCATCTTATAGGAGCATTTACAGCTTGTGGCATAAAGTTGGAAAAATACACTTCACAGATGAATGCTTTAGTTGATTTTGGTTTGATTGAACTTTTAGAGATGTTAAAAGAAAATACAGATGAACAAAGCTATAAACACGAGTTAAACCGTGTAAAAACACTTATAGACCCAGCTTTTATGGGGGAGAGATTTAAGATGGCTTGTTTTAGAAAAGGAGAGTAGATGACTATCATAGTAAATGGTGAAAAAAAAGAGACAACTTCAAAAGTTATACAAGAACTTTTGTGTGAACTTGGGATAGAAGAAAAAGTTATGGCAGCAGCAATCAACATGAATGTAGTAAAAAAAGAGAATTGGACAACGCATCCACTCAATGAAAATGATAAAGTAGAGTTCTTACAGTTTGTTGGTGGAGGTTGATTTAGTGAGAGAGAGGTTTTATTCTCTTTTTCTTTGATTCTATAACTGCAACAGCTATGGCATATTCTCCATCGTGAGTTATGCTTAGGCTTGTATCTGTGATACCAAACTCTTCTATAAGTTTTTTTGAGAGTGTAAAGTAAGGTGCTCCATTAGTCTCTTTATGTATTTGTATATCAAAAAATCCACAGTTTTGACTTATACCAAGACCTAAAGCTTTTGAGATAGCTTCTTTTGCTGCATAAAAACCTGCTACTGTATTTATATTTTTTGCGAGAGAAATTTCATTTTGCGAGAGAAATTTTTCGAGCGCTTTGTTTCCAAAACGCTCACTAAATTTTTTTATTCTTTCTATATTGACAATATCTATGCCAATCATTACTGTACAACGAAGTCTGTAAAGAAGATATTTTTTACTTGACCATCTGCTAAGATATCATTGAGTTTATTTACAATCTCATCTTTAAGGCGATCTTTGCCTTTCATTGTACTTACTTCTTCAAAAGTTTTTGAGGAAAGTGAACGGATAACGATATCTCTTATAAGTGATTTTTTCTTATCCATCTCTGGAGCCAACTCTTCAGAACTTAGTTCTATATCAAGCGCAACTTTAAGATATCTACTACCACTTTCACTAAGTAGATTAACGATAAATTCACTCATAGGATACATAGGACCAATACTTAGATAGTCAGTTGAACGTTTTATCTTTTTTGCAGAAGTTGATGTTGATTGTTGTGTTTGCGTTGAAACAGTTTCATCATCACTACCTAAAAGAAAAAATGCTGCAACAGCACCACCAACCAAGAGAACTACAAGTAAAACGACTATGAGTATAAGTACTAAATTACCGCCTGATTTTTTTTGTTCTACTTCTTCATCTATAACTTCTGCCATGTCCAGTCCTTTGGATTAATTATTCATATATCGTTTAAAATTTATAAAAGTTTACTAAAAATAAGATAAATATGCACTAAAAGAGGGCTACATCCAATCAATTAGCTTAGATACTTCTTCTACTTCATAACACTTTAAGCCTTGAAGTTCATTAGATGGTTTTGTTGGGACAATCGCTCTTGTAAAGTGTTGTGATTTTGCTTCTTTGAGTCTTTGGTCTAAGTTAAACACATCTCTTATATCACCGATGAGACTGACTTCTCCTATAAAAACAGTATCTTTACTGATAGGACGGTTTCTAAAACTGCTAATGATAGCTGCTATGATAGCCAAATCAGCAGAAGTCTCGCTTATCTTGATACCCCCTGTGATGTTGATGAAAACATCGTATTGATTAAAAGGTAAATCTAGTTTTCTCTCTAAAAGGGCTAAAAGCATTGTTAAACGGTTAAGTTCATATCCAGTTGCACTTCGCTTAGGGTTTGAGTAACTACTCTCACTTACAAGGGCTTGCACTTCTATCACGATTGGACGTGAGCCTTCCATAACAACTGTTGTAGCAGAACCTGCTTGGGGATGGCCTCTTGTAAAAAATTTTTTGGAGATATCTTTTGCACTCGCTAAACCGCTACTTGTCATCTCAAAAATTCCTACTTCACTTGTTGAACCAAATCTGTTTTTAAAGCCTCTTAAAAGGCGTAATTCTCTTGAGGAGTCTCCCTCAAAATATAAAACAGTATCAACCATGTGCTCAAGTATCCTAGGACCTGCGATAGAGCCTTCTTTGGTAATATGCCCGATGATAAAGATAGCAAGTTGGTGTTCTTTTCCCCATCTCATCAGCTCAAAAGTTATCTCCCTCACTTGAGAAACACTCCCTGGAGCTGCAGTGAGTTTTTCACTATACAAAGTTTGTATAGAATCAACAACCAAAACTTCATATTCATTTTGGGATAATTCAGCCAAAATAGCATCTAGCCTGATTTCACTCATGAGATAGAGTTCATCATAGCTACTTCCAAGTCTATCTGAACGCAGTTTGATTTGACCAGAAGACTCTTCTCCGCTTACATATAAAACTTTTTTATTCTCTTTTGCGAGATTTCCAGCTATCTTTAAAAGTAGAGTTGATTTTCCTACCCCTGGACTTCCTCCGATAAGTGTTAAACTCCCACTTACTATCCCACCACCAAGAACTAAATCTAACTCATCATTACCAGAACTAAAACGAGAAACTTTATCTTCTTTTACTTGCGTTATGGATATAGCTGCATTCGTACTATTTGCAATTTTAGAGTTTACTTCTTTTAAGACTTCTATTTGCTGACTACTCAGTTCTATAAACTCATCCCATGCACCACAACTTGGACATTTTCCAAGCCATTTGCTACTTTGGTGTCCACAAGCTTGGCACTCAAAAAGAGTTTTTTTCTTTGCCATATTATCCTCTTCGTTTTTGTCTGATACTTAGTAGTGTCTTTTAATTTTCACTATTGATAAAAATAGCATTCAATATAGTCTCAATATACTCATCTGGATTAAACTCTATCAAATCATCAGCACTCTCGCCAACTCCTACATGTGAAATTGGAAGTTTTAACTCTCTAGCTACTCCAAAAAGTGATCCACCTTTTGCTGTTCCATCAAGTTTTGTGATGATGATGGCATCAACGCCTACTATTTCATTGAATGCTTTTGCCTGATTTATCGCAGAATTTCCTTGTGTTCCATCTAGTATGAGGATTTTTCTATGAGGTGCACCACTGTAAGCTTTATCACAAATTCTTACTATTTTTTTTAATTCATTTGCTAAATTTGTTTGATTGTGTAGTCTTCCTGCTGTATCTATGATGACGTTATCTGTTTTTTTAGAAATTGCAGAAGTTATAGTATCAAATGCAACTGCAGATGGGTCATGGTTTTGCTGGGTATATACTATTGGGATTTCAAGCTTATCCGCCCATCTTTTCAATTGTTCGATAGCAGCAGCTCTAAAAGTATCTGAAGCACCTAGAAGAACTTTTTTACCCTCTTTTTTATAATTGTTAGCTAACTTAGCGATAGTTGTCGTTTTTCCAGCTCCATTGACTCCAATAATGAGTTCAACAAATGGTTGGCTTTTGAGATTTTTTTCTTCATTTTTGTATATAAAATATGATTTTAAAACTCTTTTTACATCTTCTTTTTTTACTTTGTCTTGTGGGGGAAGATAGTATATGATTTCTTCCACTATTTCGTAAGGAACGTCAGATTCTAGTAAAATTTCTTCTAAAGTTTCTTTGTCAATTTTATCAACTTTTTGTGGTAGTATAACTTTTATGTTTTCTAATGTTTTGTTTAAACCTTTTTTGATAAATCCTAACATTTACATAACCTTTTTTAAGTCTGCTTCTATCATCTCTTCTGGAATTGCTCCAACGTAATGTTTAAAATAAGTTCCATTTTTATCATAAATAATCATATAAGGGATGCTTTTTACACCACCAATATGATTTGCAAGTTTAAAGTTTTCGGGTGAGTTTGTTATGGTATATTCGATATTGTTTGTATTCATAAAGCTTATGATTTCTTGATTTTCTTTTTTTTCTTCAAGTAGTATGCTGATGATTTGAAGTTGATTTTTATATCGATTTTGTAAACTATTTAGATGAGGAATTTCAGCCTTGCAAGGAGGACACCAAGTTGTAAAAAAATTAAGTAAAACTACCTTATCTTTAAACTCTTCAAATACAAAGCCTTTATCTGTTACATTGAGAGTGATTTGTTTGCCAGATATTTCTGTGAGTAAGATTTTATTATTGTCTTTTTTTTCTTCTGTTTGTACTTGTTTTATTTGTTGCTCATTGAGTTCATCTTTTTCGCTGCATCCACTAAAGATGAAAGCTATCAAAATGATAGTAGGTAGTAAAAATCTCATATATTTCCTTTTCTGTGATACAATAAAGAGATGATTATATCGAAAATGCCTTAAAGTGTCAGAAAATGAAAAAAATCAGCTTTGGAGATAAGCAACGATTTAGAGAATATTGTAAAAAAAAGAATCTAAATCACTACGCTATCAATACAAAAATAAAAAGAGAAAAGCTTGTTACAAAAAAGTTAACTTTACTTATAAAAGAAAGTAAAGTTAAAAATGTCTTGCTATATATTCCCCTTGAAACAGAAGTGAATATTTTACACCTTTTTAAGAGCTTAAGAGGAAAGGTAAATATTTATGTTCCATTTATGGAAGGTGTCAGTTTTAAGATGGTAAAATTTAGGTTGCCCTTGTTTAAGAAAAAATTCAATATTAAAGAACCAAAAAATTCTTTTGCGATAGTTCCTAGACTTGATTTGGCAGTAGTGCCCGTTCTTGGGGTAGATGGGGCATTAAAACGTGTAGGTTTTGGAAAAGGGATGTACGATAGATTTTTCGACTCCCTTGATTACACTCCAAAAGTTGTTTTTGTGCAACTTGTTGAGTGCATAACAACCGAAAAGTTATGTGAAAGACATGACATACAAGCAGATATTTATATAACCCCATACAAAAACATAATAAAAAGAGGAATAAATGATTTTAGAATTAAGTATAGCAGCAGCGGCTGCTGTAGTAAGTGGGGCAGCAGGATTTTATGCAGCAAAAAAACTGGACGCTGCAAATTATGAAGTATATGTAGCGCAAGCTAGAGCTAAAGCAAAAGCGATAGAACATGAGGCTGAATTGATACTTAAAAATTCAGAAGTAAAAGTTCGTGAAGCAGAGATGGAAGCAAAAAGAAGATATGAAGACAAATCTATTGCCTGCAAAAAAGAGCATGCAGAAAAGCTTTTGGATATAGAAAAAAGAGAAAAGAATTTTAAAGAAGAGTTTAAAAAACTCAATAAAGATAAGAGCGAATTAGGAAATCTTCGTAAAGAGGCAAATGAACTTTATGAAGAGGGAAATGGACTTAAAGAAGAGTATAAGAAAAAAGTTCAAGAGGCACTAGAAGTATTAGAGCGTTCAGCTGGTCTTACAGAAGAAGAAGCAAAAGAGATAGTTCTTAAAAAAGTAGAAGAAAAATCACGTGCAGATATAGCACATATCGTTAGAAAGCACGAAGAAGAAGCAAAACAAGATGCAAAAAGAAGAGTAAATTATATACTTGCTCAAGCAACTACGAGATTTGCAGGAGAGTTCGCAGCTGAGAGACTAATAAACGTTGTCAATATAAAAGATGATGAACTCAAAGGTAGAATTATCGGCAAAGAGGGAAGAAATATCAAAACTCTTGAGATGCTACTTGGGGTTGATATCATCATTGATGATACTCCAAATGCCATTATACTCAGTAGTTTTAACCTCTATCGCCGTGCTATTGCTACAAAAGTTATTGAGTTGCTTGTTCAAGATGGAAGGATTCAACCTGCTCGTATCGAAGGTATCTATGAAAAAGTAAAAGAAGATTTTGACCAAAGTTTGATAGAAGAGGGTGAAAATATTCTTATCGACTTAGGATTAACTAAAGTACATCCAGAGATAGTAAAACTCATAGGACGATTGAAGTTCCGTGCGAGTTATGGACAAAATGCACTTGGACACTCTTTGGAAGTAGCACATTTGGCTGGAATCATTGCAGCAGAGTGTGGTGGAGATGAAATTCTTGCAAGACGTGCAGGGATTCTTCACGATATAGGTAAGGCTTTAACGCATGAATATGCTGGAAGCCATGTTGATTTAGGGGCAGATATCTGTAAGCGTTATAAAGAACACGACGTAGTTATCAATGCTATTTACGCTCACCATGGACACGAAGAAGCTTTAAGTGTAGAAGCAGCAGCAGTTTGTGCTGCAGATACGCTCTCAGCAGCACGTCCAGGGGCTAGAAGAGAAGTTTTAGAGAGCTTCTTAAAAAGAGTTCAAGAGATAGAAGAGATTGCAAAATCTAAACCAGGAATTAAACAAGCCTACGCCATCAATGCAGGGCGTGAGATAAGAGTTATAGCAAATGCAAAACTAGTAAATGATGATGAAGCTGTACTTCTTGCAAAAGAGATAGCAGAAGAGATTGAAGACAAAGTTCAATATCCAGGAGAGATAAAAGTACATGTCATAAGAGAGTTACGCGCGGTAGGTTTTGCAAGATAGTTTTTGGGCTTTTCGAAGGCAACTAAATGCAAGGTAAAATTCTAAGCGTAGATATAGCTGATAATAGCGCTGTCTTATCTGATGAGGAAGATAATCATTTATCTTTTTCATTGGATGATTGTGTTGGTTTTGATGAGTTGCCAAGAGTCGGTGAATTTGTAAAGTATGGCATGAATGGCGGTGAGATATTTTTTGTTGAGCCTCTTAGCATAGATTATGATAGTAGGAATGATTTTTCAAATGAGGATGTCTCTTATGAACGCACTCCTCAAAAAGATTACATACAGCCAAAAGAGAAAAAGAAGTCTCAAGATATACAATTCAATATCCCAGTGACTGTTCCTCTAAAACAGTGTATTGATGAGTATTTTGAAGATATAACATATTCTATACATCAATATGAAGCACAATTTGAAGATTATGAAGAATTAGACTACATTTTGATGAAAAGATTTCTCAATACAGCATATAACAATCTTTCAGATATGGATAGTACATTTATGGATGAAGAGCTATCGGAGCTTCGTTCAGACTTGAATGCTTTAGATAAAATCTATACAAATCTTATCAAAAAAGATGGTGTCCCTCAAATTGCATTTGAAAAAATCTTTTTAGACCGTCAAATTGTATATAAAACAAATAAAAAGAGATTAGATACAAACACTTCAGAAATTTTTACCTTAGAGTCTAGTTTAAAATCATTGGAAAGATATATTAATGATATAGAAAAAACTTTAAGTGAATATGTTTTGAGTAAAGAGATAATAGAGGAAAAGAAAAAAGAGTTAAAAAGACATAGAACATATTATGTTGATTCTTTGCATAAATTAGCCAATATCAAATCTGAAAATGTTAAATTATTGGAATCTACTCAAAGTTTTCAAAAAAAGTATGAAGAAGCTTTCATCTTACTTTTTGAAGAAGAGTCACAGAAGAAATATGCATTTTTACGAAGACAATTAGATGGATATGCATATGTGTTTGACCAAATGATGTGGGAAAAAGCTGAAAAATCTAGTTCCATTTTGTCATTTTTCAAAAAAGCTCATATAGAAGATGAATTTTCAAGTAAAACTTTTTTGAAGTATTTTATTAAAACTTTGGATGAAGCGAAGATGAGTAAGGAACTTCGTAAATTGCAAGAGTTACTTTGGTACCTTGAGAGTAGAGCAAAATTGCGTGTTCTTTTAGTCGAAGAAAATTCACAAGATAGAAATAGTTTAAAACATCTTATAAGAAGTTTTGATAAAGAGTATAGTGTTGATAGTATAGATAAGCCACGTTCGGTTTATTATAGAAATAATTTGAAAGATTTAGATTTGATTTTTGTAGATTATAATATCAAAAACCCTCAGATTATTGAGTTTTTAGAAATGCTAAAAGTGAGACTCAAACAGACAAAGAGTAATGCAATGATTTGTGTAATGTCAAAAAAGATAACAAAAGAGATGCTCATAAATTTAAAAAAAATAGAAATAGAAAATATTTTATCTTTAAGTATTGATAAAAATACATTAGAGAAAAATATAAAGAATATTATTGATTCCTTGTAAATAAATGATGCATAAAAAATATACCTTTAAAAAAATTTTTACAGAAATAATAAAATATAAAAAAGAGCTGGCTTTTGCAAACTTGGTTGCCTTAGTTTCTGTTGTTATAAGTACACCAATCCCGCTTTTGATGCCTGTTCTTGTTGACGAAGTTCTTTTAAATAAACCTTTACATGTAGTTCCATTTATTGATAAGTTTGTAGGGATAAAAGAACCATATGTTTATGTGATAGCTATGCTACTTTTGGTTGTGGTGTTAAGAACTGTTTTTTTTCTTCTAAACTATCTGCAAACAAAGCTGTTTACAATAATTTCAAAAAACATTACATATAAAATTAGAAAAGATGTACTTTCTCACTTATCAAAAGTTTCTCTTAACAAGTTTGAATTTTTAGGCTCAGGTACTGTTTCTTCTTTGCTTGTTGTAGATATTGATACGATTGATAACTTTTTAGGAACAGTCATTAGTAGGTTGATTATCTCTATNNTCATTGGCAATTAGCACTTTTTATCCTTTGTTTAAATCCCATAGTAGTTATCTTAACCACAAAAATTGCTAGAAAAGTTTCAAATCTCAAAAAAGAACAGAATAAAGCATATGAGATTTTTACCCAAAGTCTCAATGAAACACTTGATTTGTTTATGCAAATAAAATCTACCAATAAAGAAAAGTATTTTTTTGGTAATGTTAAAGACAATGCACACAAGTTAAAAGAGTACTCTATACACTTTGGCTATAAAAGTGATGGAGCTTCTAGATTTTCATTTTTGATTTTTTTGTCAGGCTTTGAACTTTTTCGTGCGGCTAGTAT
>DKEY01000129.1:31480-33561 GCA_002469305.1 Sulfurospirillum sp. UBA6810
TATGCTTATCACAATGCAAAAGCAGCACTCAATAGAATCAATTCTATATTTGAACTTGAACTAGAACCTCAGTATAAAAAGAAAATAAATCCTTTTAAAAATAAAAGTACAAATTCTTTACATGTAAAGAATCTAAAGTTTGGATATGAACCAAATAAAGAGATATTAAATATAGAAGATATGATTATACAAGAATCAAAAAAGATAGCTATCGTTGGAGCGAGTGGAAGTGGAAAAACTACTTTAGCGCAACTTATCGTCGGATTATATCCTATAACGCAGGGAGATATTTTATTTGATAATGTTTCTATTAGAGATATAGGGCTTGAAACAGTTAGAGAAAATGTCTATTTAGTTTTACAAAATCCTCAACTTTTTAATGATACAATCGAAAAAAATTTAACAATGGGCGTAAATATAGATAAAAAAGTTATTGATTATGCGCTAGAAATTGCTCAATTAAGTGATTTTGTTGCTACTTTGGAAAAAGGTTTAGATACACAAATAGGAAAATACGGAATCAAACTCTCAGGGGGTCAGCGACAAAGGCTCTCTATAGCAAGGATGGTTATACAAAATCCAAATATCGTTATTTTAGATGAATCTACGTCAGCACTTGATGTTCATACAGAAACGAGGCTTTTTGAAGCACTCGAAAATTATCTACAAGATAAAACTACGATAATTATCGCACATAGATTGAGCACAATAAGAAAAGCAGACTATATCTATGTATTAGATTATGGGCGTATAGTTGAAGAAGGCACATCCAATGAACTTATGGATAAAGAGGGTGTGTTTTTTAGTTATGTAAAAAATAGACAAAAAAAGGAATGAACTTGAGACATATTTTACTCATCTTATTTATACTCTCAAATCTTTTTTCTTCAGTTGAAGAAGATGTTCTTGAGGTAGCTAATAGTGTAAAAAAATTCACCAATACACATAAAATACCAAAAGAGATTTTTTCCTCATCTCAAGCCATCGTGATTATCCCTTCTTATATGAAAGCTAGTTTCTTTATCGGGGGTCAATATGGTGAGGGCATGGTGGTTGTTAAAAAAAGCGATAACAGCTGGAGTAATCCATTTTTTGTAAAAATCACAGGTGGAAGTTTTGGTATACAATTTGGGTTAGAAGCTAGTGATACTATTTTACTATTTAGAAGTAAAAAAAGTTTAACAGAACTTTTACACAATAAAATAACATTGGGTACAGAAGTTTCCGTTTCGGTGGGACCTATTGAAGAAAATTATAATAGGTATAAAGAAGGAAATTTTCAAGCAGATGTTTTAACTTATCGTATAAAAGATGGATTGTTTATAGGAGCATCATTAGATGGAACAGTCTTAAATCATGATATAGAAAAAAATAGTGTCATATATGGCAATCAGTCAAAAGCACAACAAATTGTAGATAGCGAATTAAAGATTGATATATACGCATTAGAAGAACTCAATAAAATATTAAATACATATAAATAGGAAAAAATTTGGAAGATATTATTAACTCACTAGCAACATATGGTTATGTCATATTGTTTTTTTATTCTCTTGGTGGAGGAATGGTTGCCATAATTGCTGCTGGTATTTTATCATATGCAGGTAAGATGGATTTGGCTACATCTATATTTATAGCTTTTTTAGCAAATGCGATAGGCGATAGTTTACTGTTTTATATGAGTAGATATAATAAGTCTCAAATGATGCCGTATTTGAAAAAACATAAAAGAAAATTGGCATTGAGTCATATCTTGATGAAAAGATATGGAGATAAAATAATTTTTTTCCAAAAATTTGTTTATGGTATAAAGACACTTATCCCTATTGCTATAGGTTTAACAAAGTATTCATTTACAAAATTTAATATACTAAATATCATATCAGCAGCTATTTGGGCACTACTCTTAGGTCTTTCTAGCTTTTATGCTGGAGAAGCATTGAGTAATTTTGCTTCTTATTTTTCAATGTATCCATGGCTTGCACCACTGATAATAGGGAGTTTGCTTGGGGCACTTTGGCTCTATTTTCAAAAAGCCACAGAAAAAAAATAATTCCCCCTTTCGTTTAATCTAAATCAAA
>DKEY01000105.1 GCA_002469305.1 Sulfurospirillum sp. UBA6810
GGTCAAAAATCTCCTGAAAATTTTTGGTATGAACAAGAAGAGAGTGAATTTGTTCTTGTCTTAAAAGGCAATGCCATTTTAGAATTTGAAGATGAAAGTATGGTTTTAAATGAAGGCGATGCCGTCAATATCCCTGCACATAAAAAACATCGAGTCAAACAAACCAGTCAAGAAGAACCTACCATTTGGTTAGCGATTTTTTATAAGTAAAGGGCAGAAGTGAAAATAGCCATCATTGGAGCAGGAGCTTCTGGAATTATCGCAAGTCTGACAGCTAAAAGATTGAATAACAATATTTACATAGATATGTTTGATGCCAATAAAAGTATGGGTAAAAAGATATTGGCTTCAGGAAATGGACGTTGTAATATCTCTAATACCAACGTGAGTTCTGAAAACTACATAGGAGAAAACCCTTCTTTCTCAACATACGCATTGAGCCAGTTTGATTTTAAAGCGTTTGAAAAGTTTTGCAAAAGCATTGGGTTGTTATTGGATATTAAACCAAGTGGAAAAGTCTATCCTCTTTCTAACGAGGCTAAATCCGTCACCAACCTTTTAGAATTGGCATTAAAAGAAGCAGGGGTGAATATCTATTTAGAACATTTTGTTCAAGACATACAAAAAGAAGAGAAAACGTTTACCCTAAAATGCACAAAGGGCGAATACAAAGATTATGACAAAGTCCTCATCGCCAATGGCTTAGGTGCAGCTCCTCAACTCAATGCCAATGAAACGGGACTTGATTTTGCTTCAAAGCTGGGGCATAGTTATAATCCTACATATCCTTCTTTGGTAGGATTGCATACGGATGCTTCTTATAATTCTAAATTACAAGGGGTAAAAAAAGAGTGTCTGGTCAGTTTATATGTCAATGGCAATAAAGAGCAAGCAATTTTTGGCGATGTATTGTTCACCAAATATGGGGTTTCGGGATTTGCCATCTTAGATATTTCCCAATGGGCATCGTACTATTTATCTTTATATCAAGAAGTCAAAATCGCACTTGATTTTTTCCCAAAAATCAACCGAAATGATTTGGCCGATCAAATACAAAGTTTGTTTAAAAGTGTACCTCATCAAAAAGCCGTTGATATCTTGACAGGAATGGTTTCCAATAAAATAGCCCCTGTGTTACTGGATATTTGTAAAATCAGCTTAGAGACAAAAGCCCAAGACATCAATGCCAAACAAATCAAAGCCCTAGCCTACCAACTCAACGAATGGAAACTTAACATCACCGATACACAAGGTTTTTCACATGCTGAAGCCAGTGGTGGAGGTGTGAGAGTCGATGAGGTGAATCATAAAACCTATGAGAGTAAGTTAGTAAGTGGCTTATATTTTGCAGGAGAGGTTTTGGATATTGTGGGAAATCGTGGAGGTTTTAACCTACATTTTGCGTGGGCGAGTGGGTATTTAGCAGGGCAAAGTCTCGCGAAAAAATAATGGTTACAAGGCAAACATTAAAACAAATAAGTTATAATTAAAAAAAAGAAAGGAGGGCAAGAAATGACTAAAGAAGATATATTGGATTTTCTCAAAACGCATAAGCAAGAGTTGCAAAGTAAGTATAATGTTGAACAAATAGGACTATTTGGTAGTTATGCAAGGGATGAAGCAACTCCAACGAGTGATATAGATATATTTGTAAAAATGCCCCCTAAGCTGTTTGATATGGTTGCTATCAAAGAGCAAATAGAAGAGAAGTTACAAGCTAAAGTGGATATTGTAAGAGAGCATAAAAATATGAAACCATTATTTGTAGAGATGATTCATAAGGATTTGATTTATGCTTGATGACAAAATGCGAATGATATTATCTACTCTTGATGATATTATTTATTCTATTGAACTCATTAATAAGAGATTTAAAGATATTAAGAGCAGTGATGATTTTCTTAAAAATGATATAGGTCTTGAAAAGCTCGATGGCATATCAATGAGATTGATTGCAATAGGAGAAGGATTTAAAAATATTGATAAACTTTCCGATAAACGAATTTTGGTTAAATATCCTCAAATACCTTGGAAAGATGTTAAAGGCATAAGAGATATTTTATCTCATCATTATTTTGATTTAGATGCAGAAGTCATATTTGGAATTTGTAACAATAATATAAGAGATTTATTGGATATTTCAAAAAAGATAAAAAGTGATTTAAGTTAAAATATCTTTGATTTAAAGAAGAAAAATACACACAGCATTAAAACTTAGTGTTTTAAGAACTCATTTGTTAGCAACATATTAATAAGAGATTAATACGGCACATCAAGGTTACTGATTTTCTCTTTCAAAACCACCAATTTAGAAATTTTCTCAAACTCAAAAATGCCTTTATGACTAATGAGTTGGTTGTTTTCATCAAGTTTTAGTACGGCAATATTGTTATATCGTTTGTTTTCATAGGTAAAACAAACGAAGTTTTTATCTTCGATGGCTTTTTGTAAAAATCTAAGCTCGATGTTCATTGGAATCTTTGGGGGCTTGTTCTCGGTTGGTTTTTGTATAATCTCTCTCAACTTTTGCTACACGGATTCTGTAATCTTCAAAGATTCCTGCATTGCCTTTATCTTGAGCCATACGATGTTCAAATTGGTTTCTCCAAAGCTCGATGGATTTTTCATTTTCCCAAAATGACAGACTCAACAGTTTGTTCTCAT
>DKEY01000093.1:0-1824 GCA_002469305.1 Sulfurospirillum sp. UBA6810
TTTTAGATAAGTTTTCAGTTCCTATATCCAAGGTAGATTCTTTTGCAAATATAATTAATGAGCCTAAAAGCTTTTTTGAAGAAAATAGAAAGTTAATTGATAGTACGTTTGTACTTATGCCTGTACTCTTCTTTTTGATAGTAGGACTTGTTATAAATATAGGACGTAAGATAGGTTTAGAGATAAAGCTAGTCGAGCAAAACAAACTAGATAATGTTCTTTTAAATAATATAAAAAGTGCCATATTTTGGAAAAGTAAGGAAGGCATACTCCTTGGATGTAATGATTCACTCTCTGCTCTTTTAGAAATAAAAAAAGAAGATATAATAGGAAAACATTTAAAAGAGGTTATGCCAGAGATTTGTCAAAAAGTGCATGAATTTGAGGGTTCATTTGTAGATGAGTTAGAGACAAAACTCCTTTATACGTCAAAAAAACCTATGGATGTACTTATTAGAAGACAGCAGTATTTAAACAAAAACAATGAAGAGGCTGGTGTTGTAACTATAATCAGTGATATAACAGATATAAAGAGAATTGAGTTGCAAAGAAAAAAAGACGAGCAATTTATCATACAACGCTCTAAGCTCTCAGAGATAGGAGAGATGATGACTTCTATCGCACACCAATGGAAAACACCTTTGGTTGAAATCTCTTCTATCGCACAAGAACTTCTTTATAAAAGAAAGAAAACAAATCTTAGTGAACATGATACAGAAGTATTTGTTGTGGATATTATGGATCAGATAAAGTATATGACAAATACCATTGATGAGTTTAGAAACTTTATAAAACCATCGAATAAAAAGAGTTATTTTTGTATTGATGATGCTATCAAGGATATTTTAAAAATTATAGAACATAATTTAAAGTATAATTATATTGACGTAAATATTGAAACAGATAAGCAAGATACTTATATAGCCAAAGGTTATCCAAATGAGTTTAAACAATCTATACTCAATATCATAAACAATGCAAAAGACAGTATAGTAAAAAAGAAAGAAATAGCTGATATAGAAGGTAAAATTACTATAAGTATNNGATGATAAGGTATGCATTACCATAGAAGATAATGGTATGGGCATAGAAAAAAATAACTTTGAAGAGATTTTTGAGCCATTTGTGACGAGTAAAGAGAGTGGAGATGGCTTTGGATTGTATATGGCTCGATTGATTATCGAGGAGAAGATGGGAGGAGTGATTAACGCTACAAACGTTAAAAATGGTGCAAAATTTTTGATTTGTTTAAAAAAGGAAAATGTGGATTATGAAGATATTATTGCTTGAAGATAACAAACGACTTTCAAATCTCATCGTAGAGGCACTACACCAAAAACACTATCATGTTGATCTTTTTGTTGATGGTAAAGTTGCATTAAAGTCTATAGACAATGGATATGATTGTTTTGTTTTAGACATAAATGTTCCTGGTGTTGATGGCATAACTTTGCTCAAAGAGATAAGAAGTATGGATAAATCAACTCCTGCTATCATAATCAGTGCGAATGTAGATTTAGATACGATTCAAACAGCATATGTCAGTGGATGTGATGAATATCTTAAAAAACCATTTTACATGTATGAACTAGAGATGAAATTGGAAAAATTTTGCAATGTAACAAATTCACTCATAGCATTGAATTGTGGATATGCATATGATTTGCTAAAAGAGAAGCTTTTCAATGCAAATAATGAAGAGATAAAGTTGGCGAAAAAAGAGATACTATTGCTTAACTTGTTTACAAAAAATAAAGATAAAGTTGTTACCTTTGAATATATTGAGCAGTATGTGTGGGAAGGTGATTTGACGACAACAGAAAA
>DKEY01000093.1:1840-2513 GCA_002469305.1 Sulfurospirillum sp. UBA6810
AAGGTGGGATGGGCTACAAACTCAATATAAATCATTAGATACATTATTTATTTTATAAACTATATGTATCTAATGCAAAATATGAATTAAAAAAAGTCATAGTTAAGTCATGCTTTTATACTATAATCATTTTTTTAATTCTATTTTTTGAAAAGAAATAGTACTATCAAATAAAATTATAGCTAGAGAAAAATGAAAAATTATAAGTTTGAATTGGAATATAACAGCCAAAATATAAGTGTTGATAGCGAGAGTTTTTTTGAAGAAGAGGGTAATTTACCTTTTGATACACACTCTTTAGTCCATACAAAAATCATGATGGAAGAGATACAAAAAGCTCTTGATTTACAAGATATATATAGTTTAAAAAAGCTCGAAATAGTATTAAGATATGAGTTGCCCTTTTTTGCAGTAAATAGAAGACTTATAAAAAATTGGCTTATGGATAATTTTATATATTAATTGGTATCATTCGCTTTATGAGTAAAGGTAATATGAAGAAGAAACTATATTTGATAAGACATGCTAAATCTAGCTGGAAAGAGTTAGGTGCTAGCGACTTTGAACGACCTTTAAATAAAAGAGGTAAACGAGACTTGCCATATATGGCAAAAAGACTTAAGCATTTTGGTATCAAGCCAGATTTAATCCTCTCAAGCCCAGCGCTAAGGGC
>DKEY01000098.1:0-243 GCA_002469305.1 Sulfurospirillum sp. UBA6810
CTTTTGCAACACCAGCGGCAATCGTACCAACACCAGCTGTTGAAACAAGTTTTACAGCGATAGTAGCCTCTGGATTTACTTGTTTTAAGTCATAAATAAGCTGTGCCAAATCTTCGATAGAGTAGATATCATGATGAGGAGGAGGAGAAATAAGGGTAACTCCTGGAATGGTATAACGTAAACTTGCGATTAATGGGCTTACTTTATAGCCTGGTAACTGTCCACCTTCACCTGGTTTTGCAC
>DKEY01000098.1:370-12019 GCA_002469305.1 Sulfurospirillum sp. UBA6810
TGCTTCGTGAGCTTCAGGAGAGATAGAACCAAGAGACATAGCTGCTGTTGCAAAGCGTTTAAAAATATCTTGTTTTGATTCAACTTTTGAGATATCGATAGGTTTTCTATCGCTTTTTATCTCAAAAAAATCACGAATCATCTTTTTGTCTCTATTGTTGATGAGATTTGTATAATACTCATAATCTTTCTTATCACCAGTAACGCATAGCTTATGAACCGCATGAACAACTGCTGGACCAAAATCATGAAATTCACTGCCATCGATATGTTTATAAAAACCACCTATCTCTAAAGGAAAGAGTTTTTTAGTCAAATCTAACTCATATGCTAACTGGTGTGTTTTATTGAGTCTTGCTTCTAAGTCTTCATAGCCGATACCAGGCACTAGTGCATGAACATCACAAAAACAATCATCAACAACCTCTTTTGAAAGTCCAAGAGAATCAAACAATGAAGAACATCTATATGAGGATATAGTTGATATACCCATTTTTGACATAACTTTTAGTAAGCCTTGATTGAGTGCATGGTTTACATTTTTGAGTGCTGTTTTTGTCTCATATGGAGACTTTTCTGCTTTTTTACACTCTTCTAATGCTGATGCATAAAGAAGATAAGGATACACCGCACTTGCACCAAAACCTATCATCGTAGCACAAGAGTGAGAATCAAATATCTCTCCACTGATACTGATAAGTGATGCTTGGTGTCTGACACCCTCTTCTAAAAGAGCTTGGTTTACACGTCCTATAACCATAAGCATTGGTATTGGTTTGAGTTTCTTTGTTATCCCTCTATCATCAAAAAACAACACTTTAACTTTATCTTTTTTAACCGCATCTATAACATCATAAACTAAATCTTCTAAGCTTCCTTTTATATTGTCTTCAAAAAGTGTTGAAAAGATTTTGTATTTATAATCATCTCTATATCTAGGTTTTGTAGGATCTCCAAAACTCATCAATACTTCAAGTTTTTCTTGCATTAAAACAGGAGAGATTGATTTGATTCTCTTTGCATGTTCTGGGGATTCATCGAGTATATTTCTCATCTCACCAAAACCAGCATTTAAACTCATAACAACTTTTTCACGGATAGGATCTATCGGTGGATTTGTAACTTGCGCAAATTTTTGTTTAAAATAATCACTAAAATTTCTTTGCTTTTGGCTAAATGCTGCAAGTGGAGTGTCATCACCCATAGCACCAACACCCTCTTTGCCATCTTTCATCATAGGCTCTAAAACCATATCTTTTACTTCTTGTGTCACGTTAAAAAATCTCTGCTCTAGGTGAAGATTTTTTCTCTCATAATCACTTGTTTCTGAAAATGGCAATTCAACAAACTCTTGTAGATACACTAAACTTTTATTGAGCCACTCTGCATATCTATTTGAATTTTTGAGATAGTCATCTATCTCATTATTTTTCATTACTTTACCAAACTTAAGGTCAATACCTATCATCTGACCACTTTGTAAACGGCCACGCTCTAAGATGTTTTCCTCTTCTATGTCGATAACACCATACTCACTTGAAATGATGATACGCTCATCTTTTGTTATAACATATTTTGCTGGACGAAGACCATTTCTATCTAAGATACAGCCTATGTGTCTGCCATCAGTAAGAGATACAGCAGCAGGACCATCCCATGGTTCAAAGTTGATACTTGCATACTCATAAAATGCTCTGAGGTCTGAGTCCATATGTGGAGAATTTTGCCAAGGAGCTTGTATAAGCACGCGAGCTGCTTTAAAAAAATCATACCCATTTACAATCATAAACTCAAACATATTGTCTAAGCTTGCAGAATCACTCATATTTGAGTTTGTGATAGGCATAAGTTTTTCTAACTCTTTATCAGAGAAAACACTACTTTTGATACATTCACTTTTCATCTTTGAGTGAAATCTATTTGCTTCGATAGAGTTTATCTCACCATTGTGAGCTATCGCACGAAATGGCTGAGCTAATTTCCATTTTGGAAGTGTATTTGTTGAAAATCTCTGGTGGAAAAGTGCAAAAGTAGTTTTAAAATCTTTATCGCTCAAATCAAGATAAAGTGTTTTGATATGAGTTGGCATTACCAACCCTTTGTATGAAATCACTTTATTTGAAAATGATGGTATATAAAAATCTTCATCTTCTATAAGAGCATTTTCTATCTCTCTTCTTGTTAAATATAAAAGTGCTTCAAATCTTTTTGTTGCAATCAAAGATGCCGGTGTTATAAATATCTGTACAATTTGTGGTAAAGTATCAAGAGCTTGTTTTCCTAAAGCTTTGATGTTGATAGGAACATCGCGATACAGTAAAACTTTTAAATCATTTTTTTCACAAATATCTTCAAATACTCTTTTTTGTTTATCATTTTGTAAAAAGACCATCGCAACTGCAAACTGTTTTGGTAAATCAATCCCAAGTTTTCTAGCCTCTTTTTTCATAAACTCTTTTGGTAAAGAGAAAAGTAATCCACTACCATCTCCACTTTTACCATCTGCCGCAACTGCACCTCTGTGCATCATTCGCTCTAATGCACATATAGCATCTTCCACATTTTCATGTGTAGGAACATTGTTGATGTTAGCAAGCAGACCAAAACCACAGTTGTCTTTAAAACCGGTTATAAGATCTTTCATTCAACAGCCTTTTTAAATTTTTTAATTTTTATTGAATAATTAGACTTCCTTGGAAGTAAAAATCGCTTAAGCATACTGAATTATTCCTTACAAAATGATAAAAGGCTATTTTATAGCGTTTTTAACATATCACATACTACTATTTTAATTAAATGTCAATATAATGTATTTTTCACTCATATAAAAGGCTTATTTTAATGAAAATAATGCTAAAATAACGCCATGCAAGGTTATATAATAAACATAAATAAAGTCAAAGATGAAGACTTAATTGTTACTGTTTTAACTGAAGATAGTGTACTCACTATGTATAGATTTTATGGGGCTAGACACTCAACTATCAACTTAGGATATAAGATAGATTTTGAAGTACAAAGCTCTATAAAATCAACTATCCCTCAACTACGGGGTGTTTTGCATCTTGGAAGTAAGTGGACGATGCAAAGAGAAAGAATGTATATCTGGCAATCTTTTATACAACTTTTTTATAAACACCTTAAAGATATAGATGAAATTCATAGTTTTTATTTTAATTTATTGGAAGAGTGTAATCACAAATGGCATACACAAAACCCTAAAAGAATTTCGATAGAGTCTTATGTTAGATTACTTGAGTTTGAGGGGAGATTAAATGATGAGTTTATCTGCTTTAATTGTGAAGAAGTTATAGAGCAAAATCCTTCTTTGATAAGAGGTTTTTTACTGGCACATGAAAACTGTGTCTGGAGTGAACCATTTGAGCGTAGCTATATAGAAGATTTATTTGAGCACAAAAGCACTCTTTTTTTCAATGATGAAGAGGTTGATAAACTCTGGAAGATATTGATGGAGGGCTTTTGAGATAAGACATCTTGCAATCTCACAAGATGTCTTATAGTTTATAATTAATCTTTATCCAAGTACTGATCTTCACTGAAACTTGAAAGGTTGATATTTTCAAATGCTTTTTTAAGAGAGATAAAAAGGTCATTGTTCTCAGCTTCCATGCGAGCAAGCATCTCTTTTGTTTTTGCTCTTGCTACTGGCATTTTGATATCAAACCGCATAGCAGGACAAGCTTCATCACCGATGATTGGCATTTGCGCATTATGGGCTTGGTCACGTAACTGTCTCTCTCTTACATGTATAAAAGGTCTTATAACTTCTAGCCCATTGCCTGCTTTATAGATAGGAGGCATAGAACGGAGTGCTCCGTTGTAGCTAAAGTTCATAAAAAAACTCTCCACAGCATCATCAAGATGGTGTGCAAGGGCTAACTTTTTATATCCATGTTCAAGTGCATATGTGTACAGAGCACCTCTTCTCATACGAGAAAAAAAGCTACAAAAAGATGAATTTTTTCTAATCTTTTCACCAGCTAAATCAAAAATCTTAGTATCATAAATCTCATGGTCAATCTCATGCTCAAGACAATAGTTATGAAGTGTTTCTAAGTTTTCCCCCATACCATAGGCAACAGTTACTGCTTTAAATTCAAACTCAAATGGAGCAACGTGTTGCATATGTTTTAAGACATGTGCAAGTGTAAGAGAATCTTTCCCACCACTTAAACCCAAAAGGATTTTATCACCCTCTTTGATGAGATTATACTTGGCGTTTGTTCTGCCTGTTTGGCGTAAGAGTTTTTTACTTATTTCAACCATCTATCAATTTATCCAACATAGTAATCACAAAATCAGCACTAATCTTAGCTGATGAAACAACAAATTCATCAAAGCTAAAACTTGCATCCATATCCGCAGCATCACTTATAGCACGTAGGATAAAAAATGGAACTTTTAAAGAGTTACATGTAACCGCAACTGCCCCACCCTCCATCTCTAAAGCACTTGCGTTAAAAGTGTTTGCTATCCACTCTTTTCTTTCATTGTTACAAACAAACTGATCACCTGTAACGATGATACCCTCTTTTAGCTGGATACCTTTTTCACTTGCGACACTTTTTGCAATTTGTATCAAAGATGCATCTGCCTCTTCATATACAGCGCCCTCAGGGACATACCCATAAGGATGACCAAATGCACTGATATCCAAATCATGTTGTGCCAACTTTGTTGCAACAACTAAATCACCAACTTTAAGGCTATCACAAACAGCTCCAGCAACACCACTGAACAAAAGCTTTTCACAACCAAATTTTTCTATCATTGTTGCCGCTGTTATAGTGGCATTTACCTTGCCTATCTTACTGTAAGCTATTATAATTTCATTGTTTTTATATGTTGTTTTGTAGTATTTATTATTTGCAAAGTTGATTGTTTCATACTCTTTAAAATACTCCAATAATGGTTCAACTTCTTCAGGCATTGCACCCATAATTGCGATTTTCATTTTTATGTCTCCTTTTTCCTGAGCCAAGCTCAGAAAAAATTCCTCGCGACTAAAGCTTTCGCTTTGCGAAGAATTTTTTGATTTTAATTTATTTTTTCTATTTAATTCTTAAAAGATACTTTTGTGTTTTTGAGAGGTGTGTGTCTATATTGCCCTCTAGTATCTCTTCTTCAAAAAGTTGTGCCTTTTTGATAATCTCACCTTTTGGATTAATAAAACGAGACCCACCCCAAAAACCAAGTCCATCTTCAAAGCCAACACGATTCACAAAAGCGACATGGGCTCCTGAGAGTATCGCACTTGAAGACAATAGTGATGTCCACTGATGTTCTATCAGTAATCCCTGCTCTTCAAATCCTCTCGTTGGTGAGTTGGAGAGAACCAACACTAACTGCGGTTTTATTGAGGCGATTTTTTCGATAACTTTTGCACTAAACATCTCTTCGCATATCACCATCATTGTCTCACCAAACTTTGTGTCAAAGCTACTTAACTCTTCTCCTTCAAAGAAAAATCTAGCTTCTTGAAAAAGACCATAGTTTGGAAGAACATTTTTGTGGTGAATATGTTTTATAACTCCATTTGAACAGTAAATAGCACTATTGTAAATCTTGTGTTTTACTCTAAGAGCACAACCAAATACTATATCTTTATCTTTGCTTAGTTGTGCAATCTCTTCTATCTCAAAAAGTTCATACGCATCTTCAAAAACTGCGTCTTTTAAAAGATAGCCATTGAGAGAGAGTTCTGGTAAAACCACCAAATCTGTCTCTACATTTTTAAGACTATTTTCTAACTCTGCAAGTGTAGTTTTTCTAAGCTTTGGTGCATTTTGAAATAGTGAAATTTTCATCTATATTTCCGATAAAACTTGCTCAAGTGAGTTCATATCTGTGATACTCAGAGTTGGTTTACTTGAAGTTCTTTTGTTTAATCCTTGTAAAACCTTGCCACCAAACTCTATAAATCTATCAGTTTCATTTTCTACATGTAAGATTGATTGCTTATATCTTACAGGCATTATCAACTGCTCTTTTAAAAGTTCCAGTGCCATCTCTTTTGAGCTATAACTTTGCGCTGTTACATTTGATATAACAGGTGCTATAAAACTCTCTTTTAAGTACTTTTCTAAGTACTCTCCAAGAGGTGCTTGCGCACTTTGTAAAAGCGGACAGTGGCTCGCTACTGACATGTTTAAAAGAAGCGCTCTCTTTGCTCCAGCAACTTTGAAAACACTCTCTAAAGATGCCAAGTCATCTTTATCACCAGCGACAACTATCTGTCCATCACTGTTATAATTGGCTGCCCATACTTTTTTGCCAGCTTGTCTTTGAGCAAGAGTTAGTTCTTCTACTTTTTCATCACTCAAACCAATAAGCGCCATCATACCTGCATTGATATTTTCACAAGCTTCTTTC
Organism: Sulfurospirillum sp. UBA6810; assembly: GCA_002469305.1. Taxonomy (GTDB): domain Bacteria; phylum Campylobacterota; class Campylobacteria; order Campylobacterales; family Sulfurospirillaceae; genus UBA6810. The sequence continues at coordinate 6,763 of DKEY01000098.1, forward strand.
ATAAACAGACCACGCTTATATACAAGCTCAACTGCATCTAAATAATCCAATGCTCCAACAGCACTCAATGCTGAAAATTCACCCAAAGAGTGACCAAGTGCCATAACAGGATTTTGGCTTACTTTTTTTGTAAAAAGAGCATGTGCAACCATACTTACCAACAAAATTGCAGGTTGTGTAAATTGGGTTTGCTCCAATTTATCATTGCTTTCAAATAAAAGCTGTGTAAAATCCAAATCAAGTCTCTCACTTGCCCTGTCAATCATCTCTTTTGCTAATGCATCATTATCATAAAAGTCTTTCCCCATACCAACACTTTGGCTACCTTGTCCAGGGAAAATAAAAATACTTTTACTCATAAATTTCCTTTTCTTTCAAATTTATTGCATAAATAAAATATTTTAATCTAATTTATATTTATCTTTGTAGTCGTTGATTTTTTTGCGTAGAGTGTTTCTATTGAGTCCAAATCTCTCACTCATAGAGAGTTGTGAGTTAAACCTTTTAAAGCCACATCTGATGAGTGGTACGTCAAAGAGATAAAGTTGGTCGCGATAGTCATTTCTGCCACCAATTCTTTTTGATAAAAATTCTTCCATAACCTGCATTACATCATCTTCACTTAAAGAGTCAATCAAATACTTTAAATATACAGATTTTCTAAGAGAATAACAGTTTTGAGATATATCAAGTTGAAAATCCTCTAAAGATGTATCTACCTCTTTTTTTTCTCCAAAAACAGATGATACTTCTTCAAAAAACTTCTTCGCCAACAATGCAACATCTTCTTTACGTTCACTAAGTGGAGGAATAGTGATTTTGAGACTAAAAAAGTCATCTAAGATACGCTCATTTAATGTTTTTGTTGATGTGGCTATTATTCTTGTTTTATAAGCTTCTATTGCGGATTTGATTTTTTGATAGTTTGTTATCTTGTCGAAATCTTTGATAACAACATTATCTTGGGTACTAATATACCCTATAATCTCATTTATATCACCACCATCAACAACAACTGCATCAGGCAAGATATACTTGCATAAAGCTTCCTTACCAACTCCATGTTCGCCAAGAACTATGGCATTGATATTGAGACTTTTTAAAAGATTTGCAGATTTAAGGGCTTCGATTGAAGCCCTTGATCTAGCTATATACTTAGTGTGATCCACAGCATCCACTGCCATCGCTATTATGGTGCTCTCCACCACAACATTCATGATCATCTTCATTTGTAGTGTGGCAACTGCCACCTGAATCGCATCCACAACCACCTGCACTTGGATTACCAACGAAACCATTGATAAGTTCATCTGCTGTTGCTTCACGTACTTCTGTTACACTTATAGCAAACAATAAATCTTTGCCTGCTAATGGATGGTTAAAATCTACTTCTACGCTCTCGTCGTTGAAACTTTTTACAACAACTTGAACCGTACCACCATCTTCACCTTGTCCATATAAAGACATTCCAACACTTAACTCAAGTCCTGCAAATTGTTCTTTTGGAAGTGATTGAACAGCTGCGTCATCATACTCACCGTATGCATCAACTGCTGCTACTTTTATTTCAGCATTATCACCAGAATTCAAATTTTTGATTTCATTTTCAAGTCCTGGTATTATCTGACCTTTTCCCACGATAAACGACAATGGCGCTGAGTTTAGATTGCTATCTATCACTTCGCCACTATCAACGTCTTTCAATTCATAAGAGATTGAAACGACTTGATTGTCACTAATTGCCATCATTTCTCCTTGTATGATCTCTCATACTTTTTAATTTTAGATTACTTTATAGCATAATATTACAAATACTAAATTTTAACCATAATCTAAGACATTAAAGTCTAGCGATAAGTATAGGGTAAATAGACAAAAATTTAGATTAAAAAAGAGGCATATGATGAAAATTTTATATATCGCTACTTTGCTTTTATTTTAAATAAATCTCTCTTTATTCACTCCGAGTAATTTACTATCTGGCTGTAATCATATCGTATCTCTTTTCCTATAAACTAACTCTTTATACCAATTATATGGAGCCTTACATGTCAAAAGTTTTATTTGTCTGTGTTCACAATAGTGCAAGAAGTCAAATAGCAGAAGAGTTGCTACGCAAATATGGCGGAGATGATTTTATAGTCCAAAGTGCTGGATTGGAACCTGGTGCATTGAACCCACTTGCAATCGAAGTCTTAAAAGAAGAAGATATCGATATAAGTGATAAAAAAACACAATCAGTTTTTGAACTTTTTAAAACAGGTCACCTTTACAAATATGTTATAACAGTTTGTGATGAGGGAAAAGCACAAGGTTGTCCGCTTTTTCCTGAACATACAATCAGAATCCACTGGAGTTTTGAAGACCCTAGTAGTTTTGAAGGCTCAGAGGAAGAGAAGTTAGAAAAAACCAGAATCGTTAAAGAACAGATAAAAGAAAAAGTTTTAGAATTTATCGAACAAACAAAATAGAAGTCCTTTAAAGGACTTCTACAATTTAAACTCGTCCATAGATTCTTTAAGTGTATCTGCTGTAAGTTTAAGTTTTTTTGAAAAGTCTAAAAGTTCATTAGAAATTTTTTCCATTGACTCTGCTTTTAAATTCAAATCTTGGGTAACTTTAACGATACTCTTTGTTTCATTTCTTTGAGTATCTGTCTCTTCTCCTACATTTTTAAGCTCACCATGTAAATTATCTATAGCACCGCCTATTGTATCGAAAGAGCTTAAAGCTTCATATGTATTTTCAATAACATCATTGAGGCTTTTAGAGCTGTGTGATATTTGCTCTCTTACTTCAAGCGTCTGTTTATGTACACTACTGATGATATCTTCTATGTTCTCTGTAGCTTGTTGTGATTTTTCGGCTAAAAACCTTACTTCATCAGCTACAACTGCAAACCCACGTCCATGCTCACCAGCCCTTGCTGCTTCTATTGCAGCATTGAGTGCCAAGAGATTTGTTTGATCAGAAATATCTTCGATAGCTTGAAGTATGTTGCTGATTTGTTCTGTTGAATTAGCCAAAGAGTTTGCTGTTTCTTGTATGTATGAACTATTTTTGGCTGCTTCTTTAAGGTTGTCAGTAGATACTCGAACTGCATCTGTAACTTCATTGCTTTTATGAAGAAGATTTGTTGCATCATCCATAGTAGTATGTGAAATCTGACTAATCTGATTTGCTATTTGTGTTATAGCATTATTGGTAATATCTATTTTTTCTGTAAATACCAACAACTCTTCAGTCGTTTTTTCAACATTTAAAACTGTCTTATCAACAATATTTGCTATCTCATCAAGTTCTCTTGCTTTATGCATTATAAAATTCATTTTTGAGCTGAGTTTTTCTACGATACTATTGTACAAAGGACCAAGTTCTGCGACTTCATCACTTCCTTTAAAATCAAGTCTTTGTCTAAAATCTCCATCAGCCAAAACCCTAAAAGCAGCACGAAATGACTTTAACTGCTTAGATAAAACTATAGGAAGATAGGTAGCAAGAGCCAACATTACTAAAGCTATAATGCCCCCTATGATATTTACTAAAAGCATTTTTGCATGCATGGCACTATTTGCATTTTTAAGTTCTTCTACACTTTTAAGCGTTTGTTCTTGTGTTTTTATCGCTGCTTCTATAACACTCTGTCTTATTGATTCTCTTTTTTTCATCTCTTGGATTGTTTTTAAGCTCAAATTTTCTAGCTTTGGAGTTAAAGATATGGCTGATATCTGTTTTGCTCTTTCATCATTATAAGAGACTATGAGTTTATCTATATTGTTAAAGTCTTCAAAGAGAACACTTAACTTTTTCGCTATCTCTTCTTTTATAAATTGCATATCACTTTTATCTATAATTTTTTCTAGATTTACTCGTTCTTTTTTAAACTCTATCCAGTAAACTCCATCTTGCGTAGAGATATAACTTTTTTGTGTTCTATTGAGACTTCTAAGACTTACATGTAAAGAATCTAAGATGAGTAATTCTTTTTCCAAACTACTTAAATTGGCTAAGTCTTTACTTTGTTCTATAGCTTTTTGGGAAACATTATTTAAACTGCTTTGTGTTATCTTCTGCGTATGAAAAAAGGAGAGTGAAAGATAGAGTGCATACGCTAAAAATATAAGAAAAAAAAGTAGCATCAAAGAGAAAATTTTTGCATGAATTGTAAGTTTAAAAGAGTTCATTGAATACCTCCTGGTCTTGAAGCTACAAATGTTTTGTTGATAATCTCTTGTGCTTCTTTACTAAAAATATACTCTAAAAATTCTACAACAGGGGCTGATGGAGTACTTTGTGTAAGCAAAATAAGTGGGCGTGATATCGAGTATGAACCATCAGCGATATTTTTTTCTACCGCCTCAACGCTATTTACTCCAATAGCTTTAACATCACTACTATTTTTAACAAATACCATACTTACAGCAGTAATTGCATTTGGATGAGTTTTTACATAATTTACCTCATCAATTGGCATATCGAGTTCTATTGCAGTTGGGCTATATGTGCCTATCAAAACTTTTGTATCAAATACGATTTCGGTAAAAACAATCTGTGTTGCCCTCTTCTCACCAAGCTTTTCAACAACTACTTCAATAGGCATATCCTCACCACCAACTGCTGACCAGTTTGTTATCTTGCCGCTAAATATAGCTGCTATTTGTTCCATAGAGAGATTATTTACTGGATTATCCTTATGCACAACAACACCAATAGCATCATATCCTATGATAAAAAATCGTAAATTTGCTTTACGATCAGATTCTTTAATGGGTCTTGAAATCCCTGCGATGTCAGTCTTTTCAGCTATAAGTGCTGCAACACCTTTACCTGAACCTGGATTTTCAATACGAGAAAAAGAGTGTGATGTTTTTTGAGAAAACTCTTTTGCTAAAGTAGGAAAAACTGTTTTCCCGATGGTTGAAGAGCCAACATAAGCAAGGTCAGCACCAAGCAAAGAACCTAAAATAAAAAAAAATAGAGCGAAAAATTTCACTAAATACTCCTCAAAATTTAATCTTTTATATAGACAATATTCCTTGAAAAACTCACTATATAAAAGTAATCTTCCCAAAAAAAATTGGGAAGATTACAGAGGTAACTAATTGTAGTTTCTGATATAAAACACTTTTGGTTTTGTGCCTTTTTCAGGAAGTAAAACCGTTGGTTTATGCGCACTGAGAAGTTGCGCTATCTCACTTTTTACATCATTTAAATCACCAAATACTCTTGCATCAGCAGGACATGCAACCACACAAGC
>DKEY01000159.1 GCA_002469305.1 Sulfurospirillum sp. UBA6810
GTTTTCCATGTGTTGCCCATCTTGTGTGACCTATACCGATACCAAATTTATCTGAAGCAAAACCATCTGTTTTGATTACGAGGTTTTCAAGTTTTCCAATAGCTTTATAAGATTCAATTTCTCCATTTTTTAAGACAGCAATTCCCGCACTATCATAGCCTCTATACTCTAACTCTTTAAGACCATTGAGTAAAAAAGACTTTTTTTCTTTATCTCCGATGTAGCCAACTATTCCACACATACAATTAAACCTTTATGTAAAAAAATCTAATAATTTTTCTTTGTTTTTACATAAGTCTATCTTTTTTTCAATTAAGATTAGATTTCGAGCTCGATTTTTTATAGTCAAAATTTTTGCATTTGCTACATCTATTCCCTCTTGGTCAAAGATACTCATCATGTACGCCATCATACCTCTTTGGTTTTTAGCATTGATAGTCATTTTTGCATAGGTTTTTGAGTGCTCGCAATCCAATTCAATCTCATTTTTTAGGATAGTAGGCTTCGAAAGAGTCGTCTTTTTACTCATATCAAAACTATCATCCACAAGTTGTTGTATATAGCCAATCTCCTCTTCATTGACACGCTCATTAAAATCTATCTTAAAATATTTTTTTCCATCAAAGAGTTTGAAAATCTCCATATTGATTAAGTCTAAAAAGCTGAGTTTTCCCAAAAGATAACCAAGGTTGAAATTTTGTGATTTGATGATAGATATGCTTAGATGAGAAATATTTTCTACTTTGAAAACATAAGGGTCTGCTTTTGCGGCTATATTGACTATCTCGATAATCTCATGTGGCTTATGTTTGATAAAAAACAAGTTAGAGCTGATGGATAGGGTTTTTCTTTGAAGTATTTTTGAGAGATTACTGAAGTCTTCATACTTTTTCAAAAGATTTTCTTTTCTTATTCTTCTTTTTGTCTCACCCATTAACTCTTTTTTATCAAACATTTCAAAAGAGAGATTGTATAACTCTCTGAGTAACTTAGCGTTAAAGTTTGTGTAGATATTGTCTCCAACAGAGTTAACATCACAGTATGTGAGAATGTAGAGTAGTTTTAAAATTTTTACATCTTCTATCTTTGTTATGAAAGAGAGGATTACATCTTCGGAGTATATATCCTCTTTATTAGCGATATTATTCATAAGCGTGTGGTATTTGATGAGGATGTAACCTACCTTTATAGCCTCTTCACTAAAATTGAGTTTTGCAGCGTAGGTTTTAAAGATAGTTGCACCAATTTCACTATGGTCCCCTTTGCGACCTTTACCTATATCATGCAGTAAAACAACAAGTTTTATAAGAGCTTTGCCCTCACCACACAAATCATCATATAAAGCTTTTATAAAAGGTTCTTTGATATTTTCTAAATGGTAGAGATTTAAGATAGAGTGCTTATCCACAGGATAACTGTGATAACCATCAAATTGCGCCAAATTCATGATATGTCCCATAGGTTTTATGAGTTGCTCTAGCAGTGCTGCATCATAAAGCATACAAAAGGTTGCAAAGATATAGTCGTTGTAAAAGAGATTTTTAAACTCTTTGTATGTACTTTTAGAGTTTACATGTGAATATATTGATTTTCTGACAAAATCAACATAACTTATGTCATATTGTAAATTTTGTGAATCAAATTTTGTGAGTTGTTTGAGCACCTCTATAAGGGTTGCAGGTTTTTTAAACCTTGAAGCTATAACGACATCGTCCAAAAGGTATATCCCTTTTTCTATTCTAGCTTTGCGCAATTTTGCTATGGAGGACTTTTGGAAGAGATAAGGCGATGTTAGTTTTTTAAGAAAAATTTGTGTTGTTGTGTCTATCGTATGCATAGAAGAGAGCGTTTTTTCACTCAGCTGTACTTGGGCATTTTTTAGTTTTCTATCTTTGTATCCTAGCTTTTTTGCGATATCAGGAATGTACTCTAAGTTCAATCTGTCTTGTTTCTTTTTTGCACTGATATGTAAAGCAGAACGCACACGAAATAAAAATTCCAAAGCACTTCTAAACTCTCTAAACTCCTCTTCACTGATGTATTTTGGCACTAAATCTTTGAGTTTTGATATGTTGAGGATGGCTTTTGCAATCCAAAATAGAGTGTTTGTATCCCTAAGTCCTCCTACACCATTTTTGATGTCAGGTTCCATACTGATAGGATTTTCCTTCCTTCTTTTGTTATGTGCCTTGAGCTTATCTTTTACAAAAGCTGTAAGTTCAAAGGTTCTGATGTGGTTTAACTCTCTTGCAGTTTCCATCCAAACAAAGTTAGAACCATATAAAAAACGAGACTCAAGCATCGCTGTTTTTATAGTCAAATCTGTATTACTTGCATCAAAAATCTCTTCAACTTTATGCACACGGTGACCTAGCTTTATCCCAGCATCCCAAGCAAGATAGAGCATAGCTTCGATGATAGGCTCTATGTTATAACCTTTGATATCTTTATATACTATCATCAAGTCTATGTCCGAGTAGATACACAGCTCTTCTCTTCCATAGCTTCCCATGCCGACTAAAACGACGGGAATGGAGTTGACAAACGGCATGTAGTTTCCGAAGTATTTGCGCAGGGTGTATTTGTAAATGAGGATGATAAATTGGTCAATTTTTTTGGCGTGTTTAACGAGGAAGTCTTTGCCTTGATTTTCAACAAATATCTCATTGAGCGAGCCAAGATAGCTCTTGATATGCTCTTTAATCAACTTGGAAATTTCAAAATCGTTTGCATTTTGGTCGATTAAATCTTCAATAATCTCTTCAATATCCATTCTACATTCCTAGTTTCATATTGCTCTTAGTTATCATACTAAAAAAAAGCTTGTTTCTAACACAATGTGTAATAAAATTGTGACAAATTTTTGTTAGAGAAAAAATGTGAGCGTTAACATTCGTTTTATCAAGAAGGGAGTACGATTTCATCAGAGTTCTTGCATAGAACTCTTAACACGTTTTGAAAGCAAAGCTTTAAAAACTACGTTAACAC
>DKEY01000072.1:0-11993 GCA_002469305.1 Sulfurospirillum sp. UBA6810
TCTACCGGCTGAGCTAACGAGTCATCTTTTAGCTTCATCTCGTAATGAGGTTGAAATTATAGAGAAAAAAAAATCATTTGTCAAGAGAATTTTTTAAAAATTGTTATTTTTTAAAAAAAACATCTTTCCCAATAATTAAGAGCAATCTTAGAGCATGATAAGCACTTTGCTTTTGTATATACTCTCTATCGCCCTTAAGAAGTAATCTCTCAACGATTATCTCACCATTTTTAGCACGTGCTCCGACAAAAACAGTTCCTACTGGTTTCTCTGCACTTCCTCCTGTTGGACCGGCTATCCCACTTGTTGCAAGAGCAAAATCCGATAGACTAGCGTTTAAAACGCCCTCCATCATCTCTCGTACACAAAGTTCACTCACCGCCCCAAACTTTTCGAGAGTCTCTTTACTTACACCTAGCCATGAGCGTTTTATATCATTTGAGTAGCTTACTATACTGCCATGAAATACATTTGATGAGCCACTGATACTTGTTAGCATAGAAGCTATAAGTCCACCCGTACAACTCTCAGCCACACTAATCGTTTTACCGGATTTTTCTAAAGAACTTACTATGTGTTCTAGTACATTTTCATTTTCTATGAGTTTATGAGGGAAAAGTGCTTTTGTAGCTTTTATAAAGTTATCAATGTCTCCATATTTTAAAGCACTTGCTTCTATAACAGACCAGCTATCGACTATGGGTGTTGAGATAAGTTTGATTTCGTATGTACTTGCAAGTGGTTCAAGGAGTATCTTTGTTGAGTCTTCATCAAGGCCTATAAGCGAGAAGGTAGTTGCATTTTTTCTTTGTTTCATATGGACTCGTGGCAATGTTTCATTTTCTTTTGCCAAGATAACAGAGACTTTAAACTCTTTTGTCTCAAGGAGATAGGAATTTTTTGAAAAAACTTTTGATTTTGAAGGTATCAAAGTCTCTTCTTTGAGTTCAAGTGAATCTCCACTTAAAGTAGCTATAACTTTATTGACTAAATTGAAGCTATCTTTTGAAGCAACAATGAGTGTTTTTTTTGAAGATTTTAAACTATTTTCGAGTTGTAAAAAAATGTCTTTGTCACTTTTATCTAAAAATATTTTTTTATCAGGAACACTCAAAAAATCCTTTACATGTAAGTCAATATAATTTAAAAATAGAGTATTTAGTTTAAGTGATTTACCAACAATAATAAGTGAAGTTTGCATCATAACCCTTGCTAAAAAGATGAAGAAAGCATTATATCATATCTCAAATTTCAGGCTATTTTGAAATCTTACATGTAAAGCATTTTATTGAGACTTATGAGCTATAAAAGAAGAAATTAAATAGATTTTAGGTAAAATTGCCTAATTTTATACTATGAACACTCATAGTTATCTCGAAGGATAAACGAAATGGATTATAAGGATACCTTACTCCTACCTAAGACAGATTTCCCTATGAGAGGTAATTTGCCAGAAAACGAACCAAAACGATATGGTATATGGTTTGAAAATGACCTCGCTTACAAAAAAATGAAAGCAAATCGTAAGAATGCACAAAACAAATTTTTCTTACATGATGGACCTCCCTATGCAAATGGACATATTCACATAGGACATGCACTCAACAAAGTTTTAAAAGATGTTATTGTGAAAACGCACTACTTCTTTGGTGAAGAGGTAAAGTATGTTCCGGGTTGGGATTGTCATGGTCTTCCGATAGAGCAACAAGTAGAAAAGCAAATCGGTAAAGAGAAAAAAGATACACTAGCCAAAAGTAAGATAAGAGAGTTGTGTCGTGAACATGCTCGTAAGTTTATAGATATCCAAAGAGAAGAATTTAAATCTCTAGGCGTTGTAGGTGATTGGGAAAATCCTTATATGACTATGAAGTTTGAATTTGAAGCAGATATATACAGAGCCTTGTGTGAAGTAGCGAAAAAAGGTTTATTGATAGAGCGTAGTAAACCAGTTTACTGGTCATGGGCTGCAAGAAGTGCTTTGGCTGAAGCTGAAGTCGAGTATGAAAATAAAGAAGATTACTCTATCTTTGTTGCATACCCACTGAAAGAAGAAGCAAAAAAAGTATTGGAAGTAGATGAAGCGAGTGTTGTTATCTGGACGACAACTCCTTGGACACTTCCAGCAAATATGGCGATATCATTTAATCCTGAGGAAGATTATATCTTAAGTAGTGATGGCTATATCGTAGCTAAGCCACTGTATGAAAAACTTATAGAACAAGAGGTTATCAAAGGTACAGTTGTAAAAACTTTTAAAGCAAATATCTTAGAAAACTTGTACGCAACAAGCCCACTCAATGGCAGAGATTCACAACTTATCTTGGGTGAACATGTTACGATGGATGGTGGTAGTGGTTGTGTTCATACTGCACCTGGTCATGGTGAAGATGACTATCGTGTTGGGTTAAAGTATGGTTTAGAAGTGATGATGCCTGTTGATGAGAGAGGTTGTTATGATGAAACTGTTGTACGTGAAAATCTTCTTCCTGATGCACAGAGTTTTGTAGGTGAACATATATTTAAATCAAACGAAAGAATTTTAGAGTTACTAGGAAGTGCACTTCTAAAGTGTTCTAAATTTACGCACTCTTATCCATTTTGTTGGAGAACGCATCAGCCAGTTATCTATCGAGCAACAAAACAGTGGTTTGTCGCTATGGATGAAAAAGCACAAAATAGTGCAACTCTAAGAGAGATGGCAAAAGAAGAGATTTCAAAAGTACGTTTTTATCCACCAAGTGGTATCAACCGTCTTGGAACTATGATAGAAAATAGACCTGATTGGTGTATTTCCCGTCAAAGAGACTGGGGTGTGCCTATCGCATTTTTTAGAGATAAAACTACGGGTAAGCCAATATTCGATGAAAAAGTAATGAATTATGTTGCGATGATATTTGAACAACGTGGTGCTGATGCTTGGTGGGATATGGAGATAAAAGATTTACTCTACCCAGGAAGCGGATATGATCCTGAAAACCTAGAAAAAGTGATGGATATCTTAGATGTTTGGTTTGATAGTGGTAGTACTTGGAAAGCTGTTTTAGAGTCACGCGAGTATGACGCTGGTGATTATCCAGCTTCGATGTACTTAGAGGGAAGTGATCAACACAGAGGTTGGTTCCAAAGTTCTCTTTTAGTCTCAACTGCCGCTCGTGGACATGCTCCATATGGCAAAATCCTTACTCATGGCTTTACGGTTGATGAGAAGGGTGAAAAGATGAGCAAATCCAAGGGAAATGTTGTTGCGCCAAATGATATAGCAAAAAAATATGGTGTAGAGATACTTCGTCTTTGGGTTGGTATGAGTGAATATACGACAGATTTAAAGATAAGTGACAATATCCTAAAACAAGTAAGTGAACAGTACAGAAAAATCAGAAATACTTGTAGATTTTTACTTGCAAATACAGATGGGCTAACTCAAATCTTGCCATATGAAAAGATGGGGACACTTGATAAGTGGATTTTAAATGTTGCTAAAGAAGTGTTTGATGAAGTAGAAAGAAGCTTTAGAGAGTACGATTTTTCAAAAGGATTTTCACTTTTAAGCCACTTTATAGCAGTGGAATTAAGTGGAATTTATCTTGATATCTCAAAAGATAGACTCTACTGTAATGGTGCCAATGAAAACATAAGACTCTCAACTCAAAGTGCAACAGCACTGATAGCTCAGCGTCTTTTAGCACTTATCGCTCCAACTTTGACATATACTGTTGATGAGATTTTAGAGTATGCTCCAAGTATCATTAAACAAGATATGAAAGATGTATTTGACATGCTTTATACGCCGCTTGATAAAGTAGAATTAGACTTTGATGCTGCGTATATGGTTGAAGCGAGAGAGAAATTTTTTGAGATAATAGATAATCTCAAAAAAGAAAAGATTATCAAATCTACTTTAGAACTTATCTTGGTTACAAATTCTTTACATGTAAAGAAATTAACCCCAACAGATGCTGAGGATTGGTTTACAACAAGTGGTGTTGTAGAAAATGCAAATGGGGAAGAGTTTGGAAGCTTTAGCATTGGAGAAGATAACTTCAAAATTATCAAATCACATGAACATAAATGTCCTAGATGTTGGAAGTTTAAAGCAAGTACAGAAGATGGACTTTGTGCTAGATGTGAAGAGGTTTTAAATGGTTGATTTATCTAAACCATTAGAGTTTAGTTTTGTACTTGGTACGGTTGGTGCCATATTTATTTTGATAGCCATAGGTATATGGCTTGTAAAGTTAAAAAAGAGATAAGGAGTGGCATTGATAACTTTAAAAAAAGCTCTAACACTTCGCCCAGAAGAGATTATAGAAGTTAGAAGAGATTTAAGCGAATTAATATCTGAGAAAAAAAACATAGGTGCGTATGTAGAACAACTTATAGATACTCCTATCAGCGAATATGGAGAGGGTATCCCTATCGCTATAAAAGATAATATCCAAGTAAAAGAGTGGAATATCACAAGTGCTTCAAACATACTTCAAGGGTATGTTGCTCCATACAATGCAACTGTAATAGACAATATGCTTTTAAATGGGCTCGCTCCATTTGGTAGAACAAATATGGATGAGTTCGCTATGGGAAGTTCAACGGAGAGCTCATTTTACGGAAAAACTCTTAATCCTCATGATTTAAAAAGAGTTCCTGGTGGTAGTAGTGGTGGAAGTGCAGCGGCAGTTGCAGCTGGTATTGCGATAGCAGCTCTTGGAAGTGACACAGGTGGCTCTATCCGCCAACCTGCTGCATTTTGTGGTTGTGTCGGGATGAAGCCAACTTATGGAAAAGTGAGTCGTTATGGACTTGCTTCATACTCAAGCTCACTTGATCAAATAGGACCAATCACTCAAAATGTTGAAGATGCTGCAATCCTTTATGACATCATAGCAGGACATGAAAGCAAGGATTCAACAAGTGCAAATATAGTACATGTAAAAGTGAGTGAAAACTTAAATGCTGATGCAAAGCAGACAATCGCTGTTATAGAAAACTATCTTGAAGAAGCAAGCCCTGAAGTAAGAAGTGCAATGCAAAATGCTATCAAAGCGTTAGAAGAGGCTGGACATAAGATAATATATAAAAGCCTTACAAATTCAAAATATGATATAGCAACTTACTATGTTATAGCAGCGGCAGAAGCTAGTGCAAACTTTTCACGTTATGATGGCGTAAGATATGGTAATAGAAGCGAAAGTACAAATTTAAAAGAGATGTATAAAAAAACAAGAAGTGAAGGTTTTGGTGAAGAGGTTAAAAGAAGAATTCTTCTAGGAACTTTTGTTTTAAGTAGTGGTTATTATGATGCTTATTATATAAAAGCACAAAAAGCGAGACATTTTATCAAATCACAATTTGAAGAGATTTTAAGTGTGGCTGATATGATTTTTGCTCCTGTTACACCTACAACTGCATTTGAGTTTGGAAGTAAGAGTGATCCTTTAGAGATGTACTTGCAAGATATCTATACGATTTCTGTAAACCTTGCAGGTCTTCCTGCTATTTCAGTTCCTATTGGCAAAGACAGCAATAATCTTCCAATAGGTGCACAGTTAATTGGTCCAGCATATGGAGAGCAAGCTATCTTTGATGGTGCGCTTAGTTTAGAAAAAATATTAGGATAAGGTCAAAAAATGAAAAATACAGAAGTTTTTACTTCGTGCTTTAGTCGCGAGNNGCTGGACTTGTTCAGTAAAAAGGGGACATTAAAATGAAAATAAGAAAAAGAGCATTAACATTTGAAGATATATTATTAGTACCAAAATATTCAGAAATTCTTCCAAGACAAGTTGATATAACAAGTAAATTTAGTAAAAATGTATCTTTAAACACACCTCTTGTTTCAGCAGCTATGGATACAGTTACAGAACATCGCGCCGCTATCATGATGGCTCGCCTTGGTGGGCTTGGTATTATCCATAAAAATATGGATATAGAAGCACAATCAAGAGAGATAAGAAGAGTTAAAAAAAGTGAGAGTGGTATCATCATCGATCCAGTTTCTGTTTTAGCAGATGCTACGATACGTGAAGCTCTTGATATCATGAGTGAATACAGAATATCAGGTGTTCCAGTAGTTGATAAAGCAAATAAGCTCATAGGCATTTTGACAAATAGAGATTTGAGATTTGAAGATGAATTTAGTAAAAAAGTAGAAGAAGTAATGACAAAAATGCCTTTGATAACTGTGAAAAAAGGTACAACATTAGATGAAGCTGAAGCTATTTTTAAAACAAACAAAGTTGAAAAACTCCCTGTTGTGAGTGATGAGGGAAAATTAGAAGGTCTTATCACGATAAAAGATTTAAAAAAGCGTGTAGAATATCCACAAGCAAATAAAGATGAATTTGGAAGACTTCGTGTGGGTGCTGCTATCGGTGTTGGTCAACTTGACCGTGCTGAAGCACTTGTAAAAGCAGGTGTTGATGTACTTGTTTTAGATTCTGCTCATGGACATTCAAAAGGTATCATAGATACAGTCAAAAAGATAAAAGAGAGTCTTGATGTAGATGTTGTTGCTGGAAATATTGCAACAAAAGAAGCTGCACTTGCTTTGATAGAAGCGGGTGTTGATGGTATAAAAGTAGGAATTGGACCAGGGAGTATCTGTACTACAAGGATAGTTGCAGGTGTTGGCGTTCCTCAAATATCTGCTATCGAAGAGTGTTCTGAAGTTGGAAAAAAATATGGAGTTCCAGTAACTGCAGATGGTGGTATCAAGTATTCTGGTGATGTAGCAAAAGCACTTGCAGTGGGTGCAAGTTGTATCATGATAGGAAGCTTACTTGCAGGAACAGATGAGAGTCCAGGTGAGCTTATAACATATCAAGGACGTCAGTATAAAACATATCGTGGTATGGGAAGTATCGGTGCTATGACAAAAGGAAGTACGGATAGATATTTCCAAGAGGGAACAGCAGCTGATAAGCTAGTACCTGAGGGCATTGAGGGGCGTGTTCCTTATGTTGGAAATGTAAAAAGCGTTGTTCATCAACTTGTGGGAGGACTTCGTTCTTCTATGGGATATGTTGGAGCACGTGATATACTTGATTTTCAAGAGAGAGCTGAGTTTGTAGAGATAACAAGTGCAGGGCTTAAAGAGAGCCATGTTCATGATGTTATCATCACACATGAAGCACCAAATTATAGAGTAAATTAATATAATATATAAATTGATAAATATAAACTTTTAACTCATTCTCAAAATTACATCCTTGTAATTTTTCCGAGGTTGACTCTAAAAAATCGTCCTGATTTTTCTTTACGAGTCAAAATCCGTAAAAGGGGTAATTTATCAATTTTTAGGATACCAAATAAAAATACAGAAGGTACTTCGCGCAATAGCAGCGAGGAATTTTTACCTTGATTTGTTGAGGTAAAAAGGAGACAGTTAATTGAAAATAACAACAGCAATACAGCATTTTAATGAGCCACTTTACTTAGAGAGTGGACGTATCTTAGAATCATACAAGCTTGCCTATGAAACATATGGTGAGCTTAATGAAGACAAATCAAATGCGATTGTAGTGTTTCATGCTCTCACAGGAAGCCACCATGCAGCAGGTAGATATGAAAATGATAAAAAATCTGGTTGGTGGGATCCTTTAATCGGTGACGAAAAGATAGTTGATACAACAAAGTACTTTGTCATTTGTGTAAATGTACTAGGGAGTTGTTTTGGTTCGACTGGACCTATGTCAAATGGTGAAAAAGAACCTCTAAGACTTAACTTTCCAGTTATTACAATCAGTGATATGGTAAAAGCTCAAATGAGATTGTTTAAACACCTCGGTATTACCAAGGCATATGCAATCATCGGTGGTTCTATGGGTGGTATGCAAGCTTTATGTGCTGGCGTTGAGTATCCAGAGTTTACCTCTCGTGTTATCTGTCTCGCTTCTACATACGCAACACAAGCTTGGGCGATAGCATTTAACAGACTCGCTATGGAGGGTATCGTCAATGACCCACGCTTTAAAAATGGACACTATGAAAAAGATGATTTTAAAGAAGAAGGTCTTTTTGGTTTTGCTGTTGGTAGGATGGCTGGACATATAAGCTTTTTATCTCCTCACTCTATGGATAGTAAATTTGGTCGAAATTATGTAGAGACAGATGGTTTGTATGAGCTATTTGGAAGATTTCAGGTGGAACGCTATATGGAGTACAATGGTCACAGTTTTGCAAAAAGATTTGACCCACTAAGTTATCTCTATATCATTAAAGCTATGAATATCTTTGATGCAACAAGAAACTATGATTCACTGGCAGATTCACTAAAACATATAAAGTCAAAGCTTACACTTATCTCTTTTAAAGAAGACAAGTTATTTCGTCCAAGAGAGATGGAAGAGATACGAGATACTTTAGTCAATCTTGGGCGTGCAAATCAAGTAAAATACGTTTGTATAGATAGTGATTATGGGCACGATGCCTTTTTAATAGAGTATGATAAATTTGATTTTTATATAAAAAAAGCACTAGAGGAAAAGGTATAAAATGAGTACTACTTTTGAAGAAAAACTAGAAAATGCGAAAAAGGTTTTGGAGGAGTTATCAAATCCAGAAATTGCACTTGCTGATGGTATGAAAAAATATACCCAAGGGATAGAGCTTCTAAAAGAGGCAAGTAAGATGATAGAAGATGCAAAGCTTGAATATGAAACTTTACAAAAAAGTGAAGAGAAATGAAAAATTCTTTGCGAAGTAAAAGCTTTAGTGATAGGAATTTGACTTGGGACTTGTTCCAAGTCAAAGGAGAAATTTAGATGAAACTTGCCGCTTTACAGCTTGCAACACTTCCTATGAGCAGTGCGAGATTGGATTATTATCTGCGTATATGTAAAGATAAAGAGATAGACCTTTTACTTTTAAGCGAGTATGCACTCAATAGCTTTTTCAAAGAGTTAGAAACTACACCTTTTTCTATGATAAAAGAACAATCAAATCATAAGATTGAAGTGCTAAAAGAGTTGTGCAAAAAATATGAGATAACAGTAGTCGCTCCGATTGTACATGTAAAGGGTAAAAAACTTTATAAAAGCGTGGCTAAGTTTAGTGCAAAATCTGTTAGCTACTTTGACCAGCAATTTTTGATAAACTTTAAACACTGGAATGAAGAGAAATTTTTTGACAATGAGATATGCCAGTACAATTTACCAGTTTTCACACACAATGGACTAAAGTTTGGTATAGTCAGTGGCTTTGAGTTGCACTTTGATGTTGTGTTTTCAGAAGTGATGAAAAAAAGTGTTGATGTGGTACTTAGCCCTTCTAGTTCAACTTTTGATTCAAGTAGAAGATGGCAAGAACTTTTGAAAACAAGAGCCTTTTTAAATAACGTATATATCCTAAGAGCAAATAGAGTAGGTAGCTATAAAGAGGGGGAAGAAGCTTGGAAGTTTTATGGACACAGCAATCTCATAAACCCTTTTGGTGAAGTGGAACTCACTCTTGGTGATAAAGAAGAGATACTTATAGCAAGTATCGATAAAGAAGAGATAAACAGTGCAAGAAGAAGCTGGGGCTGGAAAAAAGCCTTAACTAAGAGAGGAGTATAAAAATGGAAAATTATTTTCACAGACAAATTCAACTTTGGGGAGAAGAGACACAGGAGTCTCTAGCCTCTAAAAAAATAGCTATCATAGGCTGTGGTGGGCTTGGTAGTTCGCTTGCTATCGCTCTTGGAAGTACAGGTATAGGTGAGATACATCTTGTAGATTTTGATGAGGTAAGTGTACACAATATCCATCGCCAGATAGCTTTTAAAGTTGGTGATGAGGGTAAATACAAAGCTGAAGTTGTTGGTGCTTTGGTAGAAGCTAGATGCCCTTTTGTAAAAACAATCTTACATGTAGAAAATTTTGAGAGCTTTTCACAAAAAGATATACAGCTTGATTTGATTATAGATGCAACAGATAATCTTCCAGTAAGAGCTAAGATAGATGAGTATGCAAAAAAAGTCAATACTCCTTGGATATATGGTTCCGTAGAAGCGTTTAATGGACAAGTTTGTTTTTTTGAGAAAAGTAGCTTTAAAGCGTTCAAAGTCAAAGATAAAAAACCAGCAGGTATCGCAGCACCTATCGTGATGCATATCGCCTCACTCCAAGCAAATCTAGCACTTCGTTATCTTGCAGGACTTAGTGTAAAAAAAGACTTTTTATACTATCTGTATATCAATGATGAGGGTGAGCTTATCACACAAAAATTTGGCATGCCAATTTAGTTTAGTATCGGGGCCTGACCCCTTAACTAAACTTTTTAGTGAGATGAATTGAACTTGGACTTTGTTCAAGTTCAAGAAGAAAGTTATAATATAAAAGGAAAAATGATTGAATTTTGAACCCTATCCGTTTGAAAAACTAAGTGAGCTACTAGCAGATATACAACCAAGTAAGGATTATAAACCAGCTGTTTTAACCATAGGTGAGCCTCAGTTTGAAACACCACTTTTTATCCAAGAGAGTTTATGCCAAAGTGCAAACTTACTCAATAAATATCCAAAAAGTGCTGGTGAAGAGATTTTAAAAAATGCTCAAATAGAGTTTGTTAAAAAGAGATTTGATATTTCACTAAAACCAACACAAATTATCCCTACTTTTGGAACAAGAGAAGTACTTTTTAATTTTCCTCAGTTTTTACTGCATGATGTAAAAGAGCCTGTAATGGCTTATACGAATCCTTTTTATCAGATATATGAAGGTGCAGCACGTGCTTCAAGAGCGAGTGTCATACATCTTAATCTCACAAAAGCAAATGGCTTTAAACCATATATAAATGACGCAAGACTCAAAGAGGCAAATCTCGTTATCCTCAATTTTCCAAACAATCCAACAGCCTCTACTATGAGTCTGCAAGAACTTGGCGAATGGGTAAAGTTAGCACTCAAGTATGATTTTGTTCTTATGAATGATGAGTGTTATAGTGAACTCTACATTGATAAAAAACCACCATCACTTCTTGAAGCAAGCTTACATGTAAACAATGATAGCTTTAAAAATGTACTTGTTATAAACTCTATCTCAAAAAGAAGTAGCGCACCAGGACTTCGCTCTGGCTTCATAGCAGGAGACGAGGCGATACTAAAAGAGTATATGCTTTATCGCACTTATGTGGGAGCAGCGGTTCCACTTCCATTGCAAGTTGCAGCAGCAACTGCTTGGAGTGACGAAGAGCATGTAGAAAAGGCGAGAGTTATATATAAAAAGAATTTAGAATTAGCAAGCGAAATCTTACATGTAGAAAAAAGTGAAGCAACTTTTTATGTGTGGCTTGAAGTCAAAGATGAATTAGAGTTCACAAGAGGGCTTTATGGGCGTAAAAATGTAAAGGTTTTACCTGGTAGTTTTCTAGGCCGTGAGGGAATGGGACGTGCTTACGTTCGGATAGCACTTGTAGAAGATAATGAAAAGACAAAAGAAGTATTAAAGCGCATAAGTGACTTTATAAAGGAAGTAAATTAATATGAAATCAATCCATTTTGTAGGCATTGGAGGCATTGGTCTTTCAGCCTTAGCAAGATATCTAAAAAAACAAAAATTTGAAGTAAGTGGAAGCGATATAAGAGAGAGTAAGATAACAAAGTGTTTAAAAACTGAGGGCATAGAAGTGTGTGTTCCCCACTGTGCTCACAATATAAAAGAACAAGATTTAGTGATATATTCAGCAGCTGTAAAAGATGATAATGTAGAGTTGATAGAGGCTAGAAAAAGAGGGATTATGACTCTCTCAAGAAAAGATGCTCTACCTTTGATACTCAAAGAAAAAAGAGTCTTTTCGGTGTGTGGTGCGCATGGTAAAAGCACTACAAGTGCAATTCTAGCAAGCATGGTTGATGGCTCAGTTATCATAGGAGCAGAGAGCAAACAGTTTGATACAAACATGTACTACCGCCAAAGCAATAACATCATATTTGAAGCAGATGAGAGTGATTCGAGTTTTTTAAACTCCAATCCATATATAGCCATAGTTACCAATGCAGAACCAGAGCATATGGAGTA
>DKEY01000072.1:11999-23334 GCA_002469305.1 Sulfurospirillum sp. UBA6810
ATCAGAGTGATAAACGCTGAAGATGAATTTTTAGCAACACTTGAGGATATGGATGCAATCCGCCTTTATCCAAGCCGTGATATAACAGAGCTTAAAACTATCATCAAAAATGGCGAGCCTTTTACCTCTTTTATCCTGAAAGATTTAGGCCGTTTTGAAGTTTGGGGTATAGGCGATCACATCGCACTCGATGCTTCACTAGCGATACTTGCTAGTATCAATGAGATAGATTTAGAGAGTTCAAGAGAGAAGATAAAAAACTACCGAGGCATCAAAAAGAGATTTGATATCCTCACAAAGAGTGATGGATATGCACTCATAGACGACTACGGACATCATCCAACAGAGATAAAAGCAACAATGAAATCAGTCCAAAAATATGCCTCTTTAGTAGGAGTTGATAAGATAACTGCTATCTGGCAACCACATAAATACTCAAGAACAGTGGATAATCTAGAAGGCTTTGTAAAGTGCTTTGAGGGAGTTGATGAGCTTTTGATACTTCCTGTTTGGAGTGCAGGGGAAGCAGTGCGCGAGATAGATTTTGCTAAAGAGTTTAGTAGATACAATCCAAAATTTGTAAACCATATCAAAAGAGTGGGGGATTTTATCAACGTAGAAGAGATAAATGACACTCTCAGTAAGGGTATCGTTATCGGCTTTGGTGCTGGCGATATCACATACCAATTAAGAGGTGCCTAATGCAAATTATTTTATTTGTTATATTGATTTTACTCGTTGCCGTCATTTTTGCAATCAAAAAAGATGAATTTCCAACAAAAACAAAGATAGGTTTTTTACTTGGGATTGTACTTGTAGTTATACTTTCAGTGCTTTATGAGTATGCAAAAGGCTCTCAAACCAATGAAAATAGACTCACTGTGAATGCCTTTTTGCAAGGGAAAACTCTTACATGTAACGGTGTTGATGTGACAAAACAAAGCTTTGAGTATATCAGTGGAACGCAGACATTTATGCCTTTGAAAACAAATGTAGCACAAAAGGGTCTTATCCTTGAAGTAGTCAATTGTAAAATCAAAGACTGATGCAAGAGCTTATATCTAAACTTGATTTGGCAGAGTATGCCAAATCATTTGAATCATTTTTAGCCCGTCCAAAACCTCTTTTTATGCAAGGCGATATCCATCTTCACATGAAGATGATAGATGAACTCTTGCTCTATACTTCGCTCAAGCCAATTCCTATGATGATTGAACTAGATATCGCTCTTGCACATTTGCAAAAGAGTGGCGTTCTCAGACTCGAAGAGATTTATGCTTTTGTGAAGATTATCAACTACTTTAACTATCTTAAAAAAGTTTTTATCGAAGGGCAGATAGGCTCTTGGGTGCAGAAGATACTTATCCCAAGTGAGTTTGATGAGATATGTAACTACTTTAACGATAAAGGCGAATTAAAATCAGATATAGATGAAAAGTTTGACTCTATAGAAAATAGTCTCAAACACATCAAAGAGGATATGTCCCAATCTCTTAGACGTCTCATGTCAAATTCAAAACTGGGAGCATATCTCGTTGATAGACAAATCCACTATATAAATAACCAAGAAGCACTGCTCGTTCGTGGTGGATTTAACCATGTCCTCAAAGGAAGCATTATCGCTCGTAGTAGCAGTGGTTTTTTCTATGTGACACCTGAGAGTATCATGACACTCAAATCAAAGCAAAGTGATTTACTCGATAAAAAAGAGGAACTCATCTACCAATACTGCAAAAAAATCTCTTCTGTATATACTAAAAATTTAAAGTTTTTAGCTTATATAAACAGAGAATTTGATAGATTTGATAATTACAATGCAAGAGTTAATTTTGCAAGGCAAAAAGATATGGAGTTTTTGATACCTAAGAAAAACTCTATCATCAAACTAGAAAAGTTTTCACACCCAGCTTTGCACAATCCAATGCCTATCAGTATAGATTTTCAAAAGCAAGTTCTGATGGTCACTGGTGTAAATGCGGGTGGAAAGACGATGCTTTTAAAAGCCATCTTAAGTTCCGCCTTACTTGCAAAGTATCTGTTGCCTATGAAGATAGATGCAAAAAACTCTTCTATCGGAGCATTTAAAGATTTTGCAGCCATCCTTGATGACCCTCAAAATGTTAAAAATGACATCTCTACTTTCGCTGGGCGTATGACGCAATTTTCTGAACTTTTTAGCAAAAAAGAGACTTTAGTAGGAGTTGATGAGATTGAGCTTGGAACAGATTCTGATGAAGCTGCAAGTTTGTTTAAAATCATCATCGAAGAGCTTATCAAACGTGGCATGAAGATAGTCATTACAACACACCATAAAAGGCTTGCTTCCCTTTTGGCAACAAATGAACAAGTAGAACTTTTAGCAGCTATCTATGATGAGAAAAATCAAAGACCAACGTATGGATTTTTAAGTGGAACTATCGGCAAAAGTTATGCTTTTGAAACGGCACTTCGTTATGGCATCAGTGCCAATGTAGTAGGCATGGCAAAAGAAGTTTACGGGGAAGATAAAGAAAAACTCAATGATTTGATTCAAAAAAATATAGATTTAGAATTGAAGATGAAAAAAGAATCAGCAGAGTTAAATGAAAAATTAGAAGAGATAGAGAGGCTCAAAGTTTCACTCAAAGATGAAAAAGAGAGTGCAAAAGCAGAATACGAAAAGCTCAAATCTCAAATGCACTTTGAATACACAAAAGCGATAAGTAGTGCCAAAGAAGCTATCAAATCAAAAGATACAAGTGAAGCTCATCGTCATTTAAACCGTGCGCATGAGTATAAAAAAGCCACACATGTAAAAACAGAAGTTATCAGTAAACCTGAGCCTTTAAGTGTTGGAGATGCGATAAAGTACGGTAACTCAAAAGGAGTTATAAAGTCTATCAAAAAAGAGAGTGCTATGATAGAGTGTGATGGTATAAGCCTCAAAGTTCCTCTGAGTGCTTTAAAGAAGAGTGGCAACAGTACAAATCTTCGCAAAAAAGCCAAAGTAACTATATCAACAAAAGTAGATTCTACTGCGACAGTTGTCTTGGACTTACATGGTTTACGCAGTGAAGAAGCTATAGAAAAACTCGATAAATTTCTCTCAGATGCTCTTATCAATGGTTATGATGAAGTCAATGTTTATCATGGCATAGGTACAGGAAAACTTGCATACGCTGTCAAAACATTTCTCAAAACTCATCCAAGTGTAGTCTCTTTTTGTGATGCTCCACCAAATCAAGGTGGCTTTGGAGCTACTGTGGTTAAGTTATAGATTTATTATAATTTTTTTGTATAATAGTGTGATAAATTAGGAGGAGTTGATATGAAAGATTATAAAACCATATCAAGAATTATTATATATTCTCCAATCTTATTTATAATTATATCTATATCTGTAATTGGGTTTCTTATACAAGATAGTATCCACTTTTACTACACAGCTTTTGTTGGGCTTATTCTTCTTGTTATAGTCTATATTATCTCAAGAAGCATATCTGAAAATATACATGAATACCAAAAAAACATTGGATTAAAAGCTGAAGAATTAGATGAGAAAAATAGGCTTTTAAAAGATATGTTGTATATTGATTCTCTTACAAAACTGCCCAATAAAAAACTTTTATTAGAAGAGCTTTCTAGTATGGAAGCTCCAAAAATCATAATACTTGATATAGATTCATTTCGTAACATCAATGAATACTATGGCTCAGAAGTAGGAGACTTTATCCTCCTAGATTTAAAAAAAGAGTTAGAAAAAATCATAAAAAATACAGAGATGAAACTTTATAGGCTTGGCGCAGATGAGTTTGCTCTTGTAGAAGATGAGAGTTTGGATGTAGAAAAATATGAAGACTTAGCACAAGGGCTTGTGGATCTATTTAAAGCAAAAGAGATAGAGATACCAAGCATAGATACAAGCATAGAGATAAACTCTACCATAGGACTCTCTCTTGATAGCGAGGATACTCTTACAAAAGCCTATATAGCACTTAATCATGCAAAAAATACACAAAGAGATTATGTTTGTTATATAAAAACTTTGGATACAAAAGATACCTATGCAAAGCAAGTAAAGTGGTCAAACTTTATCAAAGAAGCCATAGCGAAAGATCAAGTAGTTCCTTTTTTTCAACCTATATTTGATAGAGAGGGCAAAGTCAATAAGTATGAGTGTTTAGCAAGAATTATCAACGACAAAGAAGAGGCCATCAGTCCTGGAATGTTTATGGAAACTTCTAAAAATGTAAGACAATACGCAAATATAGCAAAAGTCTTAATCCAAAAAGCTTTTAAGATGATTGCACAAACAGATAAATCAGTTTCTATAAACTTACTGGCTCGTGATATGAGTGATAGTGATGTGAGCAATTATGTCGTTGATAAGATAAAAGAGTATGGAGTTGCAAAACAAGTAGTATTAGAAATTTTAGAAGATGAAAACATAGAAAATCTAGCACGTATAGAAACATTTTTAAGTAGAGTAAGACGCATGGGTGTTCGCATTGCTATTGATGATTTTGGTACAGGATATAGTAACTTTTCCTATCTTTTAAAATTAAAACCAGATTATATAAAGATAGATGGATCTCTTATAAAAAGCCTAGATACAGATACAAATTCCCTCGCGATAGTCTCAGCTATCATCGTTTTTGCAAAGAAGTTAGGCATAAAAACCATAGCAGAATTTGTTCATAAAAAAGAGATATATGAAAAGTGTAAGGAGCTAGGAATTGATGAATTTCAAGGCTTTTACCTTGGTGAGCCCTCATCTTCACTTTATAAAAATTAGATATAATCACTAACAAAAATTGAGGCACGTATATGACAACACAAGAACTTTTTTTCAAATTATTGCGTTATAAATCAATTACACCAAATGATGATGGGGCTTTTGAATTTATAGCTGAGTATTTAGACCAATTTGAGCATATACGCATAGATGTGGCAGATACAAAAAATCTTTTTTTATATAAAAAATTTGGGCAAGGCCCGCATCTTTGTTTTGCAGGACATATAGATGTAGTACCCCCTGGTGAGGGATGGAAGAGTGATCCTTTTGAACCTGTTTTAGAAAATGGCAATGTTTTTGCAAGAGGTGCACAAGATATGAAAAGTGGTGTTTGTGCATTTTTAAAAGCTTGTAAAGAGGCAAAAGAGTTTGATGGAACGCTTTCATTATTACTGACAAGTGATGAAGAAGGTGATGCTAAGCATGGTACGATAGAAGTTTTAAAATATCTCGAAAGTGAAAATTTCTTACCTCAGTATTGTGTTGTAGCCGAACCTACATGTGAAAATATTTTTGGAGATGCCATCAAAGTGGGAAGACGAGGCTCTATCAATGGTGTGATAGAACTGTTTGGTCTGCAAGGACATGCAGCTTACCCAGAAAAATCAAAAAATCCAGTTGATATGATAGCTCCACTTTTACCACTTTTAGCAAGTCACCATTTTGATAATGGTGATGAAAACTTTGCTCCATCAAGATTAGTTATAACAGATATCAGAGCTGGTATGGAAGTGACAAATGTAACTCCAAGTAGTTTAAAGCTTATGTTCAACGTAAGAAATTCTACGAAAACTACACAAGCTGATATAAAAAGATATATAGAAAATTTATTTCAAGGTTTGGAATTTAGCTTGAAACTCTCTCAAAGTGCTTTTCCTTTTGTCACTTCAAGTGAGTCAAAAATAGTAAAAAATCTTTGTAACTCTATCCAAAAGATAACTACGCTCACCCCAAAACTCTCAACAGCCGGAGGAACTAGTGATGCTAGATTTATAGCTGAGTTTGGAGTGAAAACAGTAGAATTTGGAGTCATCAACGATACAATCCACGCACCAAATGAAAGATGTGGTTTGGCTGAGGTTGAAAGACTTGAAGAGATATTTAAAGATTTAATAAAAAATTTTAAAAATGAGGATTGAAACGATGAATTATATCAGTACACCAAATGCACCAAAAGCGATAGGACCATACTCTCAAGCTGTAAATGTAGGAGATTTTATCTTTACATCAGGTCAAATTGCTTTAAAACCAGATGGCTCACTAAACGATGGAGATATCCAAACACAAACTACTCAAGTACTCACAAATCTTAGTGAAGTTTTAAAAGAGGGTGGGAGTAGCTTGGGACAAGTAGTGAAAACCACTATATTTTTAGCAGATATGGGAGATTTTGCCGAAGTCAATAAAATCTATGCAGCATTTTTTGGTGAGCATAAGCCAGCTCGCTCAACAGTAGCTGTAAAAACTCTTCCTCTCAATGTAAAGGTTGAGATAGAAGCGATAGCTATTAAGAAGTAGGGTAAGTCCTACTTCTTAATTTATCTTTGCTCTACACTCTCTTGTTGTTTTAACAATATGCTCTAAGTTTTTTACTATCTTGTTGTGACCATTCAATGCTTCATCATAAGAGGCATATCGAGTATTGTAGAGGGGATGTTGGTACTGAACAATTCCCTCTTTTTTTTCAAAGACCATTGTTTCATATACAAAGACATTCTCATGTTGATTAAGCCATGAGTGTCTCACTTCCATCTTAATCGTTGAAACAAAAAACCTCTCCTCGCCAACTTGTACAACATCTTTAAGCTCTAAGTCTTTATCTAGTAAATGATCCATACTCAATCCTCGTAAAATGTATTTTATTTATATTATAGCATTAAGAGAATATTTTTATAATATTTGAGGAAATTTACATAATGATTACATAAGTTTTTTATATACTTTAATTATTGTTTAAAGAACACATATAAATAAAAATTATATTACATTGCTTTAACTTTTAGAGTAAGATTTTAAAGCTTTAAAAATTACGTAATCAAAGGAAATGTCTTATGTCGAAGAATCACTACGAGGTCATTGTAATTGGTGGAGGAATATCCGGTGCAGCTTTGTTTTATGAACTTGCGAAATATACAGATATCAAAAAAATCGCTTTGCTTGAAAAGTATGATAGCCTAGCAACACTTAACTCCAAAGGAACAAGTAATTCTCAAACAATTCATTGTGGTGATATAGAGACAAACTATACTGTTGAAAAAGCAACAAATGTCAAAAGAACAGCCAAAATGGTTGAAAAATACTGTTTGCAATATGGTTATGAAAACAAATTTATGTTTGCACATCAAAAAATGGCGATAGGTGTAGGCGATACAGAAGTTGCGTATATGAGAAAGCGTTATGAAGATTTTAAAGAGTTATTTCCTTATCTAGAAGTTTTTGAAAAAGAGAAGTTAAAAGAGATAGAGCCAAAGCTTGTTTTTGATGAAAATGGTCGTGAGAGACCAGAGAGCATCGTAGGTGTTGGTGTACAAAGTGGTGAATGGAGTACTGTTGATTTTGGTGCTATGACAGAAACTCTTGTCCAAAATGCTAAAAATATAGAAGGAAAAGAGACAGACCTGTTTTTAAATGCAAAAGTGACAAGCATAAAGCAGTTAGGCAATGTACATGTAGTGCAAACAGAGAAAGAGACATTTACAGCGGATTTTGTTGTTGTAAATGCTGGTGCACACTCTTTATATCTAGCACATCAGATGGGACATGGAAAAGACTTTGGCTGTTTACCAGTTGCGGGAAGTTTTTACCTCACTACAAAAAAAATCCTCAATGGAAAAGTTTATATGGTACAAAATCCAAAACTTCCTTTTGCCGCACTTCATGGTGATCCTGATATCTTAGCAAATGGCTTTACAAGATTTGGACCCACAGCACTTGTTTTACCAAAGTTAGAGAGATATCATGGCAATGCAACAGTTATTGATTTTTTCAAAACACTCAATTTTGATACAAATATATTGAAAATATTTAAAGATTTGCTAGGTGATAGTGATATTAGAAATTATATTTTCAGAAACTTTTTATTTGAAGTACCGCACTTTAACAAAAAACTTTTTCTAAAAGATGCTAGAAAGATTGTTCCCTCTCTTCAACTTGAAGATATAGAGTATGCTGAGGGTTTTGGTGGGGTTCGTCCACAAGTTCTCAATAAAAAAACACAAAAGCTTATGCTTGGTGAAGCAAGTGTAAATCCTGGTACTGGTATCATCTTTAACATGACACCAAGTCCTGGTGCTACAAGCTGTTTAGGCAATGCTGAGAGAGATGTGAAACTCGTATGTGAGTATCTTAAAAAAGAGTTCAATCAAGAAGAATTTAACAAGGATTTGGTTGACTAAGCTCTATCTCAAACGTTAGGATATTTTTTTGGATTCACTTGATTTATATGCTCGCATTGAACCTTATATCGGGTTTTATGAAGAGTATGAAGCACTTTATAAAAAGTATTTGGAGATTGTTAAATCTTTACATGTAAAAAATGTTTTAGATGTGGGATGTGGCAATGGCAAATTTTTGAAGCATTTACAAAAGAGTGGATATGAAGCATTGGGGATTGAGAGAAGTGCCCAGATGGTTCATATCGCTCAAAGTTTGGGAGTAGATGCAAAGGTAGCAGAACTCTCTTCATTAAAGCCAAATTCATACGATGTTGTTGTTGCTATCGGTGATGTGCTTAATTATATAAAACCTGAAAAACTAGATGATTTTTTCTTACATGTAAGCCAAGTTTTAAAAGAGGGTGGTTTTTTTATAGCTGATGTAAATACCCTTGAGGGATTTAGTGTTGCAGATGGTGTGATGGTAAACTCAAATGATGAGGGATTTTTAGCCATAGAGGCAAACTTTGTGGATAACATCTTAGATACTGAGATAAATTTTTTTGAAAAAAAAGGGGATATTTACAACAAAATCACTGGGAATGTCCAGCAGTATTTTCATCCTAAAAAATACTTTAAAAAGCAAAAAAGTCTAAGGTATCAAAAAAGTTATATGCACTCTATGTTTAGTGATTTGGATGAAAAAGAGATAATGCTTTTTAAAAAAGTTATTTGATGATTTGACTCATTTGCTTAAAAGCATTATTTTTCGCACTTACACATAGCTCAAAAAGTAGGGATTCATACGTTGAGGGTATGGCTCCTGCTTGTATCATTCTCGTAATGGCTACGTTTTTATCACTCTCTTTTCGTGAACTTATACAATCAGTAACAAGGACAGGAGTGTATCCAAGTGCGAGCAAATCAAGTACACTTTGTAAAACACATACATGCGCTTCTATCCCAAAAACTATCACATATTTTTTATCAGCTTCTTTGATGGCTTGTAGCGTTGCATCATTTTTACAACAGCTAAATGTGACTTTCTCATAAGCACTTAGAGTAGGTAAAAGCTCTTTTAGTTCCGGCAGTGTCGCACCTATGCCTTTTGGATATTGTTCATTGAGGATAAAAGGAATTTCCAAGAGTTGCAAACCTTTGATGAGTTTTGTACAGTTTTCCAAAAGCTCTTCTTTATTTTGCATATGGGGAAACAATTTTTCTTGGATATCTACGACTAAAGTTAGGGTATTTTCTTTATCTACTCGCATACTCTCTCCTATTTTGAAATAAACATATAAAAGGGTTTTTCTTCTAACTGCATATCTATCCAAATACCACTACTATCGCCTATCATATTTTTCGTGGTAGTCATATTAGTAAAAGTTTTTGGAAGTTCAAATAAAACTTTGATATCTTTTTTTGAAAAAAGAGTTTTTGTACTACCTGTTATGATGTTACAAAATTCACCAACACCATCACTGATACCAGCATGATCACTCTCTTCTAACTTTTCACCCACCATAGCTTCTATCGCTTGAAGAGCTAAGTTTTTAGGAAATATAAGAACAAAGTTTCCTTCAACGTCACCTTTAAACTTCATAACAGAACTCACTACTTCTTTTAAGTCAGTGTTAAAAGGAGTTATCGCATGAGCGATTTTGTTGGCTTTTAATCCAGTAAGTATCTCTAAGTTATCCACAGCAGTATCTATAAACAAAGGAAGATTGGTGACAAGGTTTTTTGAAAGTCCAACTTGTACTTGGGCTTTAGATTTATCTAAGACTTGATTGATTTTTGTTTGGCTGATCGCCAAATCTACTTCGTGGTTATCTAGCTTCTCTTGAAACTCTTTTACACTATGTGCGTAAACTATACTATGTTCAAACTTTGCTAAGAGGGAGGCTTGTTTATCCACTTCTTGCTCATCACCATCATCATAGAGTAAAACTTTTAGTTTTTTTGTAAAAATTTTTGGGTTGAAAAAAAGTCTAGCTATATTGGTGGTTTTAAAAAGTTTTATGTGTGTATTGAGTGTCAAAGTTCTTAATTTTTCATAGAAAATTCTCGTATAATCTCCAAGTGCAATTTCTGTTAAAAGTGTTTTAGAAATTTTATCAAGCTCTTTGATAAAAGCTTCAAGTGAAGCTTCATCAAAACTTTTATCTTTTATGCAGATATATATGCCAAGTATATTTCTCTCTGTGAGAGTTTCTCTTAGTTTCAGTAATTCTTGATATAACAATTTTGTGTTTCTATCGCTAACAACACCTGGATAATTTAAAAAAACTATGCTATCTTTTATACTTTTCATTTGCAACTTTTTTATACATATATTTGTTATTTTTATTGGCAACAATTATAAACTTTTATTCATAACGAAGAGTTTAAATAATTACTTTAGAATAAAGCCTAATTATTAGGCAGGGTATGATATAATTTTGTAATAAAAATTAAATAAAATACGCACAAAACATAAGGAGTTAAGGCATGGATAAAAAGACAAAAATTTTAGCAACAGTTGGGCCTTCAAGCGACAAGATAGAA
The DNA here is from genome assembly GCA_002469305.1 of Sulfurospirillum sp. UBA6810. GTDB lineage: Bacteria > Campylobacterota > Campylobacteria > Campylobacterales > Sulfurospirillaceae > UBA6810. The sequence goes on from DKEY01000072.1 coordinate 22,695, forward strand.
GTTTTAGAAGGGATGATAAAAGCAGGTGTAAATGTTTTTAGAATGAATTTTAGCCATGGAACTCATGAATATCACTCAGCAACACTAGAAAAAATAAGACAAGCCTCACAAAATGTTGGCATAAAAGTAGGCGTACTGCAAGACATATGTGGACCAAAAGTTCGCGTAGGTACTTTAAAAGAAGATTTTTATCTTAAAACTGGCGATACAGTCACTTTCATCAAAGATATCATCGAGGGTGAAAAGATTGGTGAAAGTGCTTATAAATTATGCATCAACCAACCAGATATTTTAAATATGCTCAAAGTTGATGAGTACATCTATCTTTATGATGGAAATATCAGAGCAAAAGTAATAGAGATAGGCGAGCAGATAGTGACGAAGATAGAAAATGACGGTAAACTCTCTTCAAACAAGGGTGTTAACTTTCCAAATACCATCATCAATATCGAAGTAATAACAGAAAAAGATAAAAAAGACTTGCTATGGGGTGCGCAAAATGGCGTAGATTTTGTAGCAGTCTCTTTTGTGCAAAATGCAAATGACGTGAAAAAAGCAAAAGATATACTTGCAGCATACAAATCAAGAGCACAAGTTTTTGCAAAAATTGAAAAGTTTGATGCTGTTGAAAATATCGATG
>DKEY01000102.1 GCA_002469305.1 Sulfurospirillum sp. UBA6810
ACTAAAGAGGTAGAACGAAACCCTATCATATAAGAAAGTTCTAACTGGGATATGCCTTTTTCTTGCCTAATTTGCTGTACTTTTTTTGATACTTTTTTATAAAAATTTTCTATCTCTTTTTGATTAAAATCTTCCACACACACTCCATAATCACTCTATTATAATAGGTTATATTTGTTTAAGTTTATATGGTTATAATTTTCTTCTCAATCTATTATGATAGAGTGGATGTGGAGCCATCGGAGGGAAGATGCCTTTTAATGATTTTATAGAAGTAGAGATAGTCGAGATGCTAACCACTCTCGTGGAAGACAAAGATATCTACACAGGTGGGCACTCAAAACGAGTCGCTATGTACGCTTCAAAGTTAGGTGAAAATATCCACCTTAGCAAACACGAACAAGAGCATTTATACTATGCGGGATTACTCCATGATATCGGCAAGGTTTTGACTCCAGATGTTATCCTTATAAAACCCGCTAAACTCAAAACAGCAGAACTTGATATCATAAAAAAACATCCCATAGATAGCGAAAAGATGGTGAGTTTTTTAACGCCACTTAAGCAATACGCAAAGAGTATACGCCACCACCATGAAAGATACGATGGCAAAGGCTATCCAGATGGGTTAAAAGGTGAAGATATACCGCTTTTTTCTCGCATACTTGCTTTTGCTGATGCTTTTGATGCGATGACAACAAACAGAATCTACAAACACAAAAAAAGCATAGAAAAAGCCGTAGAAGAGATAAAAAAGCAGAGTGGTTTGCAGTTTGACCCTCTCTTGCTCCCAGCAGCTATCGAAGTGTTTGAATCCTTTGCAAAAACAGCTGATACAGACCAAATGCCAAAAACACAAGTAGATGTGGAGAGATTTGCCTACTTTTTTAAAGACTCCCTCACTGGTGCATATAGTGCAAAATATCTTGATTATTTTTTGCAAGAAAATCTCAACTCAAAACAGTACAAATGCTGCTACTTTATCCAAGTACATCATATGCACGCATATAACAGAAACTTTGGCTGGGAAGTGGGTAACGATACTTTGATGGAGATTGCTTTACGCATCAAAGCACTCTTTCACTCTTCATTTGTATTTAGGATTTTTGGAGATGATTTTGTTGTGTTAAATCCTTTACATGTAGACATGGACAAAGAGGTGTTTTATAAGCTAACGGCTGGATTTCAGAGCTTGGAAGTGAGTATATTACACTTTGATATGCAACAAGATGAGATAAAAAACTGGAAAAGCTTAGAGAGGTATCTTTTAATATCAGAAGCGAAGTAATATTTTAGTTATATTTAGATAATATCGCATATCACACAAAAGGACAATAAATGTTTGGAAAACAAACAAAACAGGAGTGCGAAGCTTTAAAGCAAGAAAACAGCGCACTCAAACAGAGGATAAGTGAACTTGAGGTTGAGCTAAGAGCTCATTGTGAGGATTGTTCAATATCAAAAAATCTCGAAACAACCATAAGTGAAAACAAACTCAAAACAGGACTCACCCTAGAGATGCTACAAGGGTGCAAAGAGAGCATTAGAAAAATCCAAAAAAATATAGAGAACAACCTAGAAGCATCGGAGGAGATATCAGCCCTCTCGAAAGATAATAGTAAAGATATCTCTAACCTCAATGAGATTTCAAATCAACTTTTAGAAATCATCTCAACTATAGCAGAATCCTCTATGAACTCAAGGACAATAGCAGAAAATCTTCACCAAAGTGTAGATGAGATTTCAAGCGTTATCAACCTCATCAAAGATATCTCAGACCAAACAAATCTTTTAGCACTTAACGCTGCTATCGAGGCAGCAAGGGCAGGTGAACATGGAAGAGGTTTTGCGGTTGTTGCTGATGAAGTGCGAAAACTAGCTGAGAGAACACAAAAAGCTACCCAAGAGGTTGAGACAAACATAGGGATACTCAAACAAAATTCAACTTCTATGTTTGAACAAAGTGAGCAGATAGGAGCGCTTTCACACAAATCAAACGAATTTATAGAGACTTTTAAAGATGAGTTTGAAAAAATCATAGACAAGACATCTCTTATCGAAAAAGATTCACAAGAGATAACATTTGCCATCTTTGCAACTTTAGCAAAACTTGATCATGTACTTTTCAAAGTAGAAGGGTATGGCTCAATCTATGATACAAAACATGAGCAACTTTCTAACCACACTAACTGTAGATTAGGAAAGTGGTATGCTGATATAGGCAAAAGAAACTTCGAGAGAACAAAGTCTTACAGGCTTTTAGAAGAGCCTCACAAGATAGTTCATGACTCCATCAATCACGCAATAAAATGTGTCCATGATGGCACATGTCTTAATGATATCAATATTGTTATAAATGACTTTAAAAACTCTGAAAGTGCATCCCAAGAACTCTTTGGTCTTTTAGATGATATGCTTCAAGAAAGACTACAGCACCACTAATCAGAGTTTACATGTAAAGACTTTTCTAGGCGAATCAATAAATCCATGTCTTTCATAAAAGGCATGGGCTTTGTCGTTGTCAAAGTCGCTTAGAAGAGTGATTCTCAAAAATCCATGCTCTTTTGCATACTTTTTTGCTTCACTTAAAAGTGCTGAGCCTATCTTTTTATCTCGATGCGCTTCATCTACTATCATATCTTCTAAGAGTATCACCCACCCTCCTAAAGCCGTGAAGATAGTAAAAAGAAGATTGAGCATACCGACAATTTTTTGCTCAATAATAGCAACAAGGATAATACCGACAGTTGGATTTTCCATGATAGCTTTTAAGCCTTTTTCTTGAAGATGCTTTTGTGGAGTAAACTCGACCTCTTGGCTAAAGAGTTGATTTAAAAGCTCACACAAAGAGGGTATATCTTCTAAAGTAGCAACTCTTACATGTAAACTACTCATAGCTTCTCAGGCTTACAAAGTTTGTCTTTGTCGTTGCTTTTTGTTTTACATTTTTTACAAACATGAGTGGGATTTTTCTTCAATGATTTTATGATCGGAGAAAACATCTCACAATCTTTCTTTTTTAT
>DKEY01000086.1:0-29565 GCA_002469305.1 Sulfurospirillum sp. UBA6810
TTACACAGTTTATTTTACAGTCCCTAATTACCATAAATGGCCAGATAATATATATCAAAAATTTGAAAAGTTAAAACTAGAAGAAATATATAAAACTGTTTTTGCATCATCTTCAGATTCCATACACACGCTCTCAGAAGATATATTTAATATAACTATAATGAATCAAGTTTCGCAAAAAAATTATAAAGAGTTGTTTTTATGTGAAAAAAAATCATTTGCAATTTATTTGATGCTTGTATCAATTGAATTATTTAATTTTTCATTATATAAATTTGCTAATAAAATTGAAAATACAAAATTAAGCATAAAAATTGAAAATAATCAAAAAGAAATAATCGATATGATTACTGAGCATAATAGTCATGTCTAAGTTCCTCTCCAAATCCCTCTACACCAGAGCCATCCAATGCCCAAAATATCTTTGGCTCAAAAAGTACAAGCAAGAGGTTTTGAGCCTACCTGATGAGCAAGCCAAAGCGAGGTTTGAGACTGGCAATGTCGTGGGTGACTTAGCATGTGAATATATAAAGGGGTCGGAGCTAGAATATAAACTTTTTTAGAATAAGCAAAAAAGCTCCCAACGGATAAATTTCTTGCATTTCAAATGAAGATGAAGAAGTTAAATATAAATAATAAGGAGATGTTTTGGAAACATTGATGCAGTTTTTAATTAAAAATTATAATAATGGAAACTATCTTATAGTTGTATTTATGCTTATGGTTTTATTAGCCTTTAAATATAAGGCAATTATAGAATTTTTTGATTCTAGAAAAAAAGTAAAAATTTCTAAGATAGAAGAAGCTTTAAAATGTGAAAAGATTGTAGGCATTGAAAGAGAGCTTTTGGAAAATGAACTTGCAAATGAGTATTTCAAAGTTACACTTGGCTTAAATGTTGAAAAGGAGTTTAGAGAGGCTATCATTAATGCTCATAAAAATACAAAAGGTGAAATTGCATTTAGACATTTTCAAAGAGGATTAACCTTTTTTGATTTTTCTGAGGGAGTTTTAGTGGTAAAAATTTCTAAGATAGAGTATATGGTATCTGTTTTAAATGCTCTTATTTTAGCATTTTCATATTTTTCTTTTATTGCTTTTTTATTGTATGGAATTATTGATTTTTCATGGGCTAAGTCAATCCCTGCGTTTGGCTTTAGTGCTTTTTGTTTGGTTGTTTGTATATTTCTCATGTATGATTTGCGTCATATAATATCTGCTAAAAAAGTTAAAAAATATTTAGCAAAAAATAAAAAAGAGTAAAACATGAACCTCTCAAAATCCCTCTACACCCGAGCCATACAATGCCCGAAATCCTTATGGCTCAAAAAGTACAAACCAGAGGTTTTAAGTCCACCTGATGAGCAAGCCAAAGCGAGGTTTGAGACGGGCAACGAGGTAGGTGACTTGGCATGTGAACTTTTTCCTGATGGTCGTGAAGTACCTTATACGACAAACTTTGATGAGATGCTATCCACGACAAAGCAGTGGCTAGAAGAGGGCGTGAAAAGTATCTATGAAGCGACTTTTTTTGCAGAGGATATTTTGGTGCTTGTTGACATCTTACATGTAAATGAAGATGGCTCGATATCTTTGTATGAAGTGAAAAGCTCAACCGAAGTTAAAGAGATATATCTGCATGATGTTTCTATCCAGTACTATGTGCTAAAAAGCTTGGGTTTTGCGATAAAAGATGCTTTCATCATCCATCTAAACAAAGAGTATGTAAGAGGTGATGAACTTGAGTTAGAGAAGCTTTTTTGCGTAGTTGATGTTAGCGAAGAAGTTCTCGCTTTGCAAAGTGAGATTCCCTCAAAGCTCAAAACATACCAAACCTATCTCCAAGATAAAAAAATGAACCAGATATTCAGATAGGAAAACAGTGCCATAATCCTTATGTATGCGATGCAAAAGAGTACTGTTGGAAAGTGCAAAGAGATATACCTGAGTACTCCATCTTTAACATCTTCAACCTTGGAAGTAAAAAACAAAAAGAGTTTTTTGAACAAGGTATCGTAGATATCGCCGATGTGCCAGATGACTTTGCTATGAGTGAAATACAAGCCAAAGCAGTAGCCAACTATAAATCAGGTGAAACTCATATAGATAAAGAAGCTATAAAAGAGTTTTTCGAGAGTTTGAGTTATCCTTTGTATCATCTTGATTTTGAGACGTACCAACAAGCCGTGCCTTTGTACAAAGGTATAAGCCCTTACCAACAGATACCATTTCAATACTCCTTACATGTAGAAAATCAAGATGGCACATTGGAGCATAAAGAGTTTTTAGCAAAGGCAGGAAGCGACCCAAGGCGTGTTTTGGCTGAGAGTTTAGTGCGAGACATACCTTTACATGTAAACTCTTTGGCTTACAATATGAGCTTTGAAAAAGGCGTCATACGCAAACTTGCCCAGCAGTTTGAAGACTTGAGTGCACATCTCATGAACATACATGACAATATAAAAGACTTGATGTTTGTGTTCCAAAAAAAGTACTATGTCATTCCAAGTATGCAAGGAAGCTACTCCATCAAGTATGTGCTTCCCGCTCTTGTACCGCAGATGCAAGAAGCCTATAAAAAGCTAGAGGGCATCCAAAATGGCGGTGAAGCGATGAACGCCTTTGCATCTTTACATGTAAAGAGTTTGAAAGAGCAAGAAGAGATACGAAAACAGCTTTTGGCGTACTGTAAACTCGATACTTTGGCGATGGTAAAGGTGTTGGGAAAGTTAAAAGAGGTTAGCGATGAATTATCAAAAACGATGACACATTAGAGTGCATTTAAAGCTTCATATGCACTCTAACTTTGTTAAATTACCTTAAAAAAGAGCGTTTATAAAACTCTGAAGCCTCATAAGGATTCCAAGATATGACATAAAAGTCTCCTACCAACTCCCCAAAGTCTTTTAACTCTTTTTCTATCTTGATACCTCCAAACTTCGAGTAGAGTTTGTAGTGGTTTTGCGCTATGCTAGAGACAATCAAATCCAAATCATTGTTCATGACGATATCGTAGTATGCTCTCATGATATTTTTAAAATCCAAACTCAACTTTCCTTCATCTTTTTTTACTGTAAGCCTCGAAGTTTCAGCGATTTTTATTTTTTCCTCCCTAAAGTAGTGCAAAGAGTATTTTTTATCTGTTGGAAGCTTGTTTCTCTTGGAGTCAAATATAATCCTAGAGGTTCCCGTGTACTCCTTTTCTTTTTTACAAAATATGATGGCAGAGTGACAATCATACTCATCAAAATTTAGTCCCTCAATCATATCTGGAAACTCAGTTTTGTACTTCATCATGTTATACACATCACTTCGGAGTTTAAAAACCTCTATCAGGTCTTCTGCGTTAGTAGTGAGATGATAAAATCCTCCTTGAGTATCCCACTCTAATCTTTTGTTAAAAGCGATAGCTTCTTCTATAGTTTCCTAAAGGATAATCCTTTTGTTAAAAATCTCCATGATTTGCTTTTGTTCTTCACTAAAGCCTTTATCGCTATAGATAGAAGTTTTTTGAAATTGTTGGTGGACAAGTCCACGAAGCTGGTTGAGTGAATAGTTTTTGTTGATACTAATCATTTTTTCCTCCTTTAAAATTTTTTTAATTCTAAAGGAGTACCGTCACAGTTTTCGTCACAGTTTTTAAAAATTTATTTTTGTGACAGAAAACGTGACGAGATTATGATATATGGGTCAGTGTAAAGTGAGGGAAAAAGTGAAAAAAAAAGTAGAGGGGGTTTATAGAAGGGAAAAGGGATATTGGGAAATATCCCAAGAGAGAAGAAAGCTTACTCTTTTATGTTTATTTTACATCCTACTGCTGGTATGGTTTCTATAAGTTTATAGTCCAGTTTTGTTTTGAGTCTATAAACTAGAGTACGAAGTGTACTATCGGACATGGTTGTATCCATCCAAATGAGATTTTCGAGAGTTCTCATAGGTACTATTTGTCCTTGTGCTCTTACCAAAATATCAAGAAGTTTTTTTTCTGTTTTGCTAAGCTTGATAGCTTGGTCTTCAAAGTAAAGAATTTTGTCTTTTTCATTAAAGTAAAATCCATCACCAAGTGACTGACACTCTTTTGATACTTGATGTTTTCTAGCAGAGTTTCTTTTATGCATAGCCAACAAAATATTTGATTTGAGGTCATTACTTTTAAAAGGTTTACTGATGTATCCGATAGGATCTGTTTGAGCAGCTTTGCTGATGGTTATATCATCGTTAAAAGCTGTCAGGTATATGATAGGAATGGAAGCAATCTTTTGTATGGCTTTTGCTGTTTCTATGCCATTTATACTGTTTTTGAGGTTGATATCAGCTAGAAGGATATCTGGCTTGTTATCTCTCACGCTTTGCAGGGCATCATCATAGTTGGTCACCATTTGGGTGATTTCAAAGTCAAGCTTTTCTAGAGCCAACTTTATATCAAGAGCCACTATAGCTTCATCTTCAAGTATCAGAACTTTTGTTTTCTGCATTTTCTCTCCATATTATCTTGACTTTTTGGTTTATCTAGGGAGTCTATAGCCTTGCCTTTGCGTCATGTTCTCATGAGAATATGTAAAAAACAAGCTACAAAATAAACTCTTATGTTTCCACTTTGTTGTTGAAAAAGCAATATTATAGCAAGTAATTTTATTATCACAAGAATTTTTTATATTTGTGACGCAAACTGTGACATTTTTCTTATAAAATACTATCAAAGCAAATCATGTGTGTAAAATAGTATAAATAAACAATAAATAATATAAAAAAATCTCAAAATATAAAAAGATAGCATTGTATTTTGATAATATAAAGTTTTTTAACTAATTTATATACTTAAAGTTGCAAATATGCTCAAAATGAAGATTATCTTTTACATGTAAAGATTTCCAACAGATGGAATTTTCCTTCGCAGGTGCAAAGCACAACTGCTACGGTTCCAAACATAAAATACTAAAGCAGTTTAGTATTTTAAAATGTTTACATGTAAGAAATCAAATCAAACAAAAAGGAGCAAGATATGGAGCACAACAAAAGGTGGCTTAGGCTAAAACAAGCTTTACATGTAAAGAGTAAAAAGGAGGGCAAGAAATGATAGGAGGATTAATACTGCTTATTGGGTTTGGTTATTTTGTTTTATCAAAATATATCATCAAAAACACCTATGAAAAATACGGCACAAAAAAAGCCAAATATATCGCAACTGCGATTATGGTGCTGATACCTACTTGGGATATTGTTTTAGGTTATCCTATCTATGCATATTTGTGTCTAACTAAAGCAGGTGTTCATATCTATAAAACAGTAGATAATGTTGATGGTTTTTATGTTGGAGAGTTGGATGCAAACTATCCTTATTCTCCTTATAAAGGGTATCGATATATGGATTATAAGGGTGAAAAGAGTGATAAGTATTACCGGAACTACTGGATTGATAATAATACTTCGGACCTTTGTATTCTACCAGGGAAGCAACGTTATGGTAGTTATGCAGAAGCTTTTAAGCAAGGCAAATGTATCGCTAAAGAGGAGATAGCTGAGAGCGAAGTGAGTCAGTGGAAACTAGAAGGATATAAAATTGGCTCTGAAACGAGAATACCTATTTTTAATATTCATAGGGTAGTTTCATTTCAATTGATTGATAGAAAAACCAATGCTGTTGCAGGTGAGCTGATTGAATACTCATGGGGAGGCGGATGGGTAAGAGATTCTCTAAGGTATTTTACAAAAATCGCAGGATTTGGATGTTCTGGTGTGGGCAAATTGCAAGATGAAGATCTTTACACAAAAATATTAAAACCAAGAAAAGGAGAAAATTAAGATGGCTACAATAAAAGAGTATTTAGACTATTCGGAGTTGGCTCAAGCAAGTTATGGGGACTTAATTGCTGGTATGTTTGGAAAAAACAATACTACATATATAAGAGAACTAACAAGAGAAGATAGTGATGGAGAAATAAAATTTTCTCAAACCCAAGCCAAAAACTTCGCCAACCGCTACGAAGTCCTAGCTACCAGTGCAGAGTACGGTATTGGAGATGTAAGTAGTTTTGATGCGGTATTGTTTTTAGATCATGATACAAGTAAAAAAGTCCTAGCCATTCGAGGCAGTCAAGAAGTTATGGACTACATCGTAGATATTGGTGAACTAGCACTCAATGGCAAAACAGATAAAAGGGGTCAGGGCTAAACTCTAAACTAATATGCAACTGATGAAGTAACAGATATCTTTACATGTAAAGAATCTTAGTTAAAAAAATCCCGATGAACAGCTTCGTTTTTAAGATTTTTGAGCGCACTTGCAAGTAGCGTGTCGTAGCGTTTTTCATCTACATGTAACGCTTCCATACTCACTGTTTTTTCCACACCCAATATGTCAGCATTGAGCACTTCAAGTTCCTTTTTGGTAAAGCGTTTTTTAAAAAGCATCGCTAACTCCGCATCGCTTTTTGTAGGTACTCTTTTATCGCCTAGCACATGGTGGATAATCTTACTAGCTTCTATCTCTTGTAACTTTATCTTCTTTCCTATACTCTTTCTTTTTTGCGCATTGTAGCATAGAAAGAAAAAATCTATCGTAGTGTATATTTTGTTTAACTTATCCGTAGTAAAATACATTTATATTTCAACCACAAAGAAAAGTCATGAAACTAACATCATCTCAAATTAAGCAATTCAACACCGATGGATTTTTAGTACTCAAAAACTTTGCAGATTTAGAGTTGTGCGAAGAGATACTTGCTAAAGTAGAGGAGCATTTAAAAGAGAAGGTTTCTCCTATCGAAAGTGAGCAAGAGTACCTACAAAACGGTGATACAAAAGTGACGGTAAGAAGATTACGCCAAGTGTTTGAGCGTGAGGGTGTCTTTAAAACATGGATGACCTATCCCAAGATACGAGGAGTGCTCAAAACACTTTTAAACGATACCCCAGTTCTTGTTTTGGCACATCATAACTCTATCATGACCAAGATGCCACAAGAGAGTTCTCGCACCTCTTGGCACCAAGATGCAAGATACTGGCACTATGAAAATGACAATCTGATTTCAATCTGGCTGGCACTTGATGAGGAGTATCTCGAAAATGGACTTTTGGAGTTTATCCCAGGCTCTCATAAAATGCGTTTTGAAAAAGAGCAGTTTGATGCGCAGAGCAATTTCATAGACGAACACCCAAAAAACAAAGAGTTGATACAAACAAGAGTACACACCAATCTCTCACGTGGAGATATTGTTTTGTTTCATTGTAAAACTCTCCATCATGCTAATAAAAACACCACAGATAAACCTAAGATATCATTTGTTTATACAACCAAAGGACTTCATACCAATCCTATCAAAAACACACGAAGCGACTTTGAAGAGATAGTTTTGGAAGAGAAGTAAAATAAATATTTTATAAAAGAAGTAGATTAAATCTTTTTTTAATAAAAAATTGACAAATTTTATTGAATTACCATTCACTTTTAGCTAGAATGACCTTTATAACACTATTTTAGGTATCTACATTGAAAAAAAAATACATATATAGAATCAACACAGGTTCTTGCAACGGCTGTGACGTAGAACTGTTGGCAACAGCACTTGTTCCAAAATTTGGATTTAGTGATTTGGAGTTTGACTTTACCAATACTCCGCAAAATGCAAACATAGTTTTAGTGACAGGTCCTATTACAACGAGAAGTGTCTCTTATCTCCAAGATTCACTCTCTAAAGTGCCAGAGGATAAAGTTGTCGTAGCTGTTGGTATTTGTCCGATTAGTTGTGGCGTTTATAGAGATAGCTACTGTGTAGAGGGCCCTTTAGACAAGTTTGTGGCTGTTGATATCAACATTCCAGGGTGTCCTCCTTCGCCTGCTGCGATAGTTCAAGGCTTTTTGAAAGCCAAAGAGCTTTTAACACAAGATGAGGTGGATGCATGAGTGTGACTCTAAGCTACAAGTCTTCTCAGGGAAAGATTTCATTTAACACAGACATTTGTGTTTTGTGTGGAACGTGTCAGTATGTTTGTCCAGCTGGTGCTATCAATATAGAAGAATCAAGTGATAAAAAAGGATTTGATTTTGAAGTCTGGCACAATACCTGTACACTTTGTGGCAACTGCGAGTACTTTTGCCCAACAAAATCCATACATCTTTCGCACGATACAAATGAGATAAATCTCCAAAGTGACAAGTATAAAAACATAACCTACGGACAAGTAAAGTATGTAAAGTGCTCCAACTGCAAGACAGATATGGTCAAAGTCACAAATGAACTTTTACTAAGAGGTTTTGGATATATCAATGAAGATATCAAGAAACTCTCAAATCTTTGTAGTGATTGTAGAGCCAAAACAACATTTGATAAAAGGGTGAAATTAAAATGAATACATTACAAACAAAACTCACCCAAGCGTGTGAGAACAGATATACCTTCAAAAGCCATAGCAACTGCCTTTGGTGTGAGCTAAAAAATGAAGAAGAACTTTTACATGTAAGCCAAGTTTTCCAAAATCTACCAGCTAGGATATGTACGATAACTTGCTATAAAGAAGAGGTTGGACATGAGATAGTCTATCACTTTGACATAGAGGGAAAGATAGTCAATCTAAAGTTACATGTAAAGAAAAATTGTGTCGAATCAATCACTCCATATTTTAAAAGTGCAGATTGGACTGAACGAGAACTTAGTGAGATGTATGGGATAGAGCTAAAAAACCATCCAAATCCACAAAGACTCTTTTTGGATGAAAAGATAAAAGAGAGTGTACTTGATGAGTATATCTCACTTTCCAATGCGATGAATGGAAAGATGACACAAAGTCTATGGAACAAAGTAAAACAGAGCAAAGAGGTGAGTCATGGGTAGTATGCAAGAGAACGCCGAAGTAATCCTAGGACCTTTTGATGTTGCTCTAGAAGAGCCTGTTTACTTTAAAGCTTTGGTTAATGAAGATGGAAAAACCATCAAGTCACTAGATATGATAAATGGCTTTGTACATCGTGGCATGGAAGCACTGGTGATGAAGAGAAACTTTTTGCAAAATCTTATCATCACTGAGAAAGTTTGTGCGCTTTGTTCTAACAATCATCCATTTACCTACTGTATGGCTGTTGAAGAGATAGCAAACATAAGAGTACCTCTGCGTGCGCAGTATCTAAGAGTCATCGCAGATGAGATAAAAAGAGTTGCTAGTCATCTTTTTAACCTTGGTATGCTAGCGCACTTGGTGCATGACCACAAACTGATGACGCATATCCTAGAGACTCGTGAGTACTTCCAAGATATAAAAGAGTACATTTGGGGCAATCGTATGGATTTGAGTGCCAACACCATCGGCGGAGTCAAATATAACTTAGATGATGAGAAAATTCAATTTATATATAAAAATATGGATAAAGCAGAAGAGCAGATTCAAAGGATAATCGCTTTTTTTGAAAATGATACAAAACTCCATAAAAGAATCAAAGGCGTAGGCGTTTTACCTCATGTTGATGCACTAAGACTTGGTGTTGTAGGCCCTGTTGCAAGAGCAAGTGGTATCAACAATGATATCAGAAAACTAAGCCCTTATGCCGCGTATGGAAAGTTGGGATTCAATGTCGTTTTACGTGAAGATGGAGATGTTTACTCAAGAGCGATGGTGAGATTGTATGAAACACTAGAATCAATCAAGCTTATAGAACTCTCTATCGAAAATCTTCCCATAGGAAATATAGTATTTCCTACAAAACCTCTTATACCAGAGGGAGAGACAGTCACAAGAAGCGAAGCTCCAAGAGGAGAGCTTATGTACTATCTCAAAACCAATGGTGGAAAAAGTCCTCAAAGGATGAAGTGGAGAGTGCCGACTTATCTTAACTGGGAAGCGTTAAAAGTGATGATGAAAGATAACTCTATCGATGATATTGCTTTGATTTTTAACAGTATCGACCCATGTATCTCTTGTACCGAGCGTTAATATGAACAATATGTTTATTTTTACAGATGCCTCAAAGTGTATCGGGTGTTTGAACTGTGAGTTGGCGTGTGCTGCGAGTCATATGGGTATGAGTATGGAAGAGGCACTCACGAGTGGTAAAAAGCTCATCACCAGAAACAGAGTTGTTAAAGTACATGAAAAAACTGCTCCTATGCAGTGTATGCACTGCAACAATCCCTCCTGTCTGACAGTTTGTCCGCATGATGTGATTCAGCATGAGGGGCATTTTGTCAAAGTGTATGAAGAGAAGTGTGTGGGTTGTGGTTGTTGTTCACTTGTTTGTCCTTATGGGGCTATCAAGATGGTAGAACAAGATATCCCAGAGACGCAGATAAACCAACAAATCGCTATCAAGTGTGACTTGTGTTGTGAGAGTGAAGATGGACCAGCTTGTGTACAAATCTGCCCAAGCGATGCGATATGTTTGATTGATTATAATGAGTATGCAAAGATATCTTCATCTAAGGAGCAAATGCTCTGATGCATGAGTATTCGATAGTCGCTTCACTCATAGATGTATGCAAAAAACAAGCACTTAAAGCAAATGCGAGTAGCGTAAAAAGCGTGACTCTTAGGATCGGGCGTTTAAGTGGGATAGAGCCGCATTTTATGCAAAGCTGTTTTGATACATTTAAAGAAGATACGATTTGCCATGATGCGATACTCCACATGAATATCGTAGCAGTAAAAATCTTCTGCCTTACATGTAAAAAAGAACATGAGGTTAAGGAGAACAACTTTTTTTGTCCCTCTTGCAAAAGTGGTGAAACCAAGATGCTACAAGGTCAAGAGATGCTTGTAGAAAGTATAGAAATCTTAGGAAATAATGGATGAGAAATTATAATACAGTAGAAAAAAAGATAGCTCCAAAGAGAAAAGCACAGGAGAGGATTTCTGATTTTAATCCGATTTATCGTGAACTTGGAGATGATGAAGCCATAGCCCAAGCAAGTCGTTGTTTACAGTGCCCGATAGATGTTTTAAGAGGGCTAAACAGTGAGTTTAGTTTTTGTAGAACAGGCTGTCCTCTCAACAATAAAATCCCACTTTGGCTAAGAAATACTTATGAGGGTAACAACATAGGTGCTTTTGAAGCATCCAATGAGATGTCGCCATTTCCAGAGATACTTGGTCGTGTATGCCCAAAAGTTGGTCTTTGTGAGAGTAGTTGTGTGATAGAAAAGAGTAAGTTCAATGCTGTTTCTATCGGAGAGGTTGAAGTATATCTCAATGAAAAAGCTTTTGATGAAGGCGCAAAGCCAGATTATGGAAGTAAAGAAGGCAGAAAGCACAAAGTAGCCATCATCGGAAGTGGACCTGCTGGTATGAGTTGTGCGACATTTTTGCTTCGCTCAGGGTTACATGTAGAGATTTTTGAAAAAGCAGATAGAGTTGGTGGACTTTTAACCTATGGGATTCCAAACTTTAAACTCCCTAAGAACACAGTTCAGCGAAGATTTGATTGGATGCAAGAAGCAGGGCTCAAAGTACACACCAATGTAGAAGTAGGAAAAGATATAAAAGTAAAAGAGCTTGAAGAGAAGTTTGAGCGTATATTTTTGGCGATGGGTGCTCCTGAGGGAAGAAGTGCCAATATGGAGAACGAGTATGCCAATGGCGTTTACCATGTGATGGAGATTTTAACAAAAGCGCAAAAGAAAGTCTTTAAACAAAACTTTGAAAACTCTATCCTAAGAGATAAAGATGTTGTGGTTATCGGTGGTGGAGACTCTGCGATGGACGCTTTAAGAACTGCTATCAGAGAGGGTGCGAGAAGTGTTCAGTGTGTTTATCGAAGAGATAGACAAAACATGCCAGGCAGCCAAAAAGAAGTCGATAATGCTATGGAAGAGGGGGTAGAGTTTATCTTCAACCGTCAACCCAAAAGAGTGATGGTTGATAAAGAGATGAATGTTGTGGGAATTGAAGTTTTAAAGACGGAACTTGAGATAAGCAAAGATAGCAAAAGAGGCTCTCTCAAAGTGTTAGAAGATGTACGTATGCAAATCCCAGCAGATATCATCATCCTTGCCCTTGGATTTAACAATAAAATATTTGATTTTTATCAAGAGCTTGGTATAAAACTAGGAAAATTCAATGACATCTTAGTCAATGAAAAACTCCAAACATCAAATCCTAAGATATATGCAGGTGGTGATGTCGTAAGAGGAGCAGACTTGGTTGTGACAGCTGCTCTTGATGGACGAATAGCAGCAGCTTCGATAGTAGAAAGCTTAAAAGAGGTATAAAAGCTTATAATTGTATAAGTTATGCTTTTTTTTGCTAAAATTTCACTGGTACTTTTGATGTTTTTGGAAGGCGCATCAAAAGTACTTTACTCTCAAAAATTTTCTTACATGTAAGGATTTTCAACGCTTCAAAAACCTTTTTAAAAGTTTGACTTCGCTATATTTTTACTTTCATTTTAAAGATTTTAGGAAGATATATGCAGTTAGTTGATTATATAGAGTTGGCAGGTGTTGTTGTTACGTGTATTGCGGCTGTGTTTGTTGGAAGGCAAACGTATGTACATTTTATCCGTGCCAAAGCATTTTCTTATATCGAAAGATTTAACTCCCAAGAGTTTATGGAACTTCGCATTGCCATAGACAAGTGGCTTGCATCTCAAAAAAATCCACAAGCAAGAGTAGATGTTTTAAAGTCTGAAAATCCAGATGACATCGAAATCTCAATCAAGATACGAACCTTTCTCAACATCTTTCAAGAACTAGCCGTTGCTTATGAAAAAGGGATGATTGATAAGTATATCTTCTTTAAAAACTTTGATTATTTGATTTTATCAAATTGGGAAAAATTTGCAGAGTTTATCTATATACTAAGAGCACTCAACAATGACTTTAGTATCTACAAGCGTTTTGAACTGATGGTGGAAGATGTAAAAAACTTTAAAAAGAGAGACTACATAAAAAATAAAACATATATCTTTGGATACGGTTCTTTGATGTTGCCCCAAAGTATCCACAACACTTTGCAAAGAGAGGATAACGAGTATCCTTTACATGATGTAACTCTACATGGATATGAGCGAAGTTGGGATATCATTGTTCCTGTCTTTTCGCAAAAACTACAAGAAAAAATCAAAGTTTTGTTTTTGAATCTCACAAGAAAAGAGGGTACAAAGATACAAGGGAAGATACTCCAAATCCATGAGGGAGAGTTAGAAAAACTAGCTTCAAGAGAAGTAAACTACCACTGTATAGAGATAACAAAAGATATAGAGGCAAAGGGTGTTTTGCAAAAAGGTGATACGATTTTGACTTTTATCGGTGATAAAGAGCATCTTTTACAAAAAGATTCAGGGAAAGTGTACGTGATGGCAAACTATCTTGATATCATAGAGCAAGTCAAAAAAAGATTTTCCCAGTATGAAAAAGCCTTTGATAGCGTTTGTGATGCTGAAGTACTAGAGGGCAAATACTCTTTTAAAGCCTAGTATAGCTTCATGGTAATTATCAAAGATATATTTATCATAAAGCTTTTCAATAAACCTTTGCATTAGTAATATTTAATACAAAATTCACTAGAATTGTTACAGCGTTTTGTGTGGATACAAAAGGTTACATGTGAAGATAGTGCATTTTAATGAATTAGATATTTTTAACTATGAGAGTATCCATCGTATAATCCCTCTTTTTTACCACATACTTCGTACATACCTACGCTCTCTTTCTTATAAAATTTTTAAAAATATATATGTTTTAGGCGAGCAAAATTACAAGAAAATTAAATTTAGCAATACTTTAGCTATGAGATGTTTGAACTTGTTGTGGAACTTTAGAATATTTAAATAATTTACACAAAGGAATATTGGATGATATTAGGACTAGAGCTAAGGCATTTTAAAACTTATAAGGGACAAAAATATATACCTATATCAACATATAATGAAAGAATATCTAGTTTTATTGGTGATAATGGAATAGGTAAAAGTAGTATTTTGGAAGCGTTAGATGTGCTATTTAATCATAGAGAATGGAATATAAACTTAGAAGCTAAAAATGAAAGAGGATTAAGTGAAACAACAAGAAATCAACCTTATCTCATGGGGCTTTTTTTAATTGAACAAAATAAAATTAAAGATTCTAAACTAAAAGAATTGTATAAAGAGCTTACTGGTTTTATATTGTCAAAACAAACTGATAAAAGCCCAATTCTTTCTCTAGCAAAAGATTTAAATGATAAAGTAGATTTTAATGATGCTTATTTCGTAGTTCCAATAGGTAAGCAGTACAATAACAATAGAATCGATAGTGTATATTTTGGTACATATGATAAAGAAATAAAAAAAATTATTAGAGAAACAAATAATATTGATGAAAATTCTTTAAATGAACAACAACAAAGAACAGTATTAAAAGTTGAAAAATTATATGAAAATTATTTAAAAGATACGTTAGATTTATATTCATATATTTATATTCCTACTGAAGTAGATATATCAGAGTTTTCCAGAATAGAAAAAGTAGATATTCAAAAGCTAACAGGTAAAAACATATATGAAGAAATCGAAAAAATTATTTCTACCACTAGTTTAAGTCAAATTAATAATAAACTTGAAGAATTAGTTACTAATATTTCAAATGAACTTTACGATTATCAATTTGATACAAAAACTAGACTAAAAAATATTCAGATGCAATCATTAATTAGCAAGATAATTGAAGAGTTTTTTTCATTAAGAGTTATAGTGAAAAAATCACCTAAAGATGAAAAAATAGATGTTAAATATTTGAGTTCTGGTGAAAAAAGAAAAGCATTAATTGAATTGTCAAAAGCTTTTCTGATGACTCAAAAAAAAGATGATAAATATTTAATTTTTGCAGTAGATGAACCAGAGGCATCATTAAATACAAGAGCTAGGTTTAAACAATTTGAAGAATTAAAAAATATAAAAAAAATAAACGGTAATATTCAAATATTAATTTCAACTCATTGGTATGGACACTTATCAATACAAGGAGAAGGGCTTGTACATTTATTGCATGAAAAAAACAATAATATAGAAATAGAAACATATGATTTATTTAATGTACGAGAAAAAATAAATCAATTAAAAAAGAAAAAAGTAAAAGACTTACCTAACGATATAACACTAAAAAGTATTAATGATTTAACACAATCAATTATCAGTTCTTTACAAACTGAATCTCCTTATAACTGGCTAATATGTGAAGGTAGCTCAGAAAAAATATATTTTGAATTTTATTTAAAAGATTTAATAGAAACAAAAAATCTAGTAGTTTTACCAGTTGGTGGAGCTTCTGAAGTGAAAAGGATATTTGAACATTTAGAATTACCATTAAAAGATTATAAGGAATCTGTCAAGGGTAAAATATTCTGCATAATTGATACAGATGTAGAAAAATTTAATTTTGAACCTAATAAAAATATAGAAAAATTAGTTTTTAAAAGATTATTAAATAACGAAAACTTAACAAATTTAAAAGAAAATAATTTTAATATTAATACTCCAACTGAAATTGAAGACTGTTTAGAAGGTAAAGTATTTATTGAAGTTTTAAAACAATATGAGCATGAAGCAATCAATAAAATTTTAGAAGACGAAAAAAATATTAAAGACATTAATTTAAATTCTTATTATTGCTTTAATTTAAGAGAAGATGATAAAAAAGTAATCAAAGATTTTTTTGATGAAGATTATGGATATAGAAAAATTGATTTTGCAAAGAAATATATTTTAAAGGCAAAAGAAAACTCACTAACTCCTTTGTGGATTGAAGAAATTAAAAGATTTTTCAGTTAAAAAAGTGATTAACGAGGTTTGAGCTAAACTCTAAACTTCTCTTACATGTAAGAATTTTAACAGCGAAAAACCTTACATGTAAAACTCTTCAAATAATAAAATTTGATATAGGCAATAAATTTTAAAATCTCCTCTCTCAGGCTATGTCACAAATAAAATTTATATTTATGCCAAAAATGGCACGATTATATTGATTAATCATGCCATTTAGTGTAAACTTGGTTAAAAAAGAGTTTTCATGAGCCAAAACGAAAGATGGATATGGCAAAACAAGAACTATCCAAATTTTAATTATGATATAGATAAGCTGACTTCTCTTATACAGAAAGTACACATTGTACAAGGAGAGTTGATAGTGCTTACTAGCACAATCAATGAAGAGAGTTTTCAAGATAAATATATAGAAGCTTTAACAAATGAAGCTATCAATACATCTGCGATTGAAGGAGAAGTTTTAAACAGAGATAGTGTAAGAGCTTCTATCCGAAAAAAGTTGGGTATCGATACATATTTCTTTCATACAGATCCTCATACTGAAGGAGTTGTAAGTATTTTACTCGATGCAAATACAAACTACACAAAACCTCTTCATTTAGAGAGGATATTTGGCTGGCATAATGCACTGTTTCCTACAGGATATAGTGGATTTGAAAAGATAAATGTAGCAGCTTTTAGAGGAGAAGAGGAGATGAAGGTTGTTTCAGGAGCAATAGGGCGAGAAAGAACACACTATGTAGCACCTCCAAGCAAATCTCTCTTTTTAGAAATGAACTCTTTTTTACACTGGTTTGAAAAGGAAGATGCAACTCTTATAAAAGCTAGCATCGCCCATCTGTGGTTTGTTATCATTCATCCTTTGGATGATGGCAATGGAAGAATTGCAAGAGCTATTACAGATTTAGTTTTAGCAAAAATCGAAAACTCAAAAGCCTCAAAACTCTACTCTATGTCAACAGCTATACTCAATGATAGAAAAGGCTATTATGATATTTTAGATAGAACGACTGGATTTGTACCAAAACAAGAGCATGAAAATCCATTAGATATCACGCTATGGATAGAGTGGTTTTTAAAAACTTTACTTTGTAGTTTATCCCAAGCAAAAGAAAACCTCTATTTCATAATAGAAAAAACAAAATTTTGGGATAAGCATCGAGATACACAACTGAATTCAAGACAGATTAAAATGCTCAATAAAGTATTGGATATTGGAGTCAATAATTTTGAAGGTGGCATCAATAAAAGAAAATATGTAGCTATAACAAAAACAAGTGATAGAACAGCAGTAAGAGACTTAAATGATTTGATTTCTAAAGGCTGCATCAGACAAGAGTTAAACTCAAAAGGACGTAATGTAAGATATGAAATAATAGTATAAAAACCTTACATGTAAAACTCTCAAAAGCTTAAAAAGAACCTAATTAACATCAACATTAAAGCCAAATATATAGAACTTTTCCTTATAATAACACAATCAAAAAAACAAGGAAAACTCATACATGGACAATGTAAAAGTCATAGATAGCGTTTGTACGTACTGTGGTGTTGGCTGTGATATCGCAGCAAATGTAAAAGACAACAAGATACAAAGTATATTTGCCCATCCTGAGGGTGTGGTTTCAGAGGGGAAGCTTTGTGTCAAAGGAAAGTACGGTTTTGACTTTGTAGAAGCGAGTGACCGTTTTAGAATTCCTCGTATCAAAAAAAGCTTTCTTGAGAAAAACCCTACTATACGTGAAAAAATCGCTCTGACTTTGAGTGATTATGATGATGCTTGGTATGAGAGTACACTCGATGGTGCAACAACAGCCGCGGCTATGAAACTCTCAGAGATTCAAAAGACGCATGGGCAAAAGAGTGTTTGTGCTATCGGTGGGGCTAGGACTTCGTGTGAGAGTTCGTATCTACTTCAAAAGTTTACTCGCCACACGCTAGGCTCTCCTCATGTTGATAACTGTGCTAGGGTGTGTCACTCTCCAAGTCTAAAGGGCATGAGAACCACCATAGGCGAGGGTGCGGCGACAAACACTTACAATGACATCTACAAAAGTGAGTTTATGATAGTCATCGGCTCAAACACAACAGAAGCCCATCCTATCATCTCAAATCGTATCGTCGATATGGCTACAAAGCATGACAATCTAGCTGTTTTTGACGTGCGTGAGATAAAGCTGCATCGTTTAGCAAAGTACAAAGGCATCATCCCTCACGAAGCAAATCTTCTCATCCTCAACATGCTTGCGTACGTCATCATAGATGAAGAGTTGTATAGTGAACATTTTATAGAAGATAGGACAAAAGGATTTGCCGAGTTTAAAGAGAAGATTTTAAGTGACCCATACGCAAATCCAAAGTACTTTGAAAAGATAGAGGGCTATGAGTACCTAAGCAAGATGATTCCAAAAGTGGCTCGTGAGTATGCACTCAAAAAGTCGATGATATTTTGGGGGCTTGGTATCACGGAGCATATAGATGGCTCATACGCTGTTATGGCTATCACTCATCTTGCACTTATGACTGGCAATGTAGGAAAAGAGGGCGCTGGACTCATGCCACTTCGTGGACAAAATAATGTCCAAGGTGCTTGTGATATGGGTATGCTTCCTTACTATGCGCCTGATTATCAAGAGCCAAAAGAGGTAGGGCTGATGACACCACAGCTTGTTGATGCGATGCTTGATGGGCATATAAAAGCTGTGATAAACATGGGTGAGGATTTAACGCATATCCATCCAAATATAAATAAAGTCGCCAAAGCACTAGAACAAGTAGAGTTTATCATGGTGCAAGAGTTGTTTATGACAGATATCGCAAATCGTGCAGATATAGTCATAGGTGTTAAATCCGCGTATGAAAAGACAGGTGTCTATGTCAATGCGATGAGAAGACTCCACCTCTCACAACCACTCGTGCAAACTGACTTGCCTGATGATTGGGAAGTGATACAGCTTTTGGATAAAAAACTTGGTGGGGATTATGAGTATGCGAGTTCCAAGCAGATTTGGGATGAGGTTACCACAGTCGCTTATCGTCGTTTTTCAGGAGCGAGTTACCATAGACTAGAGCGTCATCGTCTTCGTGGACTTCAGTGGCCAGTACACACAGAAGATACCCCGATACTCCATCAGCTAGACTTTAGAACAGAAGATGGTTATGGAGTTTTCCACTATCATCAGTATGAGCTTCGTGGGATGGTCGCAGAGATACTAGAGAAAAATCTTACAGGTTATCATCTCAGCACTGGTCGAACACTCAACCAGTACAACAATGCTTCACAAACTTCTCGTAGTGAGTCTTTGAACAAACGATATGATGAAACTATCCTTTTGGTCAATGAAGGGGATGCAAAAGATTTTACGAGCGACAAAGTTATCTTAAAAACCCAGTTTGGACAGAGTGCACCACTAAAGATAAAGTTTAGCGATAAAGTACAGCCAAAGACTCTTTTTTGTACCTTTCATCATGCAAGCTCAAAAGTCAATGCTCTTTTTGGAGATAGATGTGATGCACTTACGCTTACTGCTGCATTTAAGTCTGTAAAAGTAGAAGTTATCAACCTCTAAATCATCTTTACATGTAAGAAAAAAATTTCTTACATGTAAGATATATGGTTTACTTTTTTAAAGGTGCTTCAACATCAGAATATACCTGTACAAAATCAGGTAATCGCTGACCATGAATTTTTATTTTATTAAGCTCTTCATTCAACTGAGCCAATTCAGAACTACTAAAACTGATATTCGATGCACCAATATTTTGTAACATGTGGTCTTTATTTGTTGTTCCAGGAATAGGTACTATAAAATCTTTTTGAGCCATTACCCAAGCTAGTGCTATTTGAGCTGGAGTTGCTTCTTTTTTTATTGCCCATTGTTTTACTAAATCAACTAAGGGCATATTTTTTATTATATTTTCAGTTTCAAATCTTGATTCTAAACTTCTAAAATCACCTTGTGCAAATTTAGTTTTTTCATCAATCCAGCCTGTTAGAAACTGAACTCCTAAAGGACTCCATGGAACAAAACCAATACCAAGCTCTTCACAAGTTGAGATAACTTTATTTTCTGGACCTCTCCAAAGAAGAGAGTACTCACTTTGAACTGCACTTACAGGGAGCTCTTTGTGAGCTCTTCTTAATGTGCCAAGTCCCATCTCTGAAAGTCCCCAATGGATGACTTTTCCCTCTTTGATTAATTCTTTGACTACTCCTGCAACATCTTCAATCGGAACAGCTGGGTCAACTCTGTGTTGATAAAGTAAATCAATTCTATCAGTATTTAATCTTTTTAGCATATTCTCAACCACTATTCTTATATGCTCAGGGCGACTGTTAAGTCCTGGCAATCTTTTTCCAGTTTCTTGATCAATATTCCAGCCAAATTTTGTCGCAATTTTGATTTTATCTCTAAATGGAGCAACTGCTTCACCTAAAATTCTCTCAACTTCTAGTGGTCCATAAGCTTCTGCTGCATCAAAAAATGTAACACCATTTTCATAAGCACTTCTAATAACATTCACCATTTCAGGTCTATATGGAGTAGAAGTGTCGTATTTACGACTCATGTTTTGAACCCCAAGTCCTATACTTGATACTTCTAAATTCCCTAATTTTCTCATTCCTAAATTTGAAGGCTTAGTGTTTGTATTGTTTTTCCCCATTTCATCTTTTGCAAAAGCTGGAACACTAGATAGTAATGTCGCAGCTGCTACAGTAGTGCTAGAGAGTAAAAACTTGCGTCTGTTTGCTTGGTCATTGTTTTGTGTTTTTGATTTCATTTTGTTGTCTCCTTTAAAATCTTTTCAAATATATCACTAGCTTTTTTTGCTTCATCTTTTCCTACATGTAAGCCTATAACTTTGATAAAATCCAGCATCTGTTCTTTGCTGAGACCCATATTCATGGATATTTTCATGTGTCCTTTGACAAATCTCTCTTGGATGTTGTCGCTGCTTATCAAAAGTGAGATTGTTACCAATTCTCTTGTTTGAAAATCCAAAATATCTCTTGCAAAGATATCAGCAAATAAATGTTCTTTTAAAAAAGTATCTATCACAGGAGAAAAAGCTCTATAACCTTTTGGTGCAGGATCTTTTGGAAGACCGACGAGTTGAGCACGTACCTTCGCGCCATATTCATTTTTATCCATCTTTTCTGGAAGTGCTGTTGCATCCTTACCTTGAATATCTTTTATACCACTAGCTTTTCTTTTTTCAACCACATCTAAAAATGTTATAATCCCAGCTATGCTTTTTGGAAAACCAACATACGCATAAGAGTGAACTAAAACTTCATTGATTTCGTTGATACTCAAGCCATTTTCAAGAGCTTGGATAAGGGCTTTATCTAGCTTTTCTAAATCACCATTTGCTGTAAATGAGGCTATTTTTATGATGCTTTGTTGCTTGTTATCCAAGCTTTGTATCGCATCATCAGCGCTTGCACTAAAAGTTAACAAACCAAGAGTCAATAGTACACATAATTTTTTTAGCATTTCAAATCCTTTTATTTTTCATGATATTGTTCATCGCTCACTTTTTCTAGCCATTCTACGCTTTTACCGTCTTTTACCCCTGAAATAACCAAGTGAGTCATAGGTTGATTTGGTGATGCTCCATGCCAATGTTTTACCCCTGGCTTACACCAAAGTACATCTCCTGCTTTGATAATTTTTTTGGCTTTGCCAAACTCTTGGGTATAACCTAAGCCTGAAGTGACTATCATGTGTTGTCCAGCTGGGTGGAGGTGCCAGTATGTTCTTGCACCTGGCTCAAATGTCACATAAGCACCACCATACGTACCAGTTTGGTCTTTTGGAAAAAGGTAATCAACCACCGCTTTGCCTGTAAAATATGTTTCAGGAGCAACTACGATTTTTCTATCTTCTAGCTTTGAAAAATATCCATCATCTTGTGCAAATAGTAGGCTTGAAAAAATCAAGCCTAAAAATACAATTTTTTTATTTATATACATTATTGTAAATTCACTTTATAAAATTGTGTTAACTTCTCTACCGCTTGCTTTACGTATTCTGGTTTCCAATATGTTTGGATGTGTGTAGCACCTTTTATTAAAAATAACTCTTTATTTTTTGCATTGTGTGCTTTTTGGAAAGCCTCTAGCGTCATATATAAAGAATCTGCCTTGTCGCCTGCTATCATCAACAGAGGCTGGTTGATAAGTTCCATATTTGTTGTTGCATCAAAAAGCATAAGATCAAGTAAACTACTCATCGTATATCTAAAAGTAGAATTTGGATGTGCATGTGTTTTCCCATAGTATATAAAACCTTCACGATACAAGTCATATGGTAGTTTTGCTATCTGCTCATCACTCAGCTTTACATCAGCTGCATAGATGATTTTACCAACAGATTTTTCCTCTGCTCTTGCTTGTGAAGCTTGCTCAAGGCGTTTTTGGATAGTATCAACTTGAGAATTTAGGTAGCCATTTTTTCTTACTATTCCAGAGTTAAACATACTTAAGGTAGCAACAGCCTTAAATCTTTTGTCAGTTTTTGCAGCTTCTAGTGAGTAGCCACCACCTCCACAGATACCAAGAAGACCTAGACGGCTTATATCAACACCTTTGTACTGTGAAATAAAATCAGCCATCCCATGGATATCTTCTACCCTGTTTGCTGGTTTATCTACACTACGTGGCAAACCACCACTTGCACCTTGAAAAGCAGCATCTGCTGCTATGGTGATATAACCTATCTGTGCTAAAGATTGCGCATACAAACCTGCAACTTGTTCTTTAACACCACCATTTGGATGTGCTACAACGATAGCAGGGTATGATTTACTTGCATCATAGTTTGCTGGTGTGTAAACATTTGCTGCTATATCTATACCATTTAGTTTATATGTCACTGGATGGATGTTGACTTCACCTTTTACATTTTTGGTGATTGCTCCCTCATATACAAGAGTAAATGGATTTTTAATCTCATTTGCATCCATAGTAACTCCTAAAAAAGCTATCGCTAGCGATATTAACTTTAAAATTTTCATTTTTTCTCCTCGTTTGATTTTGTTAGTATTATTGTATTGAGTTAGCGTAGATGAGAGATAGACTATATCTACTTAGTGATTGCCTATTTCTGCAAATTTTGATATGATTCAAAAAAAAAGGATTTTTGTGAGCATGTTATTTGAAGAAAACAGAAAAAATCTAGTTACATATATCCAAGAAAAAAATCAACAAGAAGGATCTGTTAAAACAGATATTCCCTCTTTATACTTTTACTCTACAAAATCGTTACTTGAAACACTTAGTGTTATATATGAACCCTCTTTGTGTATGATTTTGCAAGGCTCCAAGTCTGTGAGTCTGGGTGAGCAGGTGTACGAGTATAATCCGTTTAAATACCTTTTATCCTCAACACACATTCCTGCAAAGATAAAAATCAATGAAGCCTCAACGGAGATACCATTTGTATCGCTGAAAATTACTTTTACACTAGAACAGATTTATGAAGTTTTAAAAGAGTTAGAGTTTGATGGAGCAAATAAAAAAAATCAACCCCAAAAAGGTATCTTTTTTGGTGAAGTAAATATGGAATTACTAAATCCTATTTCAAGAGATGTATAATAATTTCTTACATGTAAAGGATTTTTATGGAAGATAGATTTGAAATTTACAGACATGATATGATTGACTTTTTACAGACGAAGTATCCAAACTTTACGAATATACAAAGTGATATAGATGCGCTTGATTTTTACAGTTCTACTGAGCCATCAGAGTTGACAAGTGTTATGTATGAGCCATCACTATGTATGATTTTGCAAGGCAGAAAGTCAGTTGATTTTGGTGATAAGCTCTATGAATACAATCCAAAAGAGTATCTTTTAGCTTCAACACACCTTCCTGCAAAAGTAAAAATTTTAGAGGCTTCACAGGAGCAACCTTATATCTCTTTGCGTATAAAATTTTCACTCGAAGAGATATATGCAGTGCTTAAAGAGAAAAAAGAGAAGAGATTTCCCCATACGAAAAACGTAGAAAAGGGTCTTTTCTTTGATGATATGGATATGAAGCTTTACTCTGCTATCAGGCGTTTTGTGGGTTTGTTGGGGGAAACAAAAGAGGAGATGGAGTTTATGGCAAAGCTTATCATCAAAGAGATTTTATATATCCTCATCTCCAATGAAAAAAGCGGTTGCTTTTTAAACAACTTTGTCATGGAAGGCTCTATCTCAAACAAAATTGTAAGTGCTATCAGTGAGATAAAAACAAGTTTCAACGAAAAGCTCAACATGGCAGAACTCGCTGATAAGATGCACATGAGTGAATCATCTTTTTATCAGTACTTCAAAACCATAACTTCTATGTCTCCTATTCAGTTTCAAAAAAAACTACGACTAGAAGAAGCCAAAAGTATGCTCATAACTAAAAATATCGAAGCAAACGAAGTCGCTTTTGCAGTAGGCTATGAGTCACCCTCACAGTTTAGCAGAGAGTATTCGAGGATGTATGGGATGTCTCCAAAGGCTCATAGTGAGTATTTACGAAATATGTAGAATTAGGCAATAGATTTGTCTAATCATTCTACCACTTCATCTCTTCGTTAAACTATAATTTAAAAGAAAAAAAAGGAGATAAATTGCAAAATTTTACGTTCTATAACCCAACTCAAATCGAGTTTGGAAAAGCCAAAGAGCAAGAGATAGGAAAACACTTACATGTAAATGGTGTTAAAAAAGTTTTACTTACCTATGGAAGTGATAGAATTAAAAAAGATGGTCTTTTTGATACAGTAGTAGCAAGCTTAAAAGCAGAGGGTATTGCATTTGTAGAGTTTGGTGGGATACAGAGTAATCCTCTTTTATCAAAAGTGTACGAGGGTGTTGCACTCGCGAAAAAAGAGGAAGTCGATGGTCTTTTAGCTGTTGGAGGTGGCTCAGTTTTAGATAGTACAAAAGCTATCGCAGCAGGGGCTTTGTATGAGGGAGATGTTTGGGATTTTTTTATAGGCAAAGCTGCTCCAAGTGTAGCATTGCCTATCTTTGATATCATCACTCTTGCAGCCACGGGCAGTGAGATGAACATGGGTGGCGTTGTGACAAACGAAGCAACAAAAGAGAAGTTTGCTATCCAAAGCCCTCTTTTATATCCAAAAGTCTCTATCATCAATCCAAAACTTCAGATGAGTGTTTCAAAAGAGTATCTTGTTTACTCGGCTTCAGATATTATCGCTCACTCGATAGAGGGATACTTTACAGCAAGTGTGCAACCAAAAATTATAAGCAGACAAGTAGAAGCTGTTATAAAAACAGTTATAGAGACTACGGAAAAACTGCTTGAAAATCCAAATGACTATGAAGCCAGAGGAGAGTTTGCTTGGGCTGCTACATGTGCACTCAATGGAACTACTTATGTGGGAACAAGCGGATTTTCTTATCCAAATCACATGATAGAACATGTGCTATCAGCTCTTTATGATGTTCCTCATGGAGCAGGACTTTCTGTCGTTATGCCAGCATGGATGAAGTGGTATAAAAGCAAAAATAAAGCTCAATTTGAACGTTTTGCAAAGGAGATATTTGGGTTAGATAGTGCTGATGAAGGCATAAAAGCACTTGAGAGTTGGTTTAACAAGATAGGCACTCCTACAAAACTAAGCCAATTTGACTTAGATAAATCAAACTTTGAAGAGATTATCAAAGTAGGGCTTGGAAATGCAACTTACTTTGGTGTGGGTTCAATCTACACACAAAAAGTCTTTGAAGAAATTTTAACTAACGCACTTTAAGACAAGGGGGGGGGATTATCCCCTCCCCTTTAAGTCTCACTCTATAAATGACAGATTTTTGTATTATTGGGTATAATTTTTTCTTACATGTAAGCTTTTTTATAAAAAAGGAAGTTGGCTATGAAGCATATGTTTCTTATCTTTTTTATGCTCGTTAATGTTTATGCAAATGATATGCAGTTTTTACAAGAGTTTATAGAAAAAAACAAAAGTACACTGTTTAAACTTGAGGGGTATAAAGAGATACATCCTTTGTGTATGGCTGCACTTTATGAAGATAAAGTGGCATTGGATGCTTTGGTAAAACAAGGGCATAACCCAAAAGATAGCCTTATAAATGAAAAAGATTTACTCGCTTTTGTCTTGGAAAATCCATATCAAGAAGCAAAGATGTTTTGTAGTGAAAAAGATGATGTAAGCGCAGAATTCGTAGAGTATATTATAAAGCAGTATGCGTTTGATGTGAACAAAGTTGCTACAAAAGATGAGATACTTTATCTCAATCTAGCGTTGAGAAGCCACAGCAAAAATGCTACCCAAAAAGTAAAACTACTCCTAGAACATGGAGCCAATCCAAATAAACTCAATAAAGGTGTCTATCCTCTTCAGTTTGTAAGTATGGATAAAAGTATAAGTGAAAAAGTTTTATTGCTTCTAAAAGCGGGGGCTTCATTGAACTCGCAGGATAAAGATGGTGACACACCTCTTCATCAGCTTATCTACAACATACATCAAAACAACAAAATGATAGAAAAATACAAAAATTCAAAAGGAAATAAAGTAAAAATCACCACAACTAAAGATAGAAATATCCAAGAAATCCTAGACAATGCTTTTGGAGAAGAGTACTACTATAAAGATGCCCTCTATGTAACATACAATGAAAATATAAAAAATGCTATAAATTTGCTCATCCAAAGCGGTGCTGATGTTAGTTTAAAAAATAAAAAAGGCATAAGCGCAGAAGAGTTACTACAAACTATACGATAATTCTCAAAGATTTATAAAAAAAGCCGTCACATTTTGCGTCACAAATTAGTAAAAGAAGTTTATCTTACATCCAACTGAGGGGATAGTTTCTATGAGTTTGTATTCTAGTTTTGCTCGAAGCCTATAGATAAGAGTGCGTAAAGCGCTATCAGAGATAGGATTGTGTGGCCAGATGAAATACTCCAAAGAAGAAAATGAAACTATTTGACCATTTGCTTCCACAAGCAAAGATAAAAGCTCTTTTTCTTTGATACTCAATTTTATGAGCATATCTTCAAAATAGAGGACTTTATCTTTGTTGCAAAAGTAAAATCCATTGCCTAGTCTTTTACATGTAAGGGGTTTTTGGGTTTCATTTTGTCTATGGATTTTGTATTGTGCTAAAAGGATATTTGATTTTAAATCTTCTCGTTTAAAAGGTTTTGTTATATACGCGACAGGATTGGTTTTCACAGCTTCTGCTATGGTCTCTTCGTCACTAAAAGCAGTGAGATAAATGACTGGGATATAAGTGATTTTTTGTATATCTCTTGCTATGTCTATGCCACTTTTGCTATCTTTTAAGTTGATATCACTAAGCAAAACATCAGGGGGTTGTTTTTTTATAAAGCAAAGGGCATCCTCATAGTTGGTTACTAAACCAACAACCTCAAATCCAAGGTCTTGGAGCGTTGCTTTTATATCAAGTGCTACTATTATTTCATCTTCGACTATGAGGATTTTAGTTTTTTGCACTCTCTACCTCAAAGGCTTTACTCAAACAATAGAGGATAATAAAAAAATAGTTTAAAAAATTGCATGAGACCTCATTATAGTAGTAGATGAAGCCATATTATACCAATAAATGATTTTTTGATTCTCTTTGGTAGAACGAGGATTTTATAAGAGTATATGCTCAAATAAGGTAGTTTTTGTTTGCTTATCTACTTTTTCTAGGCCATTGTATTTTTACATTTACACCATTTTGAGAGAGTATCTCTATATCTCCTTTGAGTTGGCTTGTTGCAAGAGTTTTAACAAGGGTCAATCCAAGAGAATTTTGGATTTGTTCTTGGTCATAGCCGATGCCATCATCACTTAACATGAGAGTATAAAGACCTCTTTCATCTTTGGAGAGGCTTATCTTTATCGAACCTTCGTTTTTAGTAAAGGCGTATTTGAAAGAGTTTGTGATAAGCTCGTTGAGGATGATACCACAGTAGATGGCTTGGTCTATCTGCAATGGTGCTTTTACATCTATATCTATTGAAATATTTTCATCGCGATAACTCTCTTTTATCTCATCAAGTAAAAGTTCAAAGTAAGCAGGAGTATCAAGATAGGATAATTGGCTTTGTTGATACAGTAATTCATGCAGGTGCTTCATCGTACTTATTCTGTTTTGTGTGGTTGTAAGAACTTCTCTTAGCTTTTCATTTTTTAATCTATCTCTTTGTAGTCTTATCAAAGATACTATCAGTTGTATATTGTTTTTAACTCTGTGGTTTAACTCTTTGAGTAAAAGGTCTTTTTCATCAAGTGCTACTTTTAGATTGCTTGTTTTTTCTTTTACGAGTGTGGAGAGTCTTGATGTTTCATTTTCTTGCTGTGTTATGAGCTTTTGGTTTGCTATCTCCTTGTCTGCTTGGAGTTGCTTTATCCTATCTGCTAGTGCGATAGAAAATATCATAGCTTCAAAAACAAAAGAAGTTTCTATGACATATGGAAAGTATTGGTATATGTCAAAAACACCTGTACTGGAAAGTTGCATAAAAAGGATAGCTAAAAAGATAGCACACCAACCCCCTAAGATAAAGTAAGCTTGTCTATTTTTCTTAAATGTTGCATATATCGTGATGAAAAGTAAAAATGAAAGGAGTAAGAGACCAGGGATATTTCTGTACTTATTGTACTCATCTGTGTAAACAAAAACTAAAACAGACAGAGGTAGAAAAACTATAAAAAAGTTAAGTATCTTATCAAGTCTTGGATACTGCTTTACATGTAAGAAAGTTTTTGTAAATAAAGCAAGTACAAAGATAGGGAAAGAGGAGATAACAGAAGCATAAAGGATACTGTTTACAATCCACTCTTGGTTTAACAAATAGATGATGCCGATACCTCGATAGATGCTATGGTGAATGATAACGCCAAAGATATATAAAACGTAAAAAAGGTAGCTTATGTCTTTAGTGAAAAAGTAGATAAACAAGTTGTAAAGACCAAGTATAATCATCGCTCCAAAAAAGAGAGCGAGGGATAGCTGATGTGTAGTCTCTTTTTCATAAAAACTTTTTGTATCCCACATATTGAGTTGGACGATGAGCGTTGTTATGTATGATGAAGCTTTGAGATAGTAAGTTTTTGTCTCATTTGGTTTTAGCTGTATCTCAAAGGTAGGATTGATTGTTTTTCTATTTGTATTGATGCTAAAGAGTCCATCTTCTTGTACGCCATAGTTTTTATCAGGGTCATAAAACTTTAGATATGTGGTGATGGGATTGTTGTACTCTATGAGTTTATAGAGAGCTGTGTGTGATTGATTGGTGAGTGTAAAGCGAATCCAAACATCAAAATCAGGAGAAAATCCATAGCCTAAAAGACTCTTTTGATTTTCTTCAAACACTATATCATGTGCTAGGATATCTTCTATTTTCAGTTTTCTGGTGTTATCTATAAAGATTTGCGCATGAGGAAGAATCTCTTGAAATTTTGTATCACTTTTGATAGCAAGAGGAGTTGCATATATAGAAGTTGTACATAACAGTAAAAAGATAAGTCTAAAAAGTTTCATCAATCCTCATTAAAAGCTAGTGTGTAATGTGAAACGTATTATAGCAATAAATCTTACATGTAAGGTTTACAAGAGAGTGACTACTCTGTTTCTTCCTTCTTCTTTTGCTTTGTAGAGGGCTTTGTCTGCTCGTAAAAATATACTATCTTCATTGTCATTTTCTTTATACTGTGTAACACCAAAGCTACATGTACATTTTAGATTTGAGTAAAATTCATGTTCTGCTATCACAACTCTCGTTTTTTCAGCAAGGAGAGTTGCCTCTTTTTCTTTTGTATTTGGGCATATGATTAAAAACTCTTCACCACCCCATC
>DKEY01000086.1:29613-30245 GCA_002469305.1 Sulfurospirillum sp. UBA6810
CTTTAAAAAAATCAATATCTAAAATGATGATAGAAAATGTATCTACGGGATAACGGACTACTCTTGAAAATTCATTTTTAAGACTCATATCAAGATAGAGCCTATTGTGTATTTGTGTGAGAGAGTCTGTATGAGAGACTTCCTCGATACGCTTTTTATCTGTTATATCTGATTGGAAACTGCTATATCCTTTTATTTTCCCATCTTTGCCTATGGTAGGTGAAATTTTGGCATAAACCCAATAAGGTGTTCCATCTTTTTTTATCTTTTTTAATTCACCTTCCCAAGTTTTACCTTGCATTAATTGCTTGTTATATACATCTTTTAAAGATGTTTTCATCTCAGGGTGTTGCATAACAGAGGCATGTTTCCCTACAAGTTCATATTTTTTGTAACCACTTAATTGACATAGTGCTTCACTTACGTTGGTGATATTTCCCTCAGAATCAATAGAAACAAAGAGGACATACTTATCTATAACTTCCATATTTTTTTTGACTTCATTATTGTGTTTTTGCATTGTAAAGTATCTGTATGCAAGAATCAAAAACAAGATAGTAGCGATAGCAATGATTTTTTTAATTAAAGTGTAGTCGGTAGCTGTTTCAAATTTTACATTGACCCATTTGTTT
>DKEY01000174.1:0-1265 GCA_002469305.1 Sulfurospirillum sp. UBA6810
ATACCACATCCAAGTGCTGTTATCATATTTTTAATTTCATCCGATTTTAAAATCTTATCAAGTCTGCTTTTTTCTACGTTAAGTATCTTACCCTTGAGTGGTAAGATTGCTTGAAAAACTCTATCACGACCTTGCTTAGCAGAACCACCAGCAGAATCTCCCTCTACCAGATAAAGTTCACTTATAGTTGCGTCTTTACTTTGACAATCAGCAAGTTTTCCAGGAAGAGTTCCTATACTCATTGAATCTTTTCTACGAGTTAAATCTCTAGCTTTTTTTGCTGCCTCTCTACCACGTGCAGCAGAAAGTGCTTTGTTCATAATAGCTTTAGCATCTATTGGGTTTTCTTCAAAATATTGAACCAATTTTTCATACATCATCTTTTGTACAATTGGCTTAACATAAGAACTACCCAATTTTCCTTTTGTTTGCCCTTCAAATTGAGGCTCAGGAACTTTTACACTCACAACAGCGATAAGACCTTCACGTACATCATCACCTGTTATTTTGATATCTTTTTCTCTTACACCAGCATTGAGATTTATATAATTTACTATGGCTCTTGTAAGTCCAGCTCTAAAACCACTTTCATGTGTTCCACCATCTGGAGTTTTAATGTTATTTACAAATGATAAAACATTTTCTACATAAGAAGAGTTATACATCAAAGCTATATCTATTTCAACATCATCAATTATATCTGTATGATGTACAGGAATTGAAATTTGTTCTTTTTTATTCAAATCTTCTACAAACTGTTTTATACCACCTTCAAAATGAAAAGTATCACTTTTTCCAGTTCTCTGGTCTTTAAATTCTATAGAAATCTTTGAATTTAAATATGCAATTTCTCTAAATCTTTTTGCAAGTGTGTCATATTCAAATTCTACTACTTCAAATATTTCTGGATCTGGCCAGAATTCTATCATCGTTCCACTTCTATTTGTAGATTTAACTACTTCTAAATCAGTTTGTGGAATACCTTTTGAAAATTCTTGACGATGTTCACTTCCTTCTCTTTTGATAGTAGCAACTAACTTTGATGAAAGAGCATTTACAACAGAAACACCAACACCATGTAANNNCTTTATCAAATTTTCCACCAGCATGTAAAATAGTTAAAACAACAGTAGCAGCTGACATATTTTCACCAGGGTGATGAGCAACAGGAATACCACGTCCATTGTCAGTTATGATAGCTGAACCCTCAGTAGTTAATTCAACTGTGATTTTATCACAGTAACCAGCCATAGCTTCATCAATAG
>DKEY01000174.1:1274-1455 GCA_002469305.1 Sulfurospirillum sp. UBA6810
TATTGGTATCACCAATATACATACCTGGTCTTTTTCTAACTGCCTCAAGTCCTTTTAGAACTTTAATATTGTCTGCACCATAATTACTCATTAAACTGTCTCCTGCAAAACTAAGTCTCTATTTTTATAAATTTTCATTTTTTACCTAAATCATTATTGGCATAACTATTGTTATGAAATT
>DKEY01000174.1:1593-4612 GCA_002469305.1 Sulfurospirillum sp. UBA6810
ACTATATTTTTTGGCTTAAAAGTTATCTTCATCTCATTTGAAATGATAGCTATTTGTTTTATAGCATCTATCATTTTTTCTCTATTTAAAAGTAATCTATAATTTTTTTCTTTAGGAATAATTCTCTCATAATCTGGAAATTTTCCATTGATAAGTTTTGTAAAGAATTTAAAGTTATTTGATTTTGCTATAAGTGTATTTTCATCATAGAACATTTCTATATCATCAAAGAACAGTTTTTGTATCTCACTGATTGCTTTTTTAGGAATTATGATAGAAAAATTATCCTGTGTTTGATTTTCTATCTTCACTAAGGCTAATCTTCTAGTATCTGTTGCAACTAAATTTAGAAAACCATTTTTAATATCTATCAAAGCACCATTAAGTTCAAACTTTGGATTGTTAGTATCGATAGCATTTGCTATTTTTTTGATAGATCTTACAAGTATTGAGCTATTAACTTCAAATTTTGGTTTATTGTCAATAGTTGGAAAATCTGGAAATTCATTGTGATTAAACATAGGAAGTTTAAATTTTGAATTATTTTGTTTTATATAAAGATAATCATTGATAGTTTCTAAGATAACATCATCATCTTTTAAACCTTTTATAATGTCTAAAAGCTTTTTACCATTTGCTGTTGCTATACCTTCGGCTGCAATTTTTACATTTTTTGTAAAAAACTCCAATCCTATTTCATAATCTGTAGCTTTTACTACAAAAGAGTTTTCATTTGCAGAGATATACAAATGTGATGTGATTTGACTCAAATCTTTTTTTTCAAGATATGGTTGAGTATTGATTAACACTGTTTCTAGGACATTTTTGTTAAATTGCAACTTTCATTTTTTTTCCTTTATATTTTAATAAATATAGTAAAAGTAGTAGTTCATGATGAATATGTGAAAATTATAGTGTAAATACCCTTTTAAAGGCATTTAAGCCAGTGAAAAATAATTTTGTTTTTTTCACATGTAATCACATATTTTTCTCAAACTTTTCTACTCTTTCGATAAAACCTTATTTTTTAACTCATCAACTTTTAATTTAAACATTTCATTTGTATCTATTAGTTCGTATATTTTTTTCATATTGTGTGAAACTGCTGTATGATCTTTCATCCCAAAAAAAGAGGCTAATGAGGGCATAGAATTTGGTGTCAAAGTACGTGCGAGATAAATTCCTATACGTCTAGCTTCTACTA
Source organism: Sulfurospirillum sp. UBA6810 (assembly GCA_002469305.1). Lineage (GTDB taxonomy): Bacteria > Campylobacterota > Campylobacteria > Campylobacterales > Sulfurospirillaceae > UBA6810. The sequence continues at coordinate 2,798 of DKEY01000174.1, forward strand.
TATTTGTACTTCTTTTTTTTGATTTTATTTCACTAGGTTTTATATTTAACTCTTTTGAAANNTAACATTTTTTGCAAAATCAAGAGTTATGTCTTGTCTCATTAAAGATGCATATGCATTTAAATTGATGATAGCACTCTCTATTTCACGGATGTTATCTCCCATATTTGTAGCAATATAATTTATAATGTCATCATTTAAGTCAATTCCATCTAATTCACATTTTTTCTTGATAATAGCTATTTTGGTTTCAAGTTCAGGAAGACTAATATCAGCGATGAGTCCCCATTCAAATCTACTTTGTAATCTCTCTTCAAGTCCATTTATCATCTTAGGCGGTTTATCAGAAGTGAGAACTATCTGTTTTCCTGCAGAGTGAAGTTCATTGAAAGTGTGAAAAAACTCTTCTTGTGTTTGAATTTTATTGGACAAAAATTGTGTATCATCAATAAGTAAGACATCACAACTTCTATACTTTTCTCTAAATCTTTCCATCGTTTGATTTTTTATGTTGTATGTAAAATCATTCATGAACTGTTCTATGGTTGCGTAGATAACAGTTTTACCTTGTTCTTGTACAAAGTTACCGATAGCATGTATAAGGTGTGTTTTACCAAGTCCTGTTGGTCCATAAATAAAAACGGGATTGTAGATGATGCCAGGTTTTTGAGCAATAGATTTTGCTGCGGTGTAAGCATATTGGTTTGAACTACCCACTACAAAACTTTCAAAAGTGTATGAAGGATTTAAAATTGTATTTTTTGCACTTTTAGAGAGTTCGTTTAGCTCTATTGGTACAGATCTTTTTTTGCTCGTACTTACTTGGTCTTTAAGCATGATTTTGACAGTAGGTTTTTTTCCTGTTTTTACTTCAAAAAGATGTTCAATTTTTTTAGAGTATTTTGTTTTGACCCAGTTTGATATCAGTATGTTTGGAGCGATGAAAACTCTTAAATCATTTCGTGAAGCTTTTTCATGGTATTCGAGTTGTTTTATATATCTGTTAAATTCTTGTTCAGATACTTCAGATTTTAAAAGTTCTATTACTTCATCAGATATCAAAAACTCTCCTTTTTTATCAAATCCCATTATATAGGACTTTAAATCACATAGTGAATAAAATGTGAATAACTTCTTTATTTTATCTAAATTTATTTGAATTATATGTTAAACTTCCTAGTGAATAATGTTTTTCACGATGTGAATAAGCTGTGAAACAAGGAAGTTTTTTGACTATTTTAGGAATTGACCCAGGAACGAGAAATTGTGGTTATGCAATCATTGAAAAAGATAAAAATCGTCTCATTTTAAAAGAGGCAGGGCTTATTAAAATCAAAGAGAAAATACTGCAATACCAGATAGTTGAGCTTGTTGAAGGTTTAGATATTATCTTTAAAAATCATACTATTGATGAAGTAGCGATTGAAGATATTTTTTATGCGTTTAATCCTAAAACAGTACTGAAACTTGCTCAATTTAGAGGTGCTTTAAGTTTGAAGATTTTACAAGTGTTTGGAAACTTTCACGAGTACACTCCATTACAGGTGAAAAAAGCAGTAACTGGCAATGGAAAAGCAGCAAAAGAGCAAGTTTCATTTATGGTAAAAAGAATTTTAGGAATTAAACAAGAGATAAAACCTTTGGACATAACAGATGCCATAGCCATAGCTTTGACACATGCCCAAAGGATAAAAAATTAATCTTCGTAAGTTTTTATATTAAAGAGATATTTATGATCTTGTGGGAGTGCATTATAAAGTGCATGTGCCAAATCTCGTATTTCCCATAAAGCAGATTTATCACTTCTAAGAGTTA
>DKEY01000174.1:4619-5130 GCA_002469305.1 Sulfurospirillum sp. UBA6810
CTGGAAGGCAGTATTTTGCTTTATCATTGCTAATGCCAGTTCCCAATACGATTCTTAAATTTTCTAAAGCAATTATGCTCATTTCATCAACCATATTAACACCAGTCATTACAAGGTATTTACTAGCCCTTTGTATATCTTTACATGTAAAGCTTTCTTCTTCTTTTAATTCTTTTAAAGTGTATCTAGTTGATTTAACACTAAGACTTGCTATCCTATGGCGGGCCAACTCTTGTAAAAGTGCACGAGAGATACCTTGGATATAAAATGTGTAAAAAAGATGTTCTAGTGTAGAAGCATGTTTAAACTTATTGCCAACTCTATCTATGAGTTCTCTGTCTTTTTCTCCACCAAAATCGCTTTTATCAAAACTTTGCCAGCAAGTTCTTATAGCACTTGCACAGACTTCTAAAGATGTATGTTGTTTTAAAGTGATAGTCATTTTAATAAGCCTCAATTTTTATTGAGGCTTATTATATATTATTTAAGATTAATAACTTATTGTTTTAAT
>DKEY01000055.1 GCA_002469305.1 Sulfurospirillum sp. UBA6810
TAATCTCTATAAGTTTAGTCTTGTCACCTTTTAAAATAGTATCAAATATCATCATTAGCTGATTTGGGTCTAACAAGCCTAGCATAGAAGCAACACTTTCAGGAGTTATATAGCTTTTTGAAAAGATAATAGCTTGGTCAAGTAAGGTTAACGTATCTCTTAGTGAACCATTCCCAGCGCGTGCAAGCATATCAAGGGCTTCAAGTTCATACTCCACATTTTCAAGATTGAGTATATGAGAAAGATGATGGGTGATATCAGCTTTTGCTATTTGTTTAAATCTAAAATGCTGCGTTCTTGAAAGTATAGTCGCAGGAAGCTTTAGTGGGTCTGTTGTTGCTAGTATAAACTTTACAAAAGAGGGTGGTTCTTCTAGCGTTTTCAAAAGAGCATTAAATGCCTCTTTTGTAAGCATATGAACTTCATCGATGATAAATATCTTAAATCTAGCAGAGTTTGGTTTATATTTGGTATGCTCTATCAAATCTCTTATATCGTCTATCTTTCTACTACTAGCAGCATCCATCTCGATGATATCTATATGTCTGTTTTCATTTGCCATCACACAGTTTGGGCACTTTTGACAAGGCTTTGAAGTAGGTCCCTCATCGCATACAAGGGCTTTTGAAAAGATTCTAGCAGTTGAAGTTTTACCACTACCACGAAGACCTGAAAAAAGGTAAGCATGAGAGAGTCTGTTTTGATTTAGTGCCAAAGAAAGTGTTTGTGTAACAGAGTCTTGACCTATGAGTTTTTCAAATGAACTTGGACGGTATTTTAGTGCTAGTACTTCAGACAAAATTATAAACCTTCATTTTTAAGTTTGTTAATTCTACTCTTTTTATATATAATTACAGATAAAAAACGGGAAAATTTATGAAAAAAATAGTGCTATCTATACTACTGATTTTATCTGCGATGACTATATTTGGTGGCTGCGAGAGAAATGACTACCAGCATCCACTTCACAGAGCAAAAGGCTAAAAATTATAGCCATTTGGCAGCGATTTCTTTCAAGTGATCTGGATTTTCAGAGGCAAAAAGTTTTAGTTTTGTCTCTTTAAATTTTTTATGAAAGTGAAAATGCTGCTGCAAGTACTCGACTATCGCTTCGCCTGAGTGTATTTGCAAGGTGTTAGGATAGTACTTTAAGAGTGCTTGGCTGATAAGTGGAAAGTGAGTGCAGCCCAAGATAAGTGCATCGGGTTCGTCGATGCCTCGTAAGTAGTGTTCCATCACTGTATCCAAAACAACACCATCAAACAAACCCTCTTCAACGATAGGAACAAACAAAGAAGGAGCTAATGATTTGAGATTGTTGTACCCATAAGAGTTTAAAAGTTTTGTGTATTTACCGCTATTTATAGTAGCTTTTGTACCAAGTATAAGGATTTGAGCATCTTTGTTTTGAAGCTTGTTTTTTGCTGCAAGAGCTCCTGGTTCGATAACTCCAAAGACTTCAAATGGTGCATTTTCACGTAGTTCTTCGATAGCATATGCACTTACAGAGTTACATGCTGCTATCATGATATCTATATCAAAGTTTTTAAAAAATTCGAGTGCTTCAAGTGAGTATCTTATGATAGTGTTTTTATCTTTGACTCCATAAGGTACTCTTGCCGTGTCACCAAAGTAGATAATCTCTTCAAAAAGTTGGTGTTCCATAAGGCTTTTTACGACCGTTAATCCACCAACTCCGCTATCAAATACTCCCGCACGCAACTTTTTTAGCCATCATTCATCATGGATAAAAATTCTTCATTACTCTTTGTTTTGAGCATCTTTGCATATAAAAATTTAAGTGCTTCTACATCTTCCATCTGGCTTATAGCACTTCTAAGAGCCCAAACTCTTTGTAAGTTATCAGGAGATAGAAGAAGTTCTTCTTTTCTGGTTGCAGATTTCATTATGTTGATTGCTGGGTATATTCTTCTATCAGAGATATTTCTATNNAACTCTTCAAAGATGACTTCATCCATACGACTTCCCGTTTCGATGAGCGCAGTTGAGATGATAGTTAAACTTCCACCATTTTCTATGTTTCTTGCCGCACCGAAAAATCTTTTTGGTTTATGAAGGGCATTGGCANNCATCAACACCACCTGTGAGGATTTTACCACTTGATGGAGTCACGGTGTTATAAGCACGTGCAAGACGAGTGATAGAATCTAGCAAGATGATAACATCTCTTCCCATCTCTACACTTCTTTTTGCTTTTTCTATAACCAAATTTGCTACACGAACATGGTTTGCCGCTGGCATATCAAAAGTTGAACTAAAGACTTCGCCACGTACACATCTTTGCATGTCAGTAACCTCTTCAGGTCGCTCATCTACAAGTAAAACGATAAGTTCCATCTCAGGATGATTTCTAGCAATACCATGAGCCAACTCTTTCATAAGCTCTGTTTTACCACTTCTTGGAGGTGCTACGATAAGTCCACGCTGTCCCTTTCCAATAGGAGTAAATAAATCAAGAACACGGCCTGTAATTCTAAGTGGATCGTACTCTAGTTTGATTGATTCAGTTGGATATAAAGGAGTTAAGTTTTCAAAAAGTGGACGTTTTCTACTATCTTTCATAGGAAGATAGTTGATAGCTTCTATTTTTAAAAGTGCATTATATCTCTCTTGGTCTTTTGGAGGACGCACTTGTCCTGTTACTATGTCACCACTACGAAGGGCAAACTTGCGAACTTGAGTTGCGCTCACATAAGCATCATTTACGCTATCACTAAAGTTTGAATCCATAGCTCTTAAAAAGCCATAGCCTTCGTTTGTTATTTCTAAGATACCTGTAAAAAGTATGAAACCGCCTTGTTTAACTTGAGCTTTGAGTATCTCAAACATCAAATCCTGACGTTTTAATTCGCTTGGATTTTCTATTTCTAGATCAAGTGCAATTTCTATGAGTTTATCTAAGGGAGTGCTTCTAAGACCTTCTATCTTATAGCCTTCGACAGGTATGTGAGTTCTTGACTTGCTGCAATTTCCGTTTGGATTGCTTGGTTTTTGGTTGTTTGATGCGTTGTTTCCGCCCATTTTACCTTCTTTTAGTTTGATTGTGCTCTCTAAGCAGGACTTAAAAAGCCAGCTAACTTGTAGTTGCCAGTAGCTAGAAGCTAGTAGTATAAACTATTGTTAGCGTTTGTGAATTTGTATTAAGTTGCAGAAGTATTGCTTTTGCAATTCTTATGTAGTTGTAAAGTGAAATTTTATAATAAAGCACGATTTTTGTCAAGAATACATATAGCCAAGTACAAACAAAGTTGGATAGATGATAAGGCTAGAAGCTTTTAGTAGTGGAGAAATTTTTGGATTGTCTCTTAGTACCTCTACAAGTGCCCCTAGACTTTTTTTCTTGTAAATTTTATCCATAATAGTGATTTTTATGCTTACATCAAATAGTTTGATGATAGTAAGCAAGGAAGCTACAAAAGAGTAATTTTGAAAATAGAGCTGAGCAAATATCACAAAATAAAGAGAAGGATGGAGTATGATAAAAAGAAAAAGACTCTTTTTATAAAAGTAAAAAAGATTTTTTATATAATCTTGTATATGTGAACCTTTTTGCCAAAAGAGTTCAAAAATCTCTAAAAATATAAGCATAATCAAAAAAAGTTCTATCTCTTGTAACATAATTCGCCCTTTATAATTATGAGAATTTTAACATAAATGTTTTACATGTAAGTCAATTATATAAAAAGTAGCGATATAATGACAATTTAATAAATAATATACAAAAAGAGTTTTATGAAGAAAAGACGCTGTGACCACTGTCATTTGGAATACGAAGAATCAATACTTATAAAAGACCATGGCAAATTGTTTTGTTGCAAAGGTTGTCAAGGAGTTTATCATCTTCTCGCAGAAGAGGGATTGGGTGGGTTTTATGATAAGCTTGGAGAAAATACACTCTTACCACCTAGTGATATAAGTGATGATGTGAGTAAGTTTGATTTGGAGGGTTTTGTAAATAAATACGTAAAACAAAAAGATGGTTTTAGTGAAATTTCACTCATCATCGATGGGATTCACTGTGCAGCTTGTGTCTGGCTCAATGAAAAAGTTTTACATAAAACAGATGGTATCATAGAAGCTTCTATAAACCATACAAATAACAAAGCAAAAATAATCTGGGATAGTGATAGTATAAAGCTTTCTCAAATCATACAAACGATAAGAAGTATAGGTTATAACGCTTATCCTTATGACCCAACACAGCAAGAAGAACAAGCAAATGCAAAAAGAAGAGATTACTACTCTAGGCTTTTAGTAGGTATCTTTACTACGATGAATATCATGTGGATAGCCATAGCCCAATACAGCGGATACTTTACAGGTATGAGAGCTGATATAAAAAGTCTTTTGAATTTTGCAGAGTTTGTTTTAGCTACGCCAACACTTTTTTATACAGGATGGGTATATTTTAGAGGTGCTTACTATGGCATAAAAAATAAATTTGTCAATATGGATATCTTAGTTGCAAGTGGAGCTAGTAGCGCATATGCTTTCTCTATATACTCTATGTTTACTGGGCATGGCGAAGTTTATTTTGATTCTGTTACGATGATTATCACTTTTGTTTTTGCAGGCAAATACCTAGAAGTCCTTACACGTAAAAAAGCAGTCGATACACTTGATAGTTTTAGCTCATCTTTGCCAACAGAAGTTCTTGTTATAAAAAATGGTGAAAAGATACTCATAGGTGTAGAGAGTGTGACAGTAGGAGACGTTATCGAAGTAAGAAGTGGTGAAAAAGTAGTTATAGATGGGATTGTTACACATGGAGAGGGTTCGTTTGATTATGCAACGCTTAGTGGAGAGAGTGAGCCTGTACTTCTTAAAAAAGGTGATAAAATCCTCAGTGGTTCTATCTGTTTAGATAGTGTTATCAGATATGAAGCTATAAGCACCTATCAAACTTCTATGCTTTCTAAAATAGTCTCTCTTTTAGAAGATGCTATGGATAAAAAACCAAAGCTTGAGCAGTTGGCAAATGTTATATCTGGATATTTTTCAAGTATCATTTTGGTTTTAGCTATATTGACATTTTTTGCTTGGTTCTTTTATTCAAATTCTTTTGAACACGCTTTGATAGTAGCAATTTCAGTTATCGTCATAGCTTGCCCGTGTGCTCTTGGACTCGCTACACCTGTGGCGACACTTGTAGGCATTTCAAAAGCAGCAAAAAAAGGGATACTTTTTAAAGAAGCAACATTTTTAGAAAGCATTGCAAAGTGTGATACTGTTGTACTAGATAAAACGGGTACGATTACTTGTGGAAAACCAGAAGTTCTTTTACATGAATATCTAGGCTCTTTTGATAAAAATATCCTTTACTCCTTAGTAAGTGCTTCAAGTCACCCTGTAAGCAAAGGGGTGAAGCTGTTTTTACAAAAAGAACAGATGCAGAGTATAGAGTTGGAAAATATAAAAATCATAGAGGCAAAAGGGGTGAGAGCCGATTTTGATGGATCGTCATATGCCATTGGAAATAGGGTGTTTATGGAAGAACTTGGCGTTACATGTAAAGAAAGTAAATCTTATGAAAACTACACACAATTGTACTTTTCAAAAGATAGCGAGTTACTCGCTGTTTTTGGCTTGAAAGACTCCCCAAGGCAGGGAGCAAAAGAGGCGATATCGTATCTTCAAAGTTTGGGGCTTGAGGTCTTAATGCTTACAGGTGATAATGAAAAAGTTGCCAAAACAATCTCTTTGGAGGTAGGGATAAGGAAGCATCAAAGTGGGTTGTTACCAACTCAAAAAGCAGATTTTATCAAAGTTCTAAGACAAGAAGGTAAAAGAGTGGTTATGGTGGGTGATGGCATCAACGATACTTTAGCTTTGTCATGTAGTGAAGTGGCTATAACATTGGGAAGTGGAACAGATATAGCTGTCAATGTAAGTGATGTTGTGCTTATAAATGATAACTTTTTAGGGCTCAAAGAGATATTTAGAATTTCAAAATATACCTATGCCATTATCAAGCAAAATCTTGCTTTTTCGATTCTCTACAATGTTATAACGGTGCCTCTAGCGATGGCTGGTTTTGTAATCCCTTTGGTTGCTGCTCTTTCGATGTCTTTTAGTTCTTTGATCGTTGTTGGCAATTCTATGAGAATCAAGTAGGAGGATATGATGAAATTTTACAGAAGCTTTGCTTCGTGCTTCAGTGTTAGGAATTTGAATTGGAACTTGTTTCAATTCAAAGAAGTATATAAATGAGTGGATGGGTTATAGCTATGATGCTTTTTGTATCAACACTTTTAGGAGCTCTTGGACTTTGGGCACTTCTTTGGGGTTTAAGAACAGGACAGTTTGATGACCCAAAAAAGTTCTTGGATGGAGCGCAATTAGATAGTGAAGAAGCTTTGCATGATGCTATCATGATGGAAGAAAAAAAGAAAGAAATTTTAAAAAGAAGAGAAGAGAAAAAAGGCGGATATGCTCCGCCTGATTGATTACTTTAAGCTAGAGATATATGTTCCAAGAGCATTTATTTCTTCATCACTAAGCTTAATAACTTGACCTTTCATAGTACCCTTTAGTGGACCACCATATGTACCGTCTTTGTAGCCTTTTAGTGATGCAACGATCTGCTCACTTGTCCAACCAGCAATGATTTGAGACTTGTTAAGAGCTTTTTTCTCAGCTTTTGCACCATGACAGGCTGCACACTTTTTGTATAAAGCTGCACCATCTGCTGCTAGAAGAGATGTAGCCGCAAACACAAGAATTAATAATAGTTTTTTCATAAGAACTCCTAGTTAAATTTGTCACAATTATAGCGCACTAGCCTTTAAAAATACTTATTTTTACACATCAATATTTCTCTTGGTGCTTTCTATAATAGTAATAATGTATAATTTTCACAATGCAAGGAAAAGGCGATATATGAGGCTTTTAACAATAATTTTTTTCATATTTTCTTATGTGCATGCTGAGGAAGTTTATGGTGTTTGTCAACTTGACACTATGGATACAGATACGGCTAAAGAGTATATAGAAAAAGTATTAGATAAGAAACCAAAAAACGTAGAATGTACGATACAACTAGCAAATCTTTACCTTAAAAAAGGGGAACTCTCACGAGGATTTGATTTGGTTGTGAGAGCATATGCGCTCAATCCTGAAGCCGTAAGAGTGAGTATCGTATCTCCTATCTTGGAGTTTGCTCTAAAAATGGCAGACTTGAAAAAAAGGGCATTAGAAACCGATAAAAAGGAACTCTGGAATCAAATAGGCGATGGTTATTATGAGATGGGTGTCTATAAAGAGGCTTTGAATGCTTATGAAAAAAGTATTGAGATAGATAGAACCCAACAAGAAATCGGTCTCAAACTTGCTCTTAGTTATAGAAAAAGTGGACAGACTTATAAAGCACTTGAAGAGTTAAAAACGCTTTTAGAACTAGATGAAAATAATTTTTATGCAAATTACTATTTTGGCAAAATTTTAAAATATTCTATAAAAGACACAATCAACTCAAAAAAGTACTTTCAAAAAGCTCGCGAAGTTTTAGAAGCAAACAAACAATCTGTTTTAGAAAAAGAGTATCCTAAATTTTTAAGTGATATAATCTACGAACTTAGTATTTGACTTAAAAAAGGGCTTTTTTGAATAAAGCAGTATTTTTAGATAGAGATGGCATCATCAATGTAGATAAATCTTATCTTTACAGAGTAGAAGATTTTGAGTTTTGTGATGGTATTTTTGACTCTCTCAAACATTTTCAGAAATTGGGTTATATGCTTATTGTAGTTACAAATCAATCTGGTATCGGTAGAGGATACTACAGTGAAAATGACTTTCAAAAATTAACTTCTTGGATGGTGCAAGAGCTTCAAAATCAAGGTATAACAATTTCACAAGTCTATCACTGTCCTCATGATCCACAAGAAAATTGTACATGTAGAAAACCAAAGATAGGCATGTTTGAAAAGGCTTTAAAAGAGTTTGGTATAGATATGAAAAATTCGTGGATGATAGGCGATAAAAGTAGCGATATGGAAGCTGCTATAAATGCAAATATACCAAATACTATTCTCGTAAATACTCTTACATGTAAAGAAGCAAAATTTTGTGTTAAAACTATTTTAGATACAATTGAGCTTATAAAAAAATAGGTATATATATGAAGTATAATGATATAGATTTTAATGACAAGTGCGTACTTATAACTGGTGGGGCTGGTTTTATAGGAAGCAATCTTGCTTTTTACTTTCAAGAAAATTTTCCTACATGTAAGGTTGTCGTTTTTGATAAGTTTAGAAATGAAGAGACTTTTAGCAATGGTAATTTAAAAAGTTTTGGGCATTTTCAAAATTTACTTGGTTTTAGAGGCGAAGTAATCAGTGGGGATATAAACTCCAGTGAGGATATAAAAAAACTAGAAACTTATAAATTTGATTATATCTTTCATGAGGCTGCAATATCTGATACTACAGTAAGTGACCAAGCTTTAATGATACAAACCAATGTCAATGCCTTTAAGAGCCTTCTTGATATGGCAGTAAAGATGAATGCAAGTATGGTATATGCTTCATCCGCGGCAACTTATGGAGATAGTGATATTTTTAGTATAGGATATGAAAAACCAAACAATGTCTATGGTTTTTCTAAGCTGATGATGGATAATGTAGCAAAAAAATATATGGATAAGATTTCAGTTGTAGGCTTGAGATATTTTAATGTTTATGGGCAAAGAGAATTTTTTAAAAACAAAACATCCTCTATGGTACTTCAATTTGGACTACAACTCTTACGTGGGGAGAGTGCAAAACTTTTTGAAGGTAGTGATAAAATAAAAAGAGATTTTATCTATGTAGAAGATGTGATACAAGCAAATATAAAAGCATGCAAGCCTAAAAAAAGTGGGATTTATAATGTAGGAACAGGAAAAGCTCGAAGTTTCCAAGACATAGTAGATATCCTAAAAACTGAGCTTGATATACAAAGAGAAGATGTCTATATCCCAAATCCTTTTGTTGGACAGTATCAGTTTTTTACTCAGGCGGATATCTCTACAAGCTGCGAATTTCTAGACTATGCACCAAGATTTGAGCTAGAAGAGGGAATAAAATCGTATATAGAAGATATAAAGAAAATTCATGGATAGATTAAGAAACTATAAGCCAAATATACTAGTCGTAGGTGATTTGATGCTTGATCACTATCTATGGGGAAAGTGCGAACGCATCTCTCCTGAAGCTCCTGTCCAAGTTGTTGAGATACAAAGAGAGACAACAGTTCTAGGAGGGGCAGGAAATGTGATAAATAACCTTCTTAGCCTTGGTGCGAACGTGAGTGTTCTCAGTGTCATTGGCGAAGATGAAAATGGACAAGAACTTTTAGCTATGCTGCAAAAATCAGGTGCAAATGCAAGTGATATCAGCAAACAAAGTCAAAGAAAAACAAGTAAAAAAAGCCGTGTCATTGCATCACACCAACAAATCATCAGATATGATAGTGAATCAAAAGAAGATATAAGTGAGCAAAGTGAAGAAAAACTTTTAAGTGCTTATGAAAAGATGGTAAAAAGATTTGATGCTATTTTGCTTTCAGATTATGGCAAAGGCGTGCTAACACAAAATCTTACATGTAAACTCATAGAAAAAGCAAAAGAGCATAAAAAGCTTGTTTTGGTTGATCCAAAAGGCGAAGATTATAGTAAATATAGTGGTGCAACTCTCATCACTCCAAACAAAAAAGAGGCGAGCTTAGCAAGTAAGATCGATATCGTAGATGAAATAAGTTTACATAAAGCAGGGTTGTTTTTAAAGTCTACATGCAAACTTGATTATGCCATCATCACACTAAGTGAAGAGGGTATGGCAATTTTTGGTGAAGAAGTCACAAAAGTACCTACAGTAGCACGTGAAGTTTATGATGTTACAGGGGCAGGGGATACAGTGCTTGCTTCTTTTGGATATGCTCTTTCTGCTGGACTTGATATAAAAGAAGCGGCTCTTTTTGCCACAAGTGCAGCAGCTGTTGTTGTTGGGAAACTTGGAAGTGCGACAGTAAGTCTTGATGAGATTGATATGTACGAACACTCTTTGCGCAGTGGAGTTGCTAGTAGTAAAATCAAAACAAAAGATGAGATCGTAGCACTTTTGAAAAATTTTCCAAACAAAAAGGTAGTCTTTACAAATGGCTGCTTTGATATCTTGCATGTAGGGCATGTAAAGTACTTAGAAGTTGCAAAAAGCTTTGGAGATATCCTTATCGTTGGGCTTAATTCTGATGCTTCTGTAAAAAGACTCAAAGGAGAAAGTCGTCCTATCAACCAAAGTGAAGATAGAGCCTATATATTAAGTGCCATTGAAGCTGTGAGCTATGTTGTGGAATTTGAAGAAGATACTCCCTATGAGTTGATATCCGCTATAAAACCAGATGTACTTGTGAAAGGTGGAGACTATAAAGACAAAGTTGTAGTTGGAAGTGACGTAGCAAAAGAAGTACGTTTAGTGGATTTTGTGGATGGAAAAAGCACGACAAAGATAATAGAAAAGGCAAGATTATGATGGATATGATTCAAAAAGAGTTGAATGCTCACAAAGAAGTGATAGAAAAAACGATAGAAAATTTAAAAAGCCACATATATACAGCTTGTGTGATTGCTAGTGAAACGATAAACAATGGTGGTAAAATTTTACTGTGTGGCAATGGTGGCAGTGCTGCAGATGCACAACACATAGCAGCAGAGCTTAGCGGTAGATATAAAACTGAGCGAAGAGGGCTTCCTGGGATTGCATTAACCACAGATACGTCAGTATTGACTGCTGTTGGTAATGACTATGGGTTTGATAGGATATTTGAGAGACAAGTGGAGGCATTAGCGAGAGAGGGAGACTTAATCATAGGTATCTCAACAAGTGGGAATAGCAAAAATGTGCTTCGAGCGTTATCTTTGGGACGCAACATGGGATGCAAAACGATAGGTCTTAGTGGACATGATGGTGGTGCTATGAATGAATTTTGTGATATCAATCTTGTAGTGCCAAGTGATGATACTCCAAGAATTCAAGAGATGCATATACTCATAGGGCATATTATTTGTCAAGGGATAGATAATGACTTCTGATAAAAAAGTAAGAGTAAAATTGATACACAGAGGTAGTGCTGCCAATGAGGATAACCCTTTTAAAAATCAAACACCAGGGAGTTTAGGAATATGGGGTAATTGTGAATTTACTTTTAACCCTTTATCAGATCAATATGATTGGTTGGTTATTATTGATGATGTGGCTAAGTTAATACCTAATAGAATCGAAAATTTAAAATGTCCCAAAGAAAATACCATTTTAGTTACAACAGAGCCAAGCTCGATTACTCGTTATGGTAGAGCTTTTGCAAAACAATTTCATTATCTTATTACAAATCAAGAAGCCTCAATATTACCACATCCAAATGCATTGCGTTCGCATACTGGTAATATATGGATGTATGGTGAAGATTACGATACAATGAAACAAATATTACCTATGAAAAAGACAAAAAAAATTTCTACCATTTGTTCTAATAAACAGCAAGGGCATACAGGGCATAAACGGCGATTTATTTTTACACAAGTTTTAGAAAAAGAGATAGCAGAGTTAAGACGCTTTGGTAGAGGTTTTAAGTGGATTGATAAAAAGTCTGAAGCATTGGATGATTATGAATTTCACGTTTGTATAGAAAATCATATCGGCAAAAATGTTTGGACAGAAAAATTAGCAGATGCTTTTTTAGGCTATACCGTGCCTATTTATTGTGGTTGTCCAAATATCTATGATTATTTTCCTAAAGATAGTTTGATACAAATAGATTCCACTGATATAAAGGGTTCTATTAAAAAAATTAAAAAAATTATTACAAATTCAGGAGAATATAATAAACGATTAGAAGCGGTTAAAGAGGCTAGAAGAAGAGTTTTAGATGAGTATAACTTGTTAGCGATGATCGATAAAATTGTTACAAATGCAAAACATGTAGAATTCCAACCAAACAAAAAAATTTATTCTAGGCGTATTATGAGAATTCGATATATTCCCGATTTATTTCGATATTTTGGATTTAGAATTAAAAATTTTTTAAAAAATAAGCTTGCTTTCTAATTAAATCCAGGATTAATAGGTGTGATATTTGCTTTGATGGTTTGCGCTGGATTACCTCCAACTATTGTAGATGGAGGTACATCTTTTGTGACAACACTACCTGCTGCGATAATGGCATTATTACCAATATGCACTCCTTTTAAAATTATTACATTATTACCAATCCAGACATTATTTCCAATTATTACTTCTCGTGTAGATTTTGACAATGTTCCATCGGCTTGTTGATAGTGGTGAAAATCACTATCCATAATAGTTACATTCCATGAAATAGCACAATAATTGCCTATGGATATCCTTTGGGCTACTCGGATAGTTGCCCCTGCTGAAATATATGATTGATCGCCGATTTCAAAGATTCCATTCTTATCGATTGATAAGGCACTTCCAAAACCAATTTGACTATCACCGTTTAGGATAATTTTTGCATTATGCATTAAATTTAAATTAAACCCTGTCCATGCAAAACGAGCAATCATTCCATCTCCATAACCTAAAGTTAATTTTGATGGTTTGTTTAGATGTACTTCAACTCCTTTTTTTACACGAGCTTTAAGAAGTCCTTTACAATGCAAGGATCGTGTTTTAAGTCTAAAGTAAAAGTAGAGAAAATTAAGAAATTTCATTTGGTAATTCCTTTACACCTTTTGTTTCACTATAAATGAAAAATGCAAAAAGTGATAAAGTAGAAAGCATAGGTATACTTTTAATGATACTATGATCAAACTGTGTAATAGTTAAGAAGGACAGAAAAAATGATATATAAATTGAATTCTTTATTTGAAGAATTTTTTGAAAAATTACATATAATAGAAAAGTGAAAGTAATCAAACCAAAAAGTCCTAAAAAAAGAGTGATTTCTAAAAAACTGTTATGTACACTAAAAATTTTTTGTGATGCAATTTTTGCATAAGTCATGAGTCCATAGCCAAAAAAAGGACGTTCTTTGATTAAATGAAGGCTATCTAACCATACAGTATCCCTATTGCTAGAATTAAGGTGAATCAATTGTAATAATCTCGTATAAAGTGTATCAAAGTAATAAAAAGAGAATACAATGAAAAAGATGCACATTAGCGATATGATGAAATCTTTGTAAGATAAAGATTTATATTCTAAGCTAAAAAAAAGTATTGAAAAAACATTAAAGAAGATCCATGCTGATCGTGAATAACTAAATAGCAAACCAAATATAAATAAAATAGTTGAAAAGTACAGTAAACCTTTTTTATAATTTGAAAAGTTGTTATATTCTTTTTTTATAAGAAATACTATTGCCAAAGAAGCTCCAATAGCCATAAAAAGACCAAAAGTATTTCGATTAAAAGTTGCTCCAGATAAGCCATATGCATATAGTGAACCTACTTTATGCCGTATAAAATCGTACTGGTATATTGCTTGGAATATACCATCAACTGCTTGTAGTAATAGTGAACTAAATACTGCTAAGATGATAAAATGCTTTGAAATTACAGCCTTTTTGTAGAAAAACAATAGAATTAGAAAAAAAAGAAAATATCTAAATATATAGTGAAAAATAATTCTCCATGAATCATATGTAGAGTACGGACTTAGTATATTTGAAAGAGTCATACAGCTAATAACTAAGACAAAAGCCACAATGACTTTTTTATTAGCCTTAATAATGGTTATAAAAGTAGAAAATTGCTTATTTTTGAAAATATAAATTCCAAATAATAATACGAGGATTCCAAAGCTAATAGGATAAATTGATGTTTTCATAGGGATAAAAAGAATAAAAATAAATAAAAAAAAGCGAATAGCTTTTTCTAGCATCTGTTTAGTATCCATAAAGATCATAAGTTCAATTCTCCAAAAATTTTTTCATATGCTTGTTTTGCCGTATATTTATGCAAGGCTTTTGTATAACCTTGCAGTGCAATTGCTTCTCTTTGATCGGGATGATTAAGATAGTATTTGATTTTTTCCAATAATTCTTCTTTTGTACGATATGCTTCTATATCTTCTCCTATCGTGAAATATCCATTGAGTTCATCATGGTAACCTGTAATATAAAAACTACCGGTTAACGGTACTTCAAAATCACGTCCTTTTAAAATACTAATATCATCATTTTTACCAACGGTCGAAAATCCTAAGACAATTTTGGATTGATTGAAGATTTCAATCATCTCTTTATCACTAGCAAAGCCTTCATCCCATCCTGATCCTTTTGTAAAAACATTGATCCCCGCTTGTTTTAAGAAGGATATATATGTACTGCGAATACCATAATTTGCACCGATAAAGCTAACATCGTATTTTTTTTCAAGATGTAAATCACGATAAATCTTCTCATTGCCAGCATAGTCTTTGTAGAGTGGTTTTGCCCCTTCTACCAAATACTTAACTAGAGCACTTTTTGAAGTCGTGAGTGAAAGATCAAAAAAGGGGCAAATATCTTTTACTCCTTTGTAAATACCATCTTTTCCCTTTTTGCTTTTAAATTTTCGTTCATCATCTAAACTCTCATTGATCATAGGAATACCGAGTTGTTTGATTTCCTTTAAAATGGTAGGTGTTGTACTAAAGCCTGAAAGATAGCAGACAATAACATCAATGTATTCTTTAGCAGTTATATTTTTGACAAATGAAAGCATCTCTTGATTGCGGTTAGCTTTTGTTTTATACCAATTTTTTCGATCCATTTGAGGGTCTAGTTCAAATTTGTAAACATTGCCAATCTCTTTGAGCGGTTCCAACGTGTTATTGATACTGAATGGTCCGTCAAAATGTGTTAAGTAGATAATATTAAGGTTTTTCCCAGAAAATTTATTTTCCTTGATTCTATAGTCGTCGAGGCTAATAGGGGCATTCCATCGTTGAGCATAGAACCAGTTTTCAAGTTGATAACGTATTTTTTTAAGCATGTTCTTCAATCCATTCGTAAGATTCACTGAAAGGTAAAGTATAAATTGCTTCTAACATAAATTGTGCTGTTCGTATTTCATTGTAAGATGCATGGGCTTTATGGAATCCTCTCATAGCAATTTGTTTTCTCTCATTGTCATGAGTAAGATAATATTTTAATTTAGTTTCAAAGTCTTCTCTTGAGTCAAAGTAAACGATTTCATTTTTTCCAAATAGTCGTGTAAAGTATGGTATCTTTGGGCACATAACCATTACTCCAGAAGCAGTCAATTGAATAATTCGATCTGATGAATATAATTCAATATCGTTAAAACGACTAAAATTAAGTGCAATTTTTGTTTTTTGTAGAGTATCGTAATAATGATATCCTAATAAAAGATTAGCTTTTGTTTGCCCAAACATACCAAGTTTGATTTTTTTTAGTGATTTAATAAATTCAAGAAAATCTTTTCTTCGCTCATCCTCACGACCAATATACAATAAATCATACTCATATGTTTGATTTTCAAAAGATGGCGCTTCAATAGAGTCATCACATATATTTGGAAAAAAATGGAGTGTTGCATAAGTATTTTTACCAAATATTTGCTTTAGATAAGTTGTACCTGTTGTCGCAAAAAAGGTATCGATTACAGATAATCTTTCGGGGATATGATCGATTTTTTCAAAAGGATCTACCCACCACATAGCAATCTTTAAATGAGGGTAAGCTTTTTTCGCTTTTTTTAATGTTTCAATTGTAATAAGTTCGCTATGGCCTAATAACAAAAGATCAGGTCGAATATTCGCAAGTGTTTGCAGCAATGCTTCATTGGCTTTTTTCAATCCAAATTTTTTACTTTTAAAAAAAGTTGCATTTTTTGCGACTTCTCGGTAACTGAAATCATAAACAAAATGACCATTGCGAATCAATCCGTTTGAAAGTTTACGATCGATTGCATAATATACGGCACCATATTTGGATTCGCTAAAATTGGCGCAATGGACAATTCTTAAGGGCTTCATAAAGTTCCTTTAATATGATCTAATACCATGGTACTTACTTCATTAACATGAATTGATCGCATACATTCTAATTTTGTTGGGCAAGTTCCTTTATAACAAGGATGACATGCAATATCCGAAGAGGGCTTGATATAAAGATGCGTGCCTCTATATGATCCAAATTTAGGTGAATGCTGAATATCTGTCGGACCAAATATGGTCAAGGTATCCGTTCCAACAGCTGCTGCAATATGGGTAGGACCACTGTCATTTCCAATGTAAAGGACAACTGTGGCAAGAAGTGTTTTTAGTTGTCCCAGTGACGTTTTTCCTGCTTGATTTTGTATTGAAGGAAATTTTTGACTGAGGTATGTCGCATCGGCTTCTTCGAGCTTTGAGCCTACAAGGACTACAGTGCAATCATGCGCTAACAAACGCTCAATCAGTTGTTCATAGTTTTTTAAACCCCATTGCTTACTTCCCCATCTAGGACTACTACCGGTTGAAATTGCAATAGATTTTGGTTGTACTTCTTCTTTTGTACTAGGAAACTGAATTAAAGTGTTAAGAGGATTATTAAAATATTCCTTTAATACTTTTGTGTTGCAATGAGTAAGAGAAAGCATTTCATAAGCATTTTTAGAATGTGTTTTTATCTTGAATATTTTTTGAAAAAGATTAAATGATTTATTAATTGTTTTCTGTTTATGAACAAATAAATTAAGATAGTGAGAAGGTTTGCTACATTGTAAATTGATCACAAGATCATAATGTTTCATGCGTATTTGCTTCAATGTTTCTAGAAAATTTTTATGAATAATAAATTCATCAAAGTATGGTGTATCTTCGTACAGGCCTTTTCCAATGGATGAGGTTAAAAATGTGATATGTGCATTGGAAAAAAAATGGCGAAATGCTCTAAAAGTAGGCTCTAATGTAACAAGATCACCAAGAGCACTAAAACGGATTATAAGAATGTTCATGATTTAAAAAACTCCACAATTTTTTCACAAGCTTTACCATCCCCATAAGGGTTGTGTGCTTTGCTCATTTTTTCATATGCTTCTTTATCATCTAAGAGTTTTTGAGCCTCTTTTATGATGAGCACTTTATCTGTTCCTACAAGTTTTACAGTCCCAGAGATAACAGCTTCTGGGCGTTCAGTAGTTTCTCTCATGACAAGCACAGGTTTTCCAAGGCTTGGTGCTTCTTCTTGTATGCCACCACTATCTGTTAAGATGATGTAAGATTTATGCATCAGATAGATAAATGGCTCATACTCTAAAGGCTCTATAAGATGGATATTTGGGATAGACGAGAGGATTTTATTGACTGGTTCTCTTACATTTGGATTTAAATGCATTGGATAGATGATATCAACATCAAGATTTGCTAGGGCTAAGTTTTTGAGTGCTTCACAGATATTGATAAACCCCTCACCAAAATTTTCTCTTCTATGTCCTGTGACTAAGATGATTTTACGATTTTCTGCAAAAGAGACACCACTTTTTTGCAGAGTGTTAATAATCTCATTTTCCAAACTCGCATTTTGTTTGATTTTATTCAAAATTAAAAAGAGTGCATCTATGACAGTATTGCCTGTTATGATGATATCTTTTGCATCAATGTTTTCTTTCAAAAGATTTTGTGCCGAAGAGTCAGTTGGAGCAAAGTGGTACTTGGTTAAACAAGTTGTTAGTTGTCTATTGGCTTCTTCTGGCCATGGAGAGTAGATATTATTTGTTCTAAGACCTGCTTCTATATGGGCAACATCTATTTTTTGGTAAAAGGCAGCAAGAGAGGCACTAAAGGTTGTGCTTGTATCTCCATGAACAAAAACAGTATCAGGTTTAAAATCTTCTAAAACACTCTTCATCTTTAAAAGTATATTTGAAGTTATGTCGTATAAGTCTTGGTTTTGTTTCATGATATTTAAGTCATAATCTGGTTTTATATCAAAGAGTTCAAGAACTTGGTCAAGCATCTGCCTGTGCTGTGCGGTAACACAGACTCTTGTTTCAAAAGCATCGGTGTGTTTTTGAAACTCTTTAACCAAAGGAGCCATTTTTATAGCTTCAGGTCGTGTTCCAAATACAATGAGGATTTTTTTCATCTACAAATCTCCTTTTCACTGAGTAAAGCCCAGTGAAAATTCCTCTCACTAAAGCTATGCTTTTGGCAAGAGAAATGCTCAGAATTTTTATTTTTATTGATTGTGTCATAGTATGAGCATTTCATAATACTTTTTTATACTCACTTATTGTTTTTTTTGCTATCTCATTCCAGTCAAAATGTTCTTGTACCATTTTGGAAGCATTTTGTCCAAGTTGTTTATAATCGCAAGATAAAAGTAAATCAATCTTTTGTGCCAAATCTTTTGGGTTTTCAGGCTCGCATAAAAATCCTGTGATATTGTCTTTGACAAGTTCTGGTATGCCCCCAACTTTTGTTCCAACTATCGGTAAAGATGCCGCCATCGCTTCAAGACCACTGATGCTGGTTGCTTCCATCAAAGAAGGCAAGATAGATATATCGCAGGCACTATAGTAACGTATGATTTCATCATGTTTCATTGCACCCAACATAAAATATCGCCCCTCAAAATTCTCTTCTAAAAGGGCTTTGATATCATCATACTCTTCACCATGACCGATAAAGAGAAGTTTTAAATGCTTGTTTGTTATATATTTTGTAGCCTCTGCTAAGTACTTGACTCCATTTTTCCAAACCATTCTTCTCGTTAAGATAGCTAAAATATCATCATCTTCAAGCCCTAACTCAGCTCTAATTTTTTTTCTCTCAGTCTCATTGCGCTCAAACTTTTTGCTTATCACTCCATTGGGGATATAGGTTTTGATGGCATTTATCTCAAAAGGGACATCTAAGAGTTCTTCACTTGGAGCTAAAAAAAGCTGAGGTTTGTTAAAAAGTCTTTTAAGCATAGGGATACGATAGCCACCTTTTTTTATCCTTTTAAGATAGCCAGAGGTATGGTTTGTATAAACAAGAGGAACATCTTTGATACTATAAAACTCCAGTGGTCTCATCCCATGTATATGAATCAAATCAGGAGCTATACTTTTTAAGTGTTTTTTGATAAATCTGTTGATTACAAAGCCGTAGCTTGCACCAAAAAGTTTGAGATTGACTCTGTATGTATCTATGCCATCAATCACTTCAAAGTTTTCTCTACCTTTGAGTGCTCTTGTTATGACAGTGACTTTACAACCATGATATTTAAGTGCCTGTGAGAGTTCATAGACATGTGCTGTGATACCTCCAACAGTAGGGATAAAATCTAAAGAGACCATGAGTATATGAATCATTTTGACAAACTTTTATAAATATTTATTGTTTTTTCCACCATCTGTTGTAGTGAAAAATTGTTTTGTATATAACTAAAACCTTCAAATTTTAGCTTTTTTGCTATTAATATTTTGTTAGATAACGTTTTTTCATCACCGATTGGAACAAAGTAGCCATTGATATTTTCTTGGATGATATCTTTGACTCCACCATGATTTGTTGCGATGACAGGGGTGCCCAGTGTAAGTGCTTCAGCAACACTCCTACCAAAACTCTCTGGCTTTTTGGAAGCACTTATGACTACATCACTCAAAGAGTAAATCTCAGCCACTTTTTCTTGGCTTCCTGCAAAAATGATGTTTACATGTAAAGATTTTACAAGCTCTTGCAAACTCTCAAAGTAATTTTGCTTATCTTCTCGAACCCCTCCTACGATAAGCCCTACCGCATTTGGGATATCTAAAAGTGCCATAGCTTTGATAAAAGTTTCCAAGTCTTTGAGTTGCGTGATACGCCCGACAGTAGTGACGATAAACTTACCATGCAAATCAAATTCATCTTTAAATTTTTGGACAAATGTTTCATCTATATTTTGTGGATTAAACTTTTCCAAGTCAATCCCACGAGGGATGAGAGTGATTTTTTTACGAGGGGTATTGTAGTGTTCTTGTATGTACTCTTTTATCGCCCCACTCACACAGATGACACTATCCGCTTTTGTCATGATGGAACTGTAAAAACTCACAGAGTTAAAGCCGTGTACTGTGGAAACAATCTTTACATGTAAGCTTTTTTTTGCAAAGTAAACCAGCCATGCAGGAACGCGACTTCTTACATGTAAGATATCAGCTTTTAGTTCTTTGAGGATTTTTCGCAGTCCATAAACTCGCATGAGTGCTGTAAAGGGATTTTTAGAACATACATCAAACTTTACATGTAAGCTTCCCTCAGCTTCCAATTGTTTGACCAACTTTCCTCCATTGCTAATGACAACAGACTCAAAGCCTCGTTTTACAAGCTCACGGGCTAGTTCTACTGTTCCTATCTCCACCCCGCCTTCATGAAGTTCAGGTAAGATTTGTACTATTTTCATAGAGTAACCTTTTGCAGATAAGGCATATAGTCAAATTTCCCCTCAAGTGTCAAAATATTTTTGGCTATTTTGTGGTACTTTGTGTCTGTTTCTTTTGCTACCAAGTCTATGATATGCAAGGAAGCTTCAGAGTTTGCCTTTGCTTCAGAGAGCATGGAAGTAGAGTCGATAGAGATAAAAAGTACCTCACAGATTTTTAAAAAATCCCCTATGGGATTGATGGTGGGTTCTTGTGAATAAATCAGCTTATAATCAAAAGCATAATCTTCCAAAAGCTTTTCAACCTCTTTTGGTGTTCTTCTTGAAGTTGTGATGTACTTGAGATGGTCGGGGTAAGTTTCAAAGATATTATCTAGGTGCTTTTTGATCGTATCTTCTTGCATCTTAAAGACTTTATTATCGCCTCCAAGGATGATACCAAGGCTCTGTTTTTCACTTTTTTGCAAGTAACCTTTTGGCGTAGTAAAGCTAAAGTTGATAGGTATCTCTATGATGTTCTTCTCTTTTGGGGGATTGTCGTGACTTTGTCCAAAGATATAATCAAAATCACTATATCTAAAGCCTCGCGGTAACATCAAAGCGATTGATTTTACACCTAGCTTTTTTGCTAAGTATTTGTTTGCATAGTACGTTGCTGAGCCTGTTGAGACAATGGCTTTATAGTTAGATTTGCTTACATGTAAAGAAAATAAATTGATAGAGATATGAAAAAGATCTAAGATATAAGTGAGAAGTTTTAGATTGTTTTTTACTTCGATGATATCAAATTCCAAGTTTTTAAGTTTAGCAAAGGCTATGGATTGATTCACGTGACCAGCTTTGCCATCGCTGAGTATCAAAACTCTCAAGCAAGTCTCCAGCGGTTATGCATCCAAAACCACTGCTCAGGATAAGCTTTGATGACTTCTTCTAAGATGTCATTGTATTCTTGTGTCAAAGATTCGATAGTGCTGTTTTCTTCCTCTTTTGTATCTTTGATGATGAGCGAGTAGTTTCCATCAGACTCTCTTGCTATGAACATAGGGATAATGATGGGATTAAATTTAAGTTTAAGCGTAGCAACGGATGTTGTTGTATCTGCAGGTTCTCCAAAGAAAGAAGCTTTTATCCCCTCATCACTTCCCGCTTTTTGATCTATCAAAAGACCGATGCAGCCATTTTTTTTGAGAACTTTAACAATCTTTAAGATAGCATTTTTTTTGTGGACGTTTGTATTTCCATACTTTTCTCTAAATGGAGTGGTAAAATTGTCTTCTATGAGTTGGTTGTTGCCTTTTCGTCCAATTCCCATCATAGGATAGCCATTTTTAGGTAAAAACTGTGCTAAGAGTTCCCAGTTTGAGAAGTGGGCAGTTACAAAAACAACACCATTTTTCTTCTCTTTTGTTAAAGCCTTTAATTTTTCTAAAGTAACTTCTTGGTTAAGGATTTTGTCTTCTAGGTTTATTTTATCATTGAGTAACATAATAATCTCAGCCAAAGTCATAGAGAGACTCTCATACGATTTTTTAGCTAAGTTATATATCTCTTCTTTTGATTTATCAGGGAAGGCAAGAGTAAGATTTTTGATAGTAAGAGTACTTCTTCTTTTTTCTAGTCTAAAAAAGACCATCGCTACAAAGTAGGTGATTTTATAGATTGTTTTGTTTGGCAGTAACCCTAAGAACCAAACAAAAAACTTTACTACTGCATACTCGATTTTTTCTTTTATCACATAATGTCTTTCAAAATTAAAATAGATATAATTATACTAAAATTACCTAAAGAGGCGCTAAATGATATGTGTTTTTGATATAGAGACCATCCCAGATGCAGAGCTTATAAGGCAAACTTACCACATCAGTGGAGATGACGTTGAAGTCTCTATTGAAGCTATGAATGAACAAGAAGAGAAAAATGGCACTACCTTTTTACCACTACCATATCACAAAATTGTAGCTATAAGTGCAGTTATCGCAGATGATTTTGGAGTTTTTAAAAAAGTAAGCTCTATTGATGGAAAAGATGAAAAGGAGATGGTGAAAAACTTTCTAAATTTTGTAGACAAACACAATCCAAAACTCATCTCCTTCAATGGACGCAACTTTGATGTGCCACTTCTCATGATACGAGCTATGAAATACAACCTTACATGTAGCGCTTACTTTGAAGTCGATAACAAAGAACTGGGCAAAAGCAAATGGGATAATTATCGTTACCGTTTTACAGATAGATTTCATGTAGATTTGATGGATCATATCAGTGAATTTGGAGCGGTAAGAGGTTTGAAACTCGATGTTTTATGTGCTTTGGTGGGCGCTCCAGGAAAGTATGATGTGAGTGGGGATCAAGTGTTTGAACTTTACCATGAGGGTGAGATAGAGAAGATCAAAGAGTACTGTGAGAGCGATGTACTCAACACTTATTGGCTGTTTTTAAAGTATGAACTACTCAAGGGCAATATCATATTAGAGGATTTTAAAAGAAGCTTGGATACAATGAGGCTCAATCTAAAAGATGAAAAATCTTACACTTTAACATTTCAAAAAGCGATACAAAATGCAATCAATCTTTAGAGAATATGACATCCGTGGGATTTACCCACAAGAGTTAAATGAACAAAGCGTTAAACTTATAGGATACTTTTTAGGCTTACATGTAAAGCCATTAGGTGGAGTTGTAGCCATAGGATATGACGCACGTAGCCACTCCCCAAAACTTTGTGAATACCTCACAAGTGGATTTAACAAAGCAGGATGCCAAGTTTTAAATATGGGGCTTGTTGCAACACCAGTAAATTACTTCTCAAACTACCAAAATTTCGAAGGCATAACTCCCAATGCTTCTGTGATGATAACAGGTTCACACAATCCAAGTGAGTATAATGGCTTTAAAATCACCATAAATAAAAAGCCTTTTTTTGGAGAAGATATCTACGCTTTGGGACGTGAGATAGAAAAAAATATAGATATGTACATTGAAGATGATTTTACATGTAAAGGTATTGATGCAAAAAGTAGATATATAGACTTTTTAGCCAAAGAGTTTGAACACCTCAGAGGCTTTGATACTCCTTTTGTATATGACTGTGGTAACGGGGTTGCTGGAGTTGTCGCCCCAGAGATTTTTGAAAAACTTGGACTTACATGTAAGGGTTTGTTTGTGCAGCCAGATGGAACTTTTCCAAATCATCATCCAGACCCAACCGTAGAAAAAAACTTAGTTGATATCAAAAAAGAACTTGAGGGTGAGTTCGAGTATGGATTTGCTTATGATGGAGATGCTGATCGCATCGCTTTTTTGACAAAAAAGAACAATGTCAAAGGCGATATCATGGCGATACTCTTCTCTAGCACCATGGAAAATCCAACAGTCATAGGAGAGGTAAAATGCTCACAAGTGATGTACGATATTATCAACTCTTATGGCAAAGCTGTGATGTATAAAACAGGACATAGCAATCTCAAAGTCAAAATTGCCGAGCTTCATGCTGACTTTGCTGCTGAGGTAAGTGGACATCTATTTTTCAATGACAGATATTTTGGTTATGATGATGCTATCTATGCAACTTTGCGTATGATTGAGCTTATAAAAAATGGGCTTGATGTAGATGATGCTATCTCTAAACTGCCTCTTATCTATTCAACTGAAGAGATAAAAGTAGAGACGAGTGAAGAGCAAAAGTTTAAACTTGTAGATAAGTTAAAAGAGCTTTTGCAAAATCCTCCTTCTGATTTTCCTCACATAAAAGAGATTGTTACAGTTGATGGTGTACGGGTTATCTTTGATGAGGGTTGGGGACTTGTGAGGGCTTCCAACACAACACCAGTGCTCGTAACCCGCTTTGAGTCCACAGATGAGGCAAAGGCAAAAGAGTATGAAGAAAAACTCAATGCTTTAATCCAAAAAGCAAAGGAAAGCTTGTGATAAATCGTCTCTTTTTTGATATTTCTCCCCAAGTGAGTGCTTATGAAGCTCTTTTGAGTGAGCAAAAAAGCGTTGGATACTATCACTTGCCAGAGCAAAATCTTGAGTATTTGCAAGAGTTTAAAGAGGCATTTGAAAAAGAAAACAAAGAGATAAAACACCTTGTCATCATAGGTATCGGGGGGAGTTCACTAGGGCTTAAAGCGATATATCGAACACTTAAAAATGTGAAAAAGTTTTCGCGTCGTATCCATTTTTTAGAGAGTACTGATCCCATAGCTATAAAAACGGAATTAGAGAAGATAGAGTTAGAAAAGGCACATTTTTTTGTAGTGAGTAAATCAGGCACTACCATAGAAACGATGGCTATATATAAGTACATCTTAAATCTTTTAGCTTCACAAAACATCACTGATGAGTATAGATTTACCTATGTGACAGACAAAGGAAGTTCGCTAGAAAAACACGCAAAAACGAAGAAGTCATTTTGTTTACATGTAAGCGAAAATGTAGGAGGAAGATTTTCAGTTCTTAGTGCCGTGGGACTTGGGCCTTTGTGTTTGATAGAGGCAGATATAAAAGCACTGCTTGAAGGCGCACTAGAGATAAAAAAGAGTTTTTTTGAAGCTGGATATATGCGAGATATACTCCTTAAAAAAGCAACATTTTATGCCAAAAACTCTATGAAATACAACATCAATGCACTTTTTGTTTATAGCGAGAGTTTTAAGTACTTTAGTGAGTGGTATGTACAGCTTTGGGGTGAAAGTTTAGGTAAAAAACAACTTCACAGCTCCTTTAATGTAGGACTTACTCCTGTGGGACTGATCGGTCCAAAAGACCAACACTCCTTTTTACAACTCATCGTAGAGGGTTTACGAGATAAGAGTGTGACGTTTTTGAAGATAGAAGACTTTAACTATGATGTAAGCATACCAGATATAAAACTGGAAGCTTTAGAGGAGATGGATAACATCAATAACCTCTCTTTCAATACTCTTATAAATCTTCAAGCAGATTCTGTGATCGACTCTTTGATACAAAAAGGTGACATCCCAGTAGATACTATCACGCTTGAGCGAATTGATGAAAAAAATATCGGAAAATTTATCTACTACTATGAGTTACTTACCTCTTTGGTTGCAAATTTGATGGGCGTTGAAGCGTATGGACAACCTGGGGTTGAAGAGAGTAAAAAGATACTAAAAGAGAAACTAAAGGACAAAAGACTGTTATGAAAAATGTGATAAAGAAGTGCTTATTTCCAGCAGCAGGATATGGAACAAGATTTTTGCCTGCTACAAAAGCGATGCCAAAAGAGATGCTACCTGTGCTTACAAAACCACTCATCCAGTATGGAGTAGAAGAGGCTATCAGTGCAGGGTGTGAAACTATGGCGATAGTGACAGGGCGAGGGAAAAGAGCTATCGAGGATCACTTTGACATCTCTTATGAACTTGAACACCAGATAAAAGGAACATCAAAAGAGCATTATCTATCAGAGATACGAGAAGTGATAGATAAATGTACTTTTTCTTATACAAGACAAGTAGAGATGAGAGGGCTTGGTCATGCTATCCTCACAGGAGAGACACTCATAGGGGAAGAGCCATTTGCTGTCATCCTTGCAGATGACTTATGTTATAGCCAAAGTACAAGTGTTTTGGCTCAGATGGTTAAAGTGTATGAAAAGTATAACTGCTGTGTAGTTGCTATAGAAGAAGTTCCAAAAGAGCAAACGAGTAAGTATGGAGTCATAGCTGGACATCTTGTGGATGGAAGAGAGGATACATATAGAGTGGAAACGATGGTTGAAAAACCAGATCCAAAAGATGCCCCAAGCAACTTAGCTATCATAGGTCGTTATATCCTCACACCAGATATATTTGATGTTTTGCGTGATACAAAGCCTGGTAAGGGTGGAGAGATACAGATCACAGATGCACTTTTAGAGATGGCAAAAAAAGGGAAAGTTATCGCTTATAAGTTCGAGGGACAAAGATTTGACTGTGGGAGTGTCGAGGGCTTTGTGAGAGCTACCAATCATTTTTACAGCACTGCTACCGAACTCACTAAATAAAGATATTTTATTTAGTGTAGTGATATTTGCAACTCGCAATGATAATAGACTTTTCATCGACTTTATATACTAAACGATGCTCATCTGTAATTCTACGAGACCAGTAGCCTTGAAATTCATATTTGAGTGCTTCTGGTTTACCAATTCCTGTAAATGGGCTTCTATCGATATCTTTAATAAGAGAGATTATCTTTTTATAAATTCCCTTGTCTTCTACAGACCAATTTGTAAAATCTGCAAAAGCTATACTTTCAAAAATAACTTGTTTCACTGAAACAGCTTCATATCTGCTTTAATAAGATTCTTGCCATTTTCAATATTTGTGATAGATGTAGTTATGAGCTCTTTATTAACATCAGAAGCACAAAGGTGAGCTGTGTCATCGGATTCTGTTACAGATAATTCAATTCGTTTATTTTTAAACATCTCTTTGAGTTTGTCAATAAAAGAGTGATCTAGCTCATTGCTATCAAGCGTAAAACTAGCTTGCATCGTAACTCCTTTTTTTAATTTATTATAACATAAATAAAAAATTTTTATTTTAACTAACAATACGAGAAGTTTTTAATAAAATATTTATAAAACTTCATATAATATAATCTTAAATTTTAATTTAAGGAGTCTTTATGAAGTTTTTTGTTGGTTTAATGATGAGTTGTATTTTTCTTTTTGCTAGCGTTGATATTAACAATGCAAGCGAAAAAGAGTTGGCAAAGCTCAAAGGTGTAGGCGAGGCAAAAGCAAAAGAGATCATTTCTTATAGAGATACAAATGGTTGCTTTAAGTCTATCGATGAACTCTCAAAGGTAAAAGGTATAGGTACTAAAACTATCGAGAAAAACAGAGACTCTCTTAGCCTTGGTGAGTGTAAAAAATAATCTTACATGTAAGGCTTTAAAGTAGCCTTACACTTCTTTTTGCTAAAATAAATCCAAACATACTATAAGGCTTATTTTTGAAGATACTCATAACAGGTACTGCTGGATTTATAGGCTCTCATCTAGCTTTACGACTACTTGAGCGTGGAGATGAAGTTATAGGACTTGATAACATCAACGACTACTATGACCAAAATGTAAAATATGGAAGATTGCAGCGAACGGGGATTATTGATTCTTTAAAAGAGGGCAAAGATATCCCTTATGGAAAACTTTTAAGCTCTTGTAAGTATCCAAACTATCGGTTTATAAAGTTAAACCTTGAAGATAAAGAGGCTATGTTTAAGCTCTTTGAAGAACAAAAGTTTGACGCGGTATGTAACCTCGCAGCACAAGCAGGTGTACGCTACTCTCTCACAAATCCTGATGCTTACATGTACTCAAATATCATCGGCTTTTTAAATATCCTAGAAGCCTGTCGCCATCATGGGGTCAAAAATCTAAGCTACGCTTCAAGCTCTTCAGTTTACGGCTCAAACACAAAACTTCCTTTTAGTACAAGTGATAGCGTGGACCATCCTATATCTTTGTATGCAGCGAGCAAAAAATCAAATGAACTGATGGCTCATACTTATAGTCATCTTTTTGGTATCAAAACAACTGGACTTCGTTTCTTTACTGTCTATGGACCTTGGGGAAGACCTGATATGGCACTGTTTTTATTTACAAAAGCTGCACTTGAAGGCAAGGCGATAGATGTTTTTAACAATGGTGAAATGCTGAGAGATTTTACCTATATAGATGATATCGTTGAGGGAGTTGTGAGAGTCATCGACAATCCAGCAGATTTTTATAAAGTCTATAACATCGGCAATAATAATCCTGTAAAGCTTATGGATTTTATCGAAGCTATTGAGAATAAATTGGGTAAAAAGATAGAAAAGAATTTTTTGCCTTTGCAAGCAGGAGATGTTCCAGCAACATATGCTGATGTGAGTGATTTGGTGGCAGATTTGGGTTACAAACCACAAACTCCTGTGCAAGAGGGCATCGATAAGTTTATAGATTGGTATGTAGAATTTTTTAGAGAAGGTAAAAAATGAGTAATGAACAAATGAATTATATCCAAGAAGATGAGATAAACTTAAGAGAACTGTTTAAAACTATATGGGCAAAAAAGTGGTTTATCGTTATCTTTACATGTATCGTCACACTAGGGGCTGTTGTGTATGCTTTGCTTAAGACTCCTGTTTATGAAGCGAATGCACTTATGGAAATTGGAAATTATAAATTAGACAACACCAATAACAATAATAGAAATTTTCTTGATAACTCAGCTCAACTAGAGAAAAAACTCAATGTATTATTTATAGATTTGTACAAAAATGAAAAAGACGTTGATGCAAAAATCTCTTCTATTACCGTTCCAAAAAAACAAGATGGTTTTTTAGAGATAAAAGCAGAAGGGATTTCAAACGAAGCTATTACTAGAGAGATACAAAAAGTTATAGCATATATTCAAGCAGAGCATCAAAAGATTCTTGATGATGTAAAACAACGAAGAGAGTTAGAGATAAGCAATATTGATTCTAGGATTGAAAATATAAAAAGCCGAGAAGTTGCACTTTTAGATGAAAAAATTTCATTACAAGAAGAAAATGTAATTGGATATAAAAAACAGCTAGAAATGATAGATGCAAATATCAAAAAGATAGAGGATTCAAACCCTTCTCTTGCAGCACTTAAGCTTATGGAAAAAAGAGATCTCAATAATTTTATTTTGAGTCTTAACCTCCAACTTTTAGAGATGAAAAATAAGAAAGATGAGTTGGAAACATCAGTGATAAATGAACTTTTAGAAAAGAAAAATTTATTAAAATCTATGCTTTTGCCACACAACTATAAAAATACTCAAGTCATAGGAAAAATCATCACAAACGACTATCCTATAAAACCAAAGAAAAGACTCATAGTCACAGTTGCTTTTGTGACAGGGTTTATACTTTCTATCTTTTTAGTATTTTTTATAGAGTTTATCAAAGGCTTTAAAGAGGAAGAAAACTGATCCATGAGGTGGCTACTCTTACTTTTTTTACCGCTTTTTCTTTTTGCAAGTAAACCAGAACTTTTGCTTCTAAAAGCATATGAAGAAGGCTTAGAGGTAAAAGGCTGGCTCATGAGTGAAAAGCTTGATGGAGTAAGGGCGTATTGGGATGGGAAAAAGCTTCTCTCTCGCAGTGGCAAAGAGTTTGCAGTACCTACTTGGTTTATACAAGATTTTCCTCCTTTTTCCATAGATGGAGAGCTTTGGAGTAAAAGAGGAGACTTTGAGCGTATTAGCTCCATCACTTCTCAAAAAGAGGCTCATGATGGTTGGAAAAACTTAACTTATAACATCTTTGAAGTGCCAAATCAAAAAGGCGGACTTTTGCAAAGGCTTGAAGTTTTAAAAAATTATCTTGAGAAAAAAACAAATACACCTATACGCATTATAAAACAGCTTACATGTAAAGACTCTATCCACCTCAAAACTTTCCTCAAAGAAGTAGAAGACAAGGGCGGAGAAGGGCTTGTTATACGCAATCCAGATGCTTTATATATAGCTAAGAGAACAAGTGAAGCTTTGAAAGTTAAGAGTTTTCAAGATAGCGAGTGTGAAGTAGTAGGATATAAAAATGGTGAGGGGAAGTTTCAAGATAAAGTTGGCTCAATCACATGTAAACTAGAAGATGGTAAAATCTTACATGTAGGAAGTGGACTAGATGATACACAAAGAGTAAATCCACCAAAAGTAGGAACATTGATAACTTTTAAGTATCAAGGTTTGACTAAAAATGGCTTGCCAAGATTTCCTGTGTTTTTAAGAGTGAGAAAAGAGCCGTGAGACTAAGCCATGATGAAGTGCTTTTGCTTAAAAGTAGTCTAGAAAAACTCTCAACAGAGGCATCTCTCTATCTTTTTGGTAGTAGAGTTGATGATGGAAAAAAAGGTGGCGATATAGATTTGTTAGTAGTTTCTAAAAAACTTGAAAAAAAAGATTTGAGAAAACTTAGATTGGATTTTTATGAGAAATTTGGTGAACAAAAGATAGATATCATCTTGGATAATGGAAATTTTGAAGATCCCTTTGTAAAGTTGGTTTTTGAAAAGGCAATAAAACTATGATAAAAGAAAAATTAGTAAAAGACTACGTGTTGTTGGAAAAGCAACTTTCATGGCTCACAATATCTTATAATGAATGCCAGATGATAGGGATAAAAAAGAGCTACAATATAGATGAGTTTGGCAAGTTTGAAACCCTTTGTGGACGTTATAGTAGAGGGATTGATTTTTTGATACGAAAGATATTTAGAACACTTGATGCTTATGAATTTGAAAATCAAGGAACTCTCATAGATACAGTCAACCATGCATATAAAAGAGGACTTTTTGAAAGTCTTGATGAACTAAGAATTATGAAAGATATTAGAAATACTATAGCCCACGAATATATAGAAGATGAATTGGCTGATGTTTTTGATGAAGTACTAGAATATACACAAAAACTTATCACAATCATGAACAATACAATGAGTTATATAAAAAAGATACAAGAATGAATATAAGCGTTATAGGTACAGGTTATGTAGGGCTTGTGAGTGGGGCATGTTTTGCTCAGATGGGCAACAATGTAACTTGTGTAGATATAAATGAAAAAAAAGTTGCAAACCTAAAAAGCAAATATGATGCACTTGATGGCTGTAAAGCGATGATACTTTTGACAGAGTGGAAAGAGTTTAGAAGTCCAGATTTTGAAGAGATAGCAAAACGACTTAAAAACAAAATCATCTTTGATGGAAGAAATCAGTATAGCAAGAGTAAATTAGAAAAGATAGGTTTTACATATATACAAATAGGAGTTAGAAACTGATGATAAAAATATGTGTTATAGGGCTAGGTTACGTTGGGCTTCCACTAGCTCATGCTTTTAGTTCAAAGTATGAAGTGGTAGGTTTTGATATATCTGCATGGAGGATAGAAGAGCTTCAAAGAGGCTATGATAGAACGCTTGAATTAGACGAAAAACAAGTCCATGAAGCACTGAACAATGGTATGAAATTTACTTTAGATGTGGAAGACATAAAAGATTGCAATATCTACATAGTAACTGTTCCAACGCCTATAGATAAACATAAAAAACCAGACCTCACACCTCTTTTAAAAGCGAGTGAGACGATAGGTAAAGTACTCAAAAATGATGACATAGTCATCTATGAGTCCACAGTATATCCAGGCGCTACTGAAGAAGAGTGTGTACCTGTTTTGGAAAAGTTTTCAAATCTGAAGTTCAATGTAGATTTCTTTTGTGGTTACAGCCCAGAGAGAATCAATCCAGGGGATAAAGAACACACAGTTACGAAGATACTCAAAGTTACAAGTGGCAGTACTCCTGAGATAGGAGAAAAAGTAGATGCCCTTTATGCGAGTATCATTACTGCTGGAACTCATTTGGCTCCAACTATCAAAGTAGCAGAAGCTGCAAAAGTTATAGAAAACTCTCAGCGAGATATCAATATCGCTTTTGTCAATGAACTTAGTATGATATTTAACCGTTTAGGCATAGATACAAATGCTGTACTCGCAGCAGCTGGAACAAAGTGGAACTTTTTACCATTTCGTCCAGGTCTTGTTGGAGGTCACTGCATAGGAGTTGATCCTTACTATCTCACACATAAAGCTCAAGAAGTAGGATATAACCCAGAGATCATCCTAGCAGGAAGAAGACTCAATGACAACATGGGGATTTATGTCGCAAATCAAGTGATAAAACTCATGATAAAAAAGGGACATACCATAGAGGGCTCACGAGTTCTTGTTCTAGGCATTACTTTTAAAGAAAATTGCCCAGATATAAGAAACTCAAGAGTTATAGATGTAGTGCGAGAACTACAAGACTTTGGATGTAAAGTTGATGTGAGTGATTACTGGGCAGATAAGGAAGAAGTAAAACATGAGTATAATCTTGACTTAATTCAAAATTCAAAATTAAACATCCAAAATTATGACGGAGTCGTTCTTGCTGTTGCTCATGATGAGTATAAAACACTTAGATTTGAAAATAAAAATCAAGTAGTGTTTGATATAAAATGCATACTGCAAAATGCAGATGGTAGGTTATAGATGACACATATCATTCTTTGTGGTGGTTCAGGTACTAGACTTTGGCCTATAAGCAGGACGCTTATGCCTAAGCAATTTGTGAAATTGTTTGGGAATAAATCTCTTTTTCAGCTTACAGTTGAGCGAAACTCAAAGGTTTGTGAGAAAAACTTTATAGTTTCAAATACCGAACAGTACTTTTTAGCACAAGACCAACTAGAAGAAAATTCAACATTTAACATTCAAAATTCAAAATTTCTTCTTGAACCCATAGGAAGAAATACAGCCCCTGCAATAGCACTAGCTTGTCTATCTTTAGATAAAGAAGAAGTTGTGCTAGTAACACCAAGTGATCATCTTATAAAAGATGAAGCCTCTTATAAAAAAGTGATTGAGCGAGCAAAAGAGTTGGCAGGGCAAAACTATCTTGTGACTTTTGGGATAAAACCAACTTTTGCCCAGACAGGTTTTGGGTATATTCAAGCTTCGCTTGAAAATGATGAATGTCTAATGATGAATGTTGAATGTTTTAAAGAAAAACCAGATTTGGAAGTAGCAAAAAGCTATATTGAAGAAAATTCAAAATTAAACATTCAAAATTTACCATTAAAATACTACTGGAACAGTGGAATGTTTTGTTTTAAAGCAGGGGTGTTCTTAGAAGAATTGCAAAGATATGCATCTGAAATTTATGATTCATGTCTTGTTGCATTTGAAAATAAAAAAATTCAAAATTCAACATTGAGAATTCAACATTCTCATATGGAAGTAATTCCAAATGAGTCTATAGATTATGCTGTTATGGAAAAAAGTTTAAAAGTAAAAGTAGTTCCCTCAGATATAGGTTGGAGTGACGTTGGAAGTTTTGATGCACTTTGCGAAGAGTTACCAAATGATGAAAACAACAATCTCATCATATCTCCAAAATCAGTCCACACGATAGATATAGAAGATACTATCATAGTAGATACTGGCGATGCTCTATTGGTTTCAAAAAAAGGATCAAGCCAAAAGATAAAAGAGGTAGTTACTAGATTAAAACAAGAAGACTCTACTTTACCAGATATACACTTAACTGGGTATAGACCATGGGGAAGCTACACGATACTTGAAGACTCACTAGGATACAAGATAAAACGCATAGAAGTCAAACCAGGCAAAAGACTCTCCTTGCAAAGGCACAAACATAGAAATGAACACTGGGTTGTAGTGAGTGGTAGGGCAACTGTAACTATCAATGAAGAAATATTTGTATTGGAACAAAACCAATCAACATATATAAAAGCAGGAGATATGCATAGGCTTTTAAATGATACTAATGAACTCTTAGTTATAATAGAAGCCCAAGTAGGAAGCTACACAGGTGAAG
Organism: Sulfurospirillum sp. UBA6810; assembly: GCA_002469305.1. Classification (GTDB taxonomy): domain Bacteria; phylum Campylobacterota; class Campylobacteria; order Campylobacterales; family Sulfurospirillaceae; genus UBA6810. The sequence continues at coordinate 33,752 of DKEY01000055.1, forward strand.
ATGATATAGAGAGAATTGAAGATGATTATAATAGAGAAGGAATATAAATGAGTGAAAAGAAAGTAGCACTTATAACAGGAATCACAGGACAAGATGGAAGCTACCTAGCAGAGTTTTTACTTAAAAAAGGTTATATAGTACATGGGATTAAAAGACGAAGCTCACTTTTTAACACAGATCGAATTGATCATTTATATCAAGACCCACATGTAGAAAATAGAAACTTAGTACTACACTATGGGGATATGACAGATTCTATGAATCTTACTCGCATCATCGCTGAGTGTCAACCAGATGAGATATATAATCTAGCAGCTATGAGTCATGTGGCTGTTTCATTTGAAACACCAGAGTACGTTGCAAATGCTGATGGTACTGGAACTCTTAGAATACTTGAAGCAGTAAGACTTTTAGGACTAGAGAAAAAAACGAAGATATATCAAGCGAGTACGAGTGAGCTTTACGGCAAAGTACAAGAGACTCCTCAAAAAGAAACTACACCTTTTTATCCACGTTCTCCTTACGCAGTTGCAAAGATGTATGCGTATTGGATCACTGTCAATTATCGTGAAGCTTATGGTATGTTTGCTTGTAATGGTATCCTTTTCAACCATGAGTCACCAGTACGAGGCGAAACGTTTGTTACGAGAAAGATAACACGTGCTGCTTCTAAGATAGCGCTAGGACTACAAGATAAACTCTACCTTGGTAATCTTGATGCCAAACGTGATTGGGGACATGCAAAAGATTATGTGAAGATGATGTGGATGATTTTACAAGCACCAGAAGCTGAAGACTGGGTTATCGCTACCGGTCAAACCACTATGGTAAGAGATTTTGTGCGTATGGCATTTGCATATGTTGGGATAACTCTTAGATTTGAAGGTACTGGAGCAAATGAAAAAGGTATCATAGAGAGTATTGATGAAACTAGATACAACTCTTTAATTCAAAATTCAAAATTAAACATTCAAAATTGCATCGGTTCGACAGTTGTCGAAGTAGATGCGAGATATTTTAGACCAACAGAAGTTGACTTACTTTTAGGAGATCCTAGCAAAGCGGAGCAAAAGCTTGGTTGGAGTAGAAAGTATAACTTACAAGATTTAGTCAATGATATGATGGAGAGTGACTTGAAACTGATGACTAAAGATGTTTACCTCAAAGAGGGTGGATATAAAATCATGAGTTATTATGAGTGATTTTGTTAGAATTGTAGTATGAAAAGGAGTCAGTTATGCTAGCTATAAAAATAGACAATCCTGAGATGGAAAAAAAGTTTAAAGAGTATGCAAAAAAACAAAAAAAATCTCTTGAAGCTGTTGCAAATGAAGCTATAAAAGTTTTTTTTGATATGCATAAAAAAAGTGATGAGCTTGTTTATACTAAAAAAGATCCTATGAAGTATTTACATAAGATTGAGTATGAAGATGATGGGGAAGATTTAAGTGATGTGAAACCCTATAGTCATGTAGAGGATGTATCGGAGTATGTGCATAGCTTAAGAAGAGAACGAAATAAATGATTTTTTTAGATACCTGCTTACTTATAGACTTCTCTAAAGAAAAGATAGACTTTGATTTATCAAAAGGTTTTTGTATAAGTTCTGTAGTGAAGTTGGAGTTTAAGGCCGGAGCTCTTAATAAAAGAGAACTTAAAAAAATCAATAGAATATTATCTCAAGTAAAGCTTTTGGATATGGATCAGTCTATATTGGACTTGGCAGATATTTTGATTGAAAAATATACCTTGTCCCATGGTATGGGAATTTATGATGCAATCATCGCAGCAACTTGTCTTGTATATGATTTACCACTGTGGACTTACAATAAAAAAGATTTTAGATTTATAGAAGAGTTGGAATTGATAGATGAATAAAACATTTATTATCAATTTTTTAAAGACACATAAGCAAGAGTTAAGAGATCAGTTTGGATTACAAAAAATAGGACTTTTTGGCAGTTATGCCAGAGATGAACAAACAGAGGAAAGTGACATAGATATAGCTGTCGAAATAGAAAGTACAAATAAATTTAGAAGTTTTTTTGCATTGAAGCGCTATCTTGAAGATAATCTTCATAAAAAGGTTGATCTTGGTATAGAGTCAACTTTAAAACCAACCGTAAAAAGTTATATCACGAAGGATATGATATATGTCTAAAAGAGATAAAAGATTTTGGACAAATTTAATGTTAAATTATGAATGTTTAATGTTTAATTGAGGGATTTATGAAAGATAATATTATTTTAGACAAATCATTTAATTTTGCTATTAGAGTTGTAAAACTTTATAAATATTTATGCGATGATAAAAAAGAATATGTATTATCCAAACAACTTCTTAGAAGTGGTACTTCTATAGGAGCTAATATAAACGAAGCTCAAGCAGGACAATCTAAAGCAGATTTTATAGCTAAAATGTCAATAGCAAGCAAGGAAGCAAGAGAGACTAAATACTGGATAGACTTATTAATAAAAACTGATTATTTAAATCTTAGTGAAAGTCATGTACAGTCATTACTACAAGAGATAGAAGAGATTATAAAACTCTTAACAAGTATAGTAAAAAGTTCACAAGGAAACTAGAATTGGAAAATAATTCAAAATTAAACATTCAAAATTTAGCATTACAAAAACACTCCCGTGTTTTTGTAGCAGGTGGCACAGGCTTAGTAGGAAGTGCTATTATAAAAAATCTATTAGAAAAAGGCTACACAAATATCATATCCAACTATCACAATAGACTTCCAAAAGATAATTTAAAATTTAAAATTCAAAATTCAACATTAAAGACGAACGAAGTATCATATATAAAACTAGATTTACTAGATACATTAGCTGTATCAGAATTCTTCGAACAACACAAGCCTGAGTTCGTATTTCTAGCTGCTGCAAAAGTGGGCGGCATAGTTGCTAACAACACTTACAGAGCTGATTTTATCTATGAAAACCTAGCTATTCAAAACAATGTCATACACCAAAGCTATATTCATGGGGTAAAAAAACTCCTCTTTTTAGGTTCAACCTGTATCTATCCTAAAAATGCACCACAACCTATGAAAGAAGAGTATCTTTTGACCGATGAATTAGAATATACAAATGAGCCATACGCTATAGCAAAGATAGCTGGCATTAAGATGTGTGAGAGTTACAACCTCCAATATGGCACAAACTTTATCTCTGTAATGCCAACAAACCTCTATGGTCCAAATGATAACTTTGACCTTGAAAAATCACATGTCCTGCCTGCTCTTATAAGAAAAGTACATCTAGGAAAGTGTTTAGAAGAAAACAACTGGGATAAAATCAAAGAAGACTTAAACAAAAATCCAATAGAAGGCATCACAGGAAACTCCACAAAAGAAGAAATACTAAATATCCTAGAAAAATACGGTATCGAACAATTCAAAATTCAAAATTCAAAATTCAAAATTAGTATAGAAATATGGGGTTCGGGTTCTCCGAAACGCGAATTTCTATACTCAGAGGATATGGCAGATGCTTGTGTCTATCTCATGGAAAGAATTAATTTTGAAGAAATCACACAACAAAATAATTCAACATTCAACATTCAACATTCAAAATTGAACGAAGTTCGCAATACACACATAAACATAGGAACAGGGATCGATATCAGCATAAAAGAGTTAGCGGAAATTATCCAAAATATAGTAGGTTTCAAAGGCAAGCTTGTGTTTAATGCAGATAAACCAGATGGAACGATGGTAAAACTCACAGATCCTTCAAAACTTCATAGTTTGGGATGGGAACATGCTATAGAGTTACAGCAAGGAATAGAGAAAATGTACAAGTGGTATTTAGGAAAGTTAAATGTTTGATATTTCAAAAATAAACTTTGAAATCATTACAAAACAAAATATACCTATAAATATAAATAATCCTGTACTAAACTATATGCAAGATAAAGAAAGAAAATCAGATAGATTACTTGTAAAAATCTATTATGATAGCATAGAGATAGGAATAGGGATAATTTTAGACTTTTATAAGCAATTTGAAATTATAGAAGATTTTGGAGAACCTCATACTAGAGTAATCTCTTTTGAGCATAGAGGAAACATAAAATACAAAAATACATATTTTGGAAATATGGTATATAAAATCAAAAACTTTAAAAATCCTCCAATTGATGAAACTGAAAAAGAAAAATATATTCAAGAGATTACTGCAATATTTCAGACATATCTTGCATCTCTTGAAAACAAAACAGATGATTTGAAATTTACATACATACCATCAAGTACAAAAATACCAGATGAGATAACCAATAACTTATCAAAAATATCAAAAAAAGAAATCATCAAGATAGTTGATAAAAATCCAAATGATAAAGTAGATAGTAAAAGCTTAACAACTTTTGAAGAGTCGCTAGAGCATGCAAAAACAAAATATATATTTGATGAACAGAAAATACAAGAAAATGATAAATCTCAATATCTTGTTATAGATGATGTATTTGGAAATGGTAGTACAATTTTTACTGTATTAAAAAAGCTATATGATGCAACTCATATGTTAAACTACTTTTTAATAGTTGTTAAGGATGTAAAAAGATGAATAGTGTATTTGTGAGTGGTTCTATCTCTATCAAAACACTTCCATTTGAAGTGATAAAAAGTTTTGATAAAATCATAGCGCAAAATATACATGTACATGTAGGTGATGCTGATGGGGTAGATATACTTACTCAAAGATACTTTGCATCAAATAGCTACACGAATATAACCATATGCACCATATACGATAGACCAAGAAATATCTCTTCAAATCTTTTTGCTATCAACCGAGTGGACTACGACAAAAACATCAAGAGTGAAAGAGAAAAGCAAACAGCAAAAGATAACTATATGACAACTCACACAGATTATTCTTTTGTGATATGGGATGGAAAAAGTAAAGGTAGCTATGCCAATATCCAAAGAGCATTTGAGCATGACAAAAAACTAAAGATATATTACACAAGTCTAGATAGATGCCTAACTAAAGAAGAACTTATTCCCTCAAATATAGAAAATTTATACAAATCAAATACAGGCTATACACCAAGTGAGATAGTAGCAAAGATAAAAGCATCAAGCATCTACACAAATATCTCAAAAGTAAGTGAACTCAAAGCGTGGCTAATAAGTCATAAGATATTTAAAGAGTACCAAAACAAACATATAGAGATAGATAGTAAATATAAAGATTACTTTGTAGTAGAAAACTATGGAGGAAATCAAACTATCAAATATAAACAAAATGTATTAGAACTGATAGAAATCAATAGTATCTTTGGAATGAAAAAATAGCATGATAAACATAGAAACTTTAGAGATAGACAACAAAAAAATTTTACATATTGAAGTTCCCGTGAGTCCATCAGTCCATAGTTTAAATGGGAAAATATTTGACAGAAACAACGACAGCGATATCAATATCACAGGACAAAATGCAAATATAGCCAAACTTTATCTTTTTAAACAAGATAATCACACAGAAGATAAGATATTTCCATATGCTACTATGGAAGATTTTGACTTAGAGCTTATAAAAAGGATACGTATAGTAGCATCAAATAGACGAGTCGATACTCATCCTTGGGAAGGGCTTAGTGATTTTGAACTTTTTAAAAGTGCTGGACTTTACAAGGTGGATAAAACTACAAACAAAGAGGGCTTCACACTTGGAGCTATACTTCTTTTTGGAAAAGATGAGACGATAGTCAATGTCTTGCCTCATCATAAAACAGACCTAATACTTCGAAAAGTAAATCTAGATAGATATGATGATAGGGAGATAGTCTCGACCAATCTTATAGAGAGCTACTATAAAATGATGGAGTTTGCAAAAAAACATCTGAGTGATCCATTTTATCTTGAAGGAGATGTGCGCATAAGCCTAAGAGATAAAATCTTTCGTGAAGCAGTAGCAAATAGTCTCATACACAGAGAGTATAGTAGTGCTTATGTAGCAAAAATGATTATAGAAAAAAACAGAGTCGTCTTTGAAAATGCCAACATCCCACACACTTACGGAGAACTTAAACCATCAAATTTTATCCCGTATCCCAAAAATCCAAATATCGCAAAAGT